>DATARN010000203.1:0-2175 GCA_036264135.1 Acidimicrobiales bacterium
GATGTAGATGATGTCGCCGCCCCGGCCCTGGTCGATCATGAGGCGGGCGGCGGCCCGCGAGACGAGGAACGACCCCTTGGCCATGACGTCGTGCTGGCGGTCCCAGTCGGCCTCGGTGGTGTCGAGGAGGGGCTTGGAGACCGAGAGGCCGGCGTTGTTGACCACTAAGTCCACCCCGCCGAAGGCCAGGGCGGCGGCCCGGAAGGCGGCGTCGACCTGTTCCTCGGCGGTGACGTCGACGACCGTGGCCACCGCCGCGTCGGCGGTGCCGATCTCGGCGGCCACGTCCCTGGCCGCGGCCTCGTCCCGGTCGGCGACGACCACGCACGCCCCCTCGGCGGCCAGGCGGATCGCGATGGCCCGGCCGATGCCCGACCCGGCGCCCGTCACCAGCGCCACCCGGGTGGCGAGGGGCTTCGGGCGGGGCAGGCGGGCCAGTTTCTGCTCCTCCAGGGCCCAGTACTCGATGCGGAACTTCTCCGATTCGGGGATGGGCCGGTACTCGGAGATGGCTTCGGCGCCCCGCATGACGTTGATGGCGTTGAGGTAGAACTCGCCCGCCACCCGGGCCGTCTGCTTGTTGGCGCCGAAGCTGAACATGCCGACGCCGGGGACGAGGACGATGGCCGGGTCGGCGCCTCGCATGGCCGGGCTGTCGGCGGTGGCGTAGCGCTGGTAGTAGTCGGCGTAGTCCTGGCGGTACTCGGCGTGGAGGTGGCGCAGCCGGGCCACGACCTCGTCGAGGGGGGCGGCGGCGGGCAGGTCGAGGAGGAGGGGCCGGACCTTGGTGCGCAGGAAGTGGTCGGGGCAGGAGGTGCCGAGGGCGGCCAGCCGAGGGCACTCGGTGCGGGCCAGGAAGTCGACGACCGCGGGACTGTCGTTGAAGTGCCCCACCTGGGGCCGGTCCGTCGACGCCAATCCTCGGATGAGCGGTGCCAGGGCGGCGGCCCGGGCCCGGCGCTCGTCGTCGGGCAGGGCCTCGAAGCCCGGCCGGACGGGACCGAACGGCTCGTCGCGGCCGTGGGTGTCGATGAACTGCTGGGCAGTGTGGATGATCTCGAGGGAGCGGGCCTCGCACTCGTCGCTGGTCGCGCCCCACGCCGTCATGCCGTGGCCGCCGAGGATGACGCCGATGGCGTGGGGGTGGGTCTCGGCGATGGCCGCGATGTCGAGGCCGAGTTGGAAGCCGGGCCGGCGCCACGGCACCCATACCACCCGCTCGCCGAAGCACTTGGCGGTCAGGGCCTCGCCGTCGGCGGCGGTGGCCAGGGCGATGCCGGCGTCGGGATGGAGGTGGTCGACGTGGGCCGCGGTGACCAGGCCGTGCATGGCGGTGTCGATCGAGGGGGCGGCGCCGCCCTTGCCGTGGAGGCAGTAGTCGAAGGCGGCGACCATCTCGTCCTCGCGGTCGACGCCGCGGTAGATCGACACCAGGGCGCGGAGCCGGTCGAGGCGCAGCACGGCCAGGCCGGCCTCGGTCAAGGTGCCGAGGTCGCCGCCCGAGCCCTTGACCCACATGAGCTCCACCGGGTCCTGCGTCACCGGGTCGGTGACCTCGGCCTTGCAGGAGGCGTTGCCGCCGGCGTAGTTGGTGTTGCGGGGGTCGGCCCCGAGGCGGTGGCTGCGGGCGATGAGCTCGGCCACCGCCGGCGGGGCGGACGAAGTGGGGGCGGTGGGTTCGGTGGGTTCGGTGGGTTCGGTGGGGGCTGCCATCAGGCGCCCCACCCGGCCTGCTGGCCGCCGACGCGCTCGGCGACGATGCGCTCGCCGTAGCCGGAGGCGGCGTAGGCCGCCATCGGGTCGGGGTCGAGGCCGAGGCCGGTGCGAACTTCGGCCACGAGGGGCCGGACGTCGGTGTTGTAGGCGTCCATGAGCACGCCGTGGGCACCGAGGACGTCGCCCGCGGCCTGGGCCGCGGCCAGCGCCTCGCTGTCGACCAGCAGCGCCTTGGCGGTGGCCTCCTGGACGTTCATGACCGAGCGGATCTGGGCGGGGATCTTGGGCTCGATGTTGTGGCACTGGTCGAGCATGAACGCCACCCCGGAGTCGGGGCGCAGGGCGCCCGCCTTCACCACCTCGTGCATGATCCGGAACAGCTGGAAGGGGTCGGCGGCGCCGACCATGAGGTCGTCGTCGGCGTAGAACCGGGAGTTGAAGTCGAAGCCGCCCAGCATG
>DATARN010000236.1:0-36640 GCA_036264135.1 Acidimicrobiales bacterium
TGCTCGATTTACGAGGACCGGCCGCGGGCCTGCCGCACTTATGACTGCCGGGTGTTCGCCGCCGCCGGTGTGGAGCTCGACAACGCCATCGGGGACCAGGCCCGGCGGTGGCGGTTTCGGTTCCCCCACGCCGAGGACGGCCAACGACGGGACGCGGTGCGGGCGGCGGCGGCCTCGATAGGCGACGCCATCACCCCGACGGAGCGGGCGGTCCGGGCGGTGCAGCTCCACGAGCAGTTCCTCGGCGCCGAGTCAGACGCCGGCTAGCTCCTCCGGGGTGGGGATGGTCCGCACCGCCGGAACCGGCGAGAACAGGATCCACCCGAAGGCGGCCAGCGATCCCGCCGCCGCCACCCAGAGGGTGGGCCGCAACCCGATGGTGCTGCCCAGCACGCCGCCGACGAACCCGCCGATGGGCATCGAGCCCCACACCATGAAGCGGACGCTGGCATTCATGCGCCCGAGCAGCCGGGGCGGGCACAACGCCTGGCGCAGGCTCACCTGGTTGATGTTGTAGGCCACGGCCCCGCCGGCGGTGAGCACGCCGCCCACTACGACGAGGATCGAGGCCGTGGCCCGGGTGGCCAGCGGGTATGCCATCTGGCCCAAGCCAGAGACGGCGATGGTCCACAGGATGGTGCGGCCCACGCCGATTCGCCTGGCCAGCCGGCCAGCGGCCAGGGCGCCGACAATCCCGCCCACGCTGCCCAGGGCCTCGAGCACACCGATGCGTCCGGCGGAAAGGTGCAGCTGGCGGCGCAGGAACACCAGCAGCACGGCCATGGCCATGACGGAGAAGAAGTTGGAGGTGCTGGTGGATCCGGCGACCGAGCGGATGCGGGGTTCGCGCCACACGAAACGGAGACCCTCGGCGATCTCGCCCTTCAGCCGCCGCGCCCGGCCCCTCGGCGCGGGGGCCGCCTCCGGCCGTTCCTCCGGCGTCCGGATGGCCAGCAGGGTGGCAAAGGAGACCACGAAGCTGGCGGCGTCGGCCAGGACCGCGTTCGCCGCCCCTACCGCGCTGACGAGGCCGCCGGCGACGGCCGGCCCGACCACCCGCGCCCCCGACTCGCTGGTCGCCAGCTTGGCATTGCCGTCGACCAGGTGCTCGTGGCCGACCAGTACCGGCAGGTAGGACTGGTAGGCGACATCGAAGAACACGGTGAGGATGCCGGCCACCAGGCTGACGATGTACAGCTGGGCCAGGGTCAGCGCCGACAGGGCCCAGGCGGCGGGGATGCTGCCGAGCGCGACGGTGCGGCCGATGTCAGCGGCGATGAGCACCGGGCGGCGCGCCATGCGATCGACCCAGGCGCCGGCCGGCAGCCCCACCAGGAGGAACGGCAGGGTCTGCATGGCGGCGAGCAGGCCCACCCCGAACGTGCTGGCGTGCACGATGTCGATGGCCACCAGGGGCACGGCCAGGAAACTGACCTGGGTACCGACCTCGCTGACCGTCTGGCCGGCCCAGAGGAGGCGAAAATCGCGGTGGCGCCACAGGCTGGCCGGCATCACCGGTCGACGATTCCAAACCCGTGGGCGGTGTGCAAGGAAATTGCCCCACACCGTCGCCCGGCGTAAACCCCAAGGCCGGCTGGCCGCCAGTGGGTAGCGTCGACCCGTGCCTGTTCCCGACTGGTCCTCCGGAGCGACGGTGGTGTCCGTCAACGTCGGCGCCATCCGGGAAATCGTGTTCCATGGCGAGGTCCGCACGACCGGGATCTGGAAGTCCCCCGTGGCCGGACGGGTGGCGGTCGGGGCGACCGGGTTGGCCGGGGACCGGCAGGCCGACCTCACCGTCCACGGGGGCCGGGACAAGGCGGTGTACGCCTACGCGGCCGAGGACCTCGACTGGTGGCAGCGGGAACTGGGCGTTGCGGTGGCGCCCGGCACCTTCGGCGAGAACCTGACGCTCGGCGGCGCCAATCTCGCCGGCGCGGTGTTGGGTGAGACGTGGCGGGTCGGGACGGCCGTCCTCCAGATCGTCCAGCCCCGCTACCCCTGCTGGAAGCTGGGGGTCCGCATGGGTGACGCCGCCTTCCCGGCCCGCTTCCTCGCCGCCGAGCGCTCCGGCACCTACTTCCGGGTCGTGGCGCCGGGAGACGTGGCGGCCGGCGACGCCGTCGAGGTCCTGTCTCGCCCGAGCCATGCCGTCACCGTGGGAACGGTCGCGCACTTGAACCACGCCGACCGGCCCGCCGCGAAGCGCCTCCTCGAAGCCGCCATCGCCGGTCTGGTGGACGACGCCGCCGGTCCGGTGGACGACGCCGCCACTCCTGTGGACGAGGCCGCCGCGTCGGTGGACGACGCGGCGGCACGGCCCCTACCCGGTCTTGGTGGGCCCACGTAGCACTCCCGATGACCGGATCAATGGTGGCGATCGCGGGCTGCCGCCCGCTGGCGGCGTACGACGCCGACTGGCCGTTGTTGCAGGCCGCGCTGGCGGCGCGCCACGTCGACGCCGTCTATGCCGTCTGGGACGACGCCGACGTGGAGTGGGGTGCCTTCGACCTGGTGGTCATCCGCTCGACGTGGGACTACGTCCCCCGCGTGGGGACATTTCTCGCCTGGGCGTCGCGGGTCGCGGCGGCGACGTCGCTGCTGAATCCGCTCGAGGTCATCCGCTGGAACGTGGACAAGGCGTATCTCGCCGATCTCGCGTCGGCGGGGTTGGCGGTGATCCCGACGACGTGGGTGGCACCGGGCGACGCGTGGGTGGCACCGGCGGGCGAGTTTGTCGTGAAGCCGGCGATCTCTGCCGGCGCCATGGAGACCGCCCGTTACCGGACGGAGGACGGCGCCGCGGCCGCCCGCCACGTCCGGCGCTTGCACGACCGGGGCCAGACGGTCATGGTGCAGCCGTACCAGCACGCCGTTGACCGCGAGGGGGAGATCGCGCTGGTGCTCATCAACGGGGCGTTCAGCCACGCGGCGCGCAAGCAGCCCATACTGCGCCGCGGTGAGGGCGTCTCCGCAGATCCCATGAACCGCCTCGTGCTGGAACCGGCCACCCCTCGTCCCTCTGAACTGGCCCTGGCGGCCGCGGTGGCGCGCCAGTTGTGGCGGCGCTTCGGCCGGGATCCTCTGTACAGCCGCGTCGACCTGATCACGGGGCCCACGGGCGACCCTTTGGTGTTGGAGGTGGAGCTGATCGAGCCGGCGTTGTTCCTCCCCTTGGCGCCGGGGTCGGCGGACCGTCTGGCGGCGGCGGTCGCCGCCTGGCTCCCCTGACGTCGGGAGTGGCGGCCCCGGCAGCGGCGGCCCCGGGGGCGGCGGCCCCGGCAGCGGGGGCCTCGGGTGCGGCGGCCCCGGAAGCGGCGGCGCCGTCGCGGCGGGCCGCCTTGGCCAGGACCGCGGCCAGGGACAGCCCCTCTAGGGTGGTGGTCACCAGGTCGGCCGCCGACAGATCGAGATCGTCGGTCAGACCGTGGGGTACCGCCACCGTGTACAGGCCGGCGGCGACCGCGGCGGCCACACCGTGGACCGAGTCCTCGACCGCCACCGAACGGCGGGGGTCGGCTCCCAGCTTCAGGCACGCCTCTCGATAGGAGGTGGGATCGGGTTTCGGAGGAACGATCTCGTCCCGGCAGACCATGACCGCAAACCGCGGCCGGAGGCCGAGGCGGGCCAGGTGGCCTTCCACCCACTCGACGGGCGACGACGACGCAATGGCCACAGGGACACCGAGGGCGTCGGCTTCCTCCAGCCAGGCCAGCACCCCCTCGCGCGGCTCGTAGGCCAGTTGCAGCTCGTCGCGGCGGGCGCGCCGGCGGGCGGCCAGCGACGGGTCGACCCGCCGCCCCAGCCGGGTCTCCAGCTCGGCCCACGGGTCAAACCCGGCGTCGGTGCCGATGACCGACTGCCATTCCCCTCGGGCCAGCTCGACGCCCTGTTCGGCCCACAGTTCCGCCCAGGACTGGTACACCGGAGCCTCGGTGTCGAGGATCGTCCCGTCGAAATCGAGGACGAGGCAGGCGCCCGGGAACAGCCCATCCACCGCCGCCAACCTACGCCTCGGGCCGAGGTCCCGGGGTGCCTGGATCGAGGTGGGAGCGCCTAGATCGAGGTGGGAGCGCCTAGATCGAGGTGGGCTTCACCGTCAGGGAATCGGTGGCGTCGCCCCGGAGGATACGGATGACAAGCTGACCGTTGCCGAGCGACGCCTCGAGGCGGCACCCGAACCCGTCCGGTATCACGATGCAGCGTTCGTAGCCGCCGTACTCCCATTCGTGAATGAGGTACTCGCGTGGGCCGGCGCTGCGCAGGTGGGCCCAGAAGCGCACCATGCCCGGTTGGCACTCGATGGTCACGTCGTCGGCGGTGACCGCGACCATGGGGGCGACGATGACGAGGGCGCCGCCCGCTTCGTACATGTTGACGGGCACTGCCTGGGGCCGCATGGTCGCCTCGGTGGCGGCGGTGGCATCGATGACCTGCTGATCTGAAGGACGATCCGGAGCCATACCGGCCAAGTTACGCGCCGCCAGCGGCCACGACGCCCAGCACCGGACAGCCACGTGACCGGAGTGGGGGCGGCACGCCGCTGCTGCCCGGGCCGTCGAGTTCGGTGGGCGGAAATTTGGCAAGCTGCGGCTCATGTTCGGGGGAGCGTCTGCCGATAATCCGGTCCGGTCCCCTCCTCGAAAGGCTTCTGGGTGTCCGTTTCCATGCAAATTGTGGTGGCTGATGATGATCCGGTTATGCGCGCCCTCCTGCAGTTGAAGCTGGAGGCGGAGGGGCACCACGTGACTCTGGCGAGGGACGGGAACGAGGCCTTGGCGTTGGCCGGCTCGGCCCGCCCCGGCCTGATGGTCCTCGACGTCGCCATGCCCGGTATCGACGGTTTGGAGGTCACCCGGCGCCTGCGCCAGCAACCCGAGACGGCACGGTTGCCTATCGTGCTGCTGACCGGTCGGGACAGTGACCCGGACATCATGGCCGGTTGGAAGTCAGGCGCGGATTACTACATCACCAAGCCGTTCGTGATGGAGCATCTCCGTTACTTTATAAAGACCATGCACCGCACACCGGACGCCAACGAGCCCTGGGACGACTCCCCGGGGTAGCACGCTTCCGACCCCTGGGGTAGCAGTTTCCAAAACGACGGGCCGGGCAGAAGGCACCGGGCGAAGAAAGGGGCGGCGCAATGGCTGAGGCCACGACGATTCCGGAGGAGGTCCCGGTACTCTGGCTCACCGCGGGCCTGAGTTGTGACGGCGATTCGATCGCCATGACGGCGGCCACCCAACCAAGCCTTGAGGACTTGGTCCTCGGCGCCTTCCCCGGCGTCCCGCGGGTCCGATTCCACCATCCCATCCTCGCCTACCAGGTCGGGGCGGCGTTTCTCGCCGATTTCGAAGCCGCCTGCGGCCCGGACTTTCCCTCCTTCATCCTGGTGGTGGAGGGATCGGTGCCCAACGCCGCCACGAGCGGTGACGGCTGCTGGGCGGCGCTGGGCACCGATGCGGCCACCGGGCAGCCCATCCCCACCACCACCTGGATCGACCGGCTGGCGGCGCGGGCGTGGGCGGTGATGGCGGTGGGCACGTGTGCCGCCTACGGCGGCATCCATGCCATGGCCGGTAACCCGACGGGGGCCATGGGACTTTGCGACTACCTCGGCTGGAACTGGCGGTCCACCGGTGGCCTGCCGATCGTCAACCTTCCCGGCTGCCCGGTGCAGCCGGACAACTGCACCGAGACGCTTCTGTACCTGGTGCGCCAGCTGGCCGGGCTGGCGCCCGCCATCCCCCTGGACGAGGTGTACCGGCCGCAATGGCTGTTCTCACAGACCGTCCACGAGGGGTGTGACCGGGCCGGCTACTACGAGCAGGGCGACTTCGCAGCCGAGTTCGGGTCGCCCCGCTGCATCGTGAAGCTGGGCTGCTGGGGGCCCGTCGCCGACTGCAATGTCGCCAAGCGGGGCTGGATCAACGGCGTGGGGGGCTGCGCCAACGTGGGCGGGGCGTGCATCGGCTGCACCATGCCCGGGTTTCCTGACAAGTTCATGCCGTTCCTCGACGAGCCGCCGGGTGCCAAGATGTCCACCTCGGCGGTGCTGCTCTACGGTCGCACCGTGCGGGCGCTGCGCAAGGTGACGCGGGCGTCGCTCAACGTCGAGCCGGAGGGGCGCCAGCGGTGACCATCATCGACAAGTCATGGGATCCCATCACCCGGGTGGTCGGCTCGCTGGGCATCCATGCCCGTGTCGACCTGGGCGCCCGGCGGGTGCTGAGCTGCCACAGCACGTCATCGATTTTCCGGGGCTACAGCGTGTTCCTGAAGGGCAAGGACCCCCGCGACGCCCACATCATCACCAGCCGCATCTGCGGCATCTGTGGCGACAACCACGCCACCTGCTCGATCTACACCCAGAACATGGCCTACGGCATTTCGCCGCCCCCGCTCGGCGAGTGGATGATCAACCTGGCCGAGGCGGCGGAGTACATGTTCGACCACAACCTGTACCAGGAGAACCTGGTGGGGGTGGACTTCTGCGCCCGGATGGTCGAGTCGACGAACCCGTCGGTGTTGGCGCTGGCCCGGGTGACCGAAGCGCCAGGCGCCGGCATCCACGGCTACCGGACGATCGGCGACATCATGGCGGCCTTCAATCCGTTCGAGGGCGCGCTCTACACCGAGGCGCTGGCGATGAGCCGGCTGACCCGGGAGATGTTCTGCCTGATCGGCGGGCGCCACGTCCATCCCTCCACGCTGTACCCGGGCGGGGTGGGCACGTTGCCCAGCATCCAGGTGCTCAACGACTACTTGGTGCGCCTGGTCCGCTACACCGAGCACCTGAAGAAGATGGTGCCGTTGCACGACGACCTGTTCGACTTCTTCTATCGCGCCCTGCCCGGATACGAGGAGGTCGGCCGGCGCCGGGTCCTTCTGAACTCGTGGGGTTCCTTCCAGGACCCCGAGGCCTGCGACTTCTCCTATGCCGGCATGTCCGGGTGGGGCAGGAAGATGTTCGTCACGCCCGGCGTGGTGGTCGACGGTTCCCTGGTCACCACCGATCTGGTCGACATCAACCTGGGGCTGCGCATCCTGCTCGGCAGCTCCTTCTACGACGACTGGGACGAGGAGCAGACCTTCGTCACCCACGACCCGTTGGGCCATCCCGTCGACCGTCGCCACCCGTGGAACCAGACGACGTTGCCCAGACCACAAAAACGGGACTTCGACGGGAAGTACACCTGGGTGATGTCGCCTCGGTGGGTGGCACCAGGCGGTGATCAGCCCCTCGCCCTCGACACCGGCGGCGGCCCCCTAGCCCGGCTGTGGGTTACCGCCCTGGCGGGGTTGGTACACACTCCGTATGTCGCCGCCACCGGGTCGTCGGTGCGCATCTCCCTCCCCCGCACCGCCCATCTGCCCGACACCGAACTCGAGTGGCGGATCCCGGCGTGGTCGAACGCCCTGGAACGGGACCGGGCCCGCACCTACTTCCAGGCGTACAGCGCGGCGATGGCGTTCCATTTTTTGGAGAAGGCCACGGCGGCCATTCAGGCCGGCGACATCGCCACCGCCACGCCATACACCGTGCCCGACGAGGCCATCGCCTGCGGGTTCCATGAGGCCGTCCGCGGCGGGCTCTCGCACCACCTGGTCATCCGCGGCGGGAAGATCGCCAACTACCACCCGTACCCGCCGACCTCCTGGAACACCAGTCCTCGGGACTCCTTCGGCACACCCGGTCCGATGGAGGACGCCGTCGCCGGCACGCCGATCTTCGAGTCGGCCACCTCGGACGACGAGTTCACCGGGATCGATGTGATGCGCGCGGTGCGCAGTTTCGACCCCTGCCTGCCGTGCGGCGTCCACCTGTACACCGGTGGGGGGCGGACCCGACATGTCGAGCACGTTCCCATGGCGGGCGGATGACGGACGGTCTCCCAGACGAGGCCCGGACCGCCCTCTCTGCCTTGGAGCAGCAGCTGGCCGAGATGGGAAGTGGCGACACCGAGGCGTTCGAAGTCTTGGGGCGGCTGGCCCAGGCCGTCTTCCCTGACCGGCGCATCGGCGACGCCCCGGTCCTTTGGCCGGAGGCGGACCGCCCGCCGGGGGTGGCGGCCGGGAGCCCGGGGCTGGCAACGGCGGCGGGTGGAGGGAGGCACGCCCCGTCCGGCGAGTCCGGCGAGTCCGGCCCGGTCGGCCCCTCTGCGTACGGGTCGCCGGCGGGCCGGCAGGACCTCGAGGCCCACATCCGCCAGTCCGAGGCCCGGTTCCGGTCGCTGGTCGAGCAGCTGCCGGCCGTCGTGTTCTATGCCGCCCTCGGCGCGGGCGAGAACGAGGTCTACGTCAGCCCGCAGATCGAGACACTCCTCGGGTTCACCCAGCAGGAATGGCTCACCAACCCGCTGCTGTGGTACTCGCAGCTGCACCCCGATGACCACGACGCGGTGATCGACGCGTTCACCAAGGGGGTACAGACCGGTCAACCGTTTCGGGCCGAGGTGAGGTTCTTCTCCCGCAGTGGCGGCGAGGTGTGGATCCTCGGGGAAGCCCGCCTGATCCGCGACGAGCTGGGGCGGCCGGCGTACTTCCAAGGCGTCGCCTTTGACGTCACCCTGACCAAGAGGGCGCAGACGACCATGGCGGAAGCGCAGCGGGCCAAGGAGCGGGTGAAGATCGACGCGGCGCAGATGCGCGCCGATGCCATCGCGACCCACAACGCCCGTCTCCGGCAGCTGAACAAGCAGCTTCTCGCCGCCAAGGACGCCGCCGAGGCGGCGGCCAACGCCCGCACCACCTTCCTCACCACCATGAGCCACGAACTGCGGACGCCGCTCAACTCGGTGATCGTGCTCGCCGGGTTGCTGGCGGAGAGCGAGCTGACCCCAGCTCAGTCCGACATGGTGCGGCGGATGCGCCTGTCCTCCGACCTCTTGCTGGCGCTGATCAACGACGTGCTGGAGTTCAGCCGGCTTCGGGCCGGGCAGGTCGAACTGGAGCGCAAACCCGTCGACCTGGCGCGTTGGCTCGACGACACCATCGAGATCATCGCCCCCCGGGCGGGCGAGAAGGGGCTGGAGCTCCGCTGTACCGTCGCCGACGGCATCCCGAGGACCCTGTGGTCGGACGAGGGCCGGCTGCGCCAGATCCTGCTGAACCTGCTGGGCAACGCCGTGAAGTTCACCTCGGAAGGCTTCGTCGAAGTCCGGGTGGATGCCACTGAGGTCGCCCCGCAACGCTGGGAGTACCGGTGTGCGGTGCGGGACTCCGGGATGGGCATCCGGCCCGAGGACGCGGCCACCCTGTTCGATGAGTTCCGCCAGGCGGACAGCGGGATCGCACGCGAATTCGGTGGCACCGGCCTGGGCCTGGCCATCTGCAAGCGCCTGTCTGAGCTGCTGGGGGGCCGGATCTGGGTCGCGGAGGCCGACGGTCCCGGGGCGACCGTCACCTTCACCTGGGTGGCCGACGTCGATCCCGCCTCGGCGCCGCCGGCCCCCCGGAACGACGGTCCCGGGGTCGTCGTGGAGATCCCGGCGCCGCCGGCCCCCCGGAACGACAGTCCGGGGGTCGTCGTGGAGATCCCGGCGCCGTGGCGGCCGCCGATAGCCGCGGTGGCGGCGCGGCAACCCGATCCCTCAGGGCCGCGGGCCCGTCCCCTCAGCGGAACTCGACCGGGCCGACCTGGTCCCGCGAGGAGCGACCTGCGGGTGCTCGTCGCCGAGGACAACGTGATGAACCAGCAGGTCGCCACCCTCCTCCTCGCGGCCATGGGCCACGGCGCCGACGTGGTCGGCAACGGCGACCAGGCCATCGCCGCCGTGCGCTCGGCACCGTATGACGTGGTGCTCATGGACGTGGCCATGCCGGGCACGGATGGGGTCAGCGCCACCCGCGTCATCCGCCGGCTGGGGGCCGAGGTGCACCAGCCGTACATCGTCGCCCTTACCGCCCATGCCTTCCCCGGCGACTCGGAGTCCTGCCTGGACGCGGGGATGGATGACTACGTGGCCAAGCCGATCGACCGGGCGGAGCTGGCCCGGGCCCTGGCCGCCGGTGCGGCCCGCCGGGATGGGCCGTCGGCGGCGGGGCGGTATGAGGCGCCGGCGGCGGGGTGGGATGGGGCCCCGGCCGCTGCGCTCGACGGGCCGCCGCCGCCATCGCCCACCGCCGCCGCCGAGGTGCGTTTGGGGCCACTGCCGGATCTTGACCCGAGCATGGCCGCCGGCCTGGTGGCCGAGTTCGGCCCCGAGGCGCTGGGCCGGCTGGTCACGATTTTCCGTACCGAGGCGAGCCGGCTGGTGGACTCGGCCTGCGCCGCCATCGCCGCCGGTGACGCCAAAGGGGCCGAGGCGGCCGCCCACACCCTCAAGTCGAGCGCCGCCAACCTTGGCGCCGTGGCCCTCGCCGCCAGCTGCTCGGCGCTGGAGGCCACGACGCGAACGGGATCGCTCGCCGATGCCGACGCCCTCGCCGCCGCCATGGTCGCCCATCTGGCGGGCGCCCTCCGCGGCCTCGACGAGGTGGTGGCACCCCAGCCGTAGGCCCCGGGTGGCCAGATGGAGCCGCTGGGCTCCGGGGTCTGGCTACGAAGCTGACGGGATGTTGTTCTCCCGGCGGCGAGAACGGCGGTTCCTGGCCAGTTCCGTCAAGGCGTCGAGATCCTTGGCCGCGAATCGGCGATGGCCGCCGAAGGTGCGGATGCACGGGATCTTCCCGTCCCGCGCCCATTGCTGGATCGTCCGGGGCGGCACGCCGAGCCGGCGGGCCGCTTCCCCCCGGCTCAAATATGTGTCGTCCGCCGACCCCGGCTCCTCGACCGGTTCGATCACGATGACCCTTCCTTCCCGTCGGACGCCTGCCGTTCGGCAGAGGCCACGGCGGGAAGCTAACGACGGGGCGCGAAATCTCCGCGCTTTGCCAGTAAGAGAACTGTCAGGGGACGGTGCTGGCCGGCGCCGTGCTCGACGTCTGGGGGGACGCCCCGCCTTCACACTGCGGGAAGGGGAAGGCGATCGAGTGCAGGAAGTTCTGCACCGTCGGTAGCTGGGCCAGGGCGGCCAGGTGGCCCTCGACGCCGAGGGCGTGCTGAGCGTCGAGGGTGAGGTGGATCTGCGTCAGGTAGCGCTCGGCCACGGCCCCACCGGGGGTGGTCGTCGACGTTGCCGGGCTGGCCGCGGGCGCGGCGCCGGTCTGCTCGAAGAGCAGAAGGTCGCCGGTGACGCCACAGACGACAAACACGGTGTCGCTGTCCTGGCGGTAGCCGGTGTGGCCGTGGGAGAGGGCGCCGGCGGTGGCGGCGGTGGTGACGACAATGCTGTCCCCTCCGCTTTGGGGGTGGAACACCACACTCGCGGGTGGCGCCTCGGTGGCGGTCCATGACTCGGGGTAGAGGGCGGTGAAGTTGTGCGCCGTCGAGTCGTACGGCGTGAACTTGCCCTCGGCGCTGAGGGCGGGGTTGTCGGAGATGTACCCCGTCACCGTGGACCCCTTGACCTGGTACCAGCCCCCGCCCTGGTCGGTGTGTCCGATCACGGTAAGGACCGCACCCTGGCCGGCGGTACCGGACACCGCGGCCGTCTTGGCGGGAGCACTGCGGACGTTGAGCCCGATGGGGCTCAGTACGGTGCGCGGACCGCTGCTCTGGATGGCGACGGTCGTGGAGGCGGCGGCCGAGCTGGCGGCGGAGCCAGTGGTCGTGATGGTGGTCGCCGCCGACGCGCTGGTGGTCGTCGTCACCACCGCCGACGGGTGCGTGGATCCGCTGCAGCCCGCGCCGACCAGCAGGGTCGCGGCTATGACAGCCGGGAGGACAGCCCACCGCGGTGCGAGCACCACACCACGGTATCCGCCTACCCCATGGCGGCGCCGCAGGCCGCGATCCACCGCAGCGCCGGGATACTGGGCAGGAAGGTGTAGGCCCCGCCCCGGGTGGTCACAAAGCGTGGCAGCCCCCGCAGCGTCCGCGGCGGCGCCCCGGACTGGGGCCAGGTGAACCGGCTGAACGCCGGGTCGTTGGCCCCGATGAGGGGGTCGTTGGACCCGGTGATGCGAGGATCCTGCAGGCCCAGGTTGATCCAGTCGTACTGCATCGACTCGAACTGGGCCGCCAGATTGGCGCAGAGAAAGTTGCCAAGCAGCCCCCGCGGAGTCTCTCGGGAACCGGGAAGCTCCGGATCGAAGGGAGGCCCGTAGGGGATGCCCCGCCGGATGAGGGCTCGGGTGCGGTTCGAGCCCCGCTGCACGATATGGGCGCCCCGAGGGTTGGCGCGGCGTATGTGGGCGCCGATGGGGCATACCTCGCCGTCGGGGTCGTTGTCGACGTAGTCGAAGTCGTTGAGCCGGCCCGGGTCGTTGAAGGCGGCGGCGTCGGCGGCGGTGGGGGCCAACGACAGGGGCACACCGGAACGTCGCCAACGGCCGCACAGTTTGGCCGCCGTCTCCTCCGGGTCGGCCCCGTACTGCCGCTGCTGCTCGGCGAGGAAGTCTTCGAAGCCGTCCACATCCTGGGCCAGCACGCGAAAGGCGTTGAAGGTGCCGTTGCGCCCGAGGACGCTCGGATCGGGCACCGTCCAGGTGACGTGGGGCAGGGAGCTGGTGTGGCCGAGCAGGATCGTCCCAAGGGGTGCGAAGGGAAGGGGGTCGTTGATCTCCTCGGGGTCGTGCACGCCAAGGAAGCGGGGCTGAGAGATCCCGTCGGCGTAGCCGAAATGGACCAGCCGCTGATTCGTCGCGGGGTCGATCATGGCCTCACCGTCGAGCGGCTCGGCGACGACCGGCGACCAGGCGGAGCCGCCCTCGATTCCCAACACCTGGCCGGAGACGCGTTCGATGTCGGCGAGGGAGCAGCCGTGGATGGTTACGATCACGTGGACGTTCCGGTCGTCGGCAAAGCCCTCGATCCAATTCTGCGGGGCGCTGTCGCCCACGTCACCGAGCCGACCGGCCCGGGCCACCATGCCGAGCCGAAACTCGGCGGGAAAGGTTCCGAGGCTGGACTCGGGAACGCCGATCGCGCCGAGACCTCGGTAGGTGAAGCCGATGTTGAGACACCAGCGAAAGTTGAGCTCGCGGGGCGGCCGTTCACCGGTCGTCACATCCGGCGTGCCGCGATCGCCGTCGATCAACGCGGCCAGGCCCCGGCGGGCGGCTCGGGCATCGCCGATGCGCAGCACCAGGTGGCGCACGGCGACGTACTGGCGGCCGTAGGCCCGCAGGATGTTGCCCTGGATCTCCCGCATCACGTCGGCCACATCCACCGTGGCCGGCGGTGCCGCTGCCGACCCCACGCCGGGACCTTCCGGCGACGCCGTCACCATCCGATACCGAGCCCGTTGCGGATCTGCGCCACCGAGTAGCCCGGGTAGCCGTGGTACATCCCCATCTGCATATTGGCGTTGCGGTCAAACAGCACGAGGGTGCTGCGCTGCAGCGCCGGCAGGTCATCGCTGATATCAGTCGGCCATTCCGGCATTTGCAGCATGTCGTGGCCGTGCACCCACTCGATGAACTCATCCACGTACTCGCCGCACGGAGCGCGCGGCGGCTCCTTGACAAAAGTCATCAGACCGTCGAATACCCCCCCAATGGTGCCGATAAAGTCGCGGATATAACCCTGGAAGTCGCCGTCGTAAACCGAGAACATGCACAGGTTCCCCTGGATTATGTCGAAGCGGGCGAAATGTACCGTGCCCACGTTGTTCAATCCGGAGAGCACTTCGTCGGCCGCATTGAAGAGGAGCTTGCCGAACTGTGCCCGGTAGGCGGCGTGCGGATAACGCAACGGCATGACCAGGTTCATGGGTGTCTGCAGGTTGTCGGACGGCGCCAGCGACGGTGAATGAGGCAGCCCGACGCCGGCCTCGGACGGTTGGTGGGACCAGTACCGCGCCAGCAGGGAGCCCACCAACACCTGAGGGAGTTGCTTCGGGTCGCAGAAATATGAACGCCAGCGGTCATAAACCGACTGCCCCGGCACCGCAGCCCCCATGGGCGCGGAGCATAGGGCAAGCGGGGACTCCAGCGAGGGCTTTCTCCCCATTCCTATCCTTACGAATAATTTACGGGGGCTATCTCAGCCGGTGGAGTCACGAGGGTTACAGTCGGTAGGGTGACGAGCTTGGGCCAGGCGGCGAATCCCCCGGCGGATCCATCGGCACCGGATTCGCTACCGGCCGCGCTGGTTGAGGGCATCATCAAGACCTGTCCCCTCTACCGGCGCGGGACCCGCCCCATTCACGCCCCCGGTATCGCCGCCGAGGGTTGGTTCAGCCCCACGCCGGTGGCGTCGGAATACACGACCGCCGCTCATTTCGCCGGGCCCAAGGTGCGGGTGACCGTGCGCTTCTCCAACGGAACCGGCGATTTGGGGCTGCCCGACACCGAACCGTTGGTGCGGGGAATGGCGGTGCGGTTCCACGTCGAGGAGCACCCCCCCACCGACCTGATCGCCATGACGCTGCCGGTCTTTTTTTCCCGCACCGTTCCGGAGTTCCAGGCCTTCCTGGCGGCAACCACCCCCGCCCCGCCGGTCAAGCGCTCCCTCATGCGGCGCCTCTCCTCCCTCGCCCACCTCGAGACGCCCTACCCCAAGTTGGCCTCGGAGCAGCAGTTCTACGACTACGCCACCGCCCATCATGAGGCCGAAGCGGCGGCTCTCTACCTGGCGGCCAAGTTCGTCCCCGCCGCCTACACAACCTGCGCCTACCACGCCGTCCACGCCTTCACCTTGACGGGGCCCGATGGCGCGGCGCGCTCGGTGCGTTTCCACTGGGAGCCGGTCGAGGGAGTCAAGGCCGCCCCTTCGGACGCCCGCGGCAACTTCCTCCGCGATGGCCTGGCCGATCGCATCCGCGACGGCCGCGCCGAGTTCGTATTGCGAATCCAGGTGGCCGAACAGGGCGACGACCCGAGCGACCCCTCTCGGGCATGGCCCCAGTGCCGTCCCCGTATCGTCATGGGCCATCTCAGGTTGACCGGCCTGGTCGCCGATCAGCAGCATGATGGTGAGTTGATCGGATTCAACCCCACCGCCCTGCTCCCCGGCATGGAACTCTCGAACGACCCGACATTGCACATTCGAGGCGACGTCTACCCCTACTCTTACGCCCTAAGACTCGCTGAGGCGAAAACCACGCCGCCGGCTCACCCCACCTCCCCGAACGTCTAAGCCCTTCCGGTGGTTCAGCACAACCGGGCGAAGAACACGGACACCGCCATCTCCACTGCTCACCAGACATCAGCACCCGCCACTGGGTCGCAGCGCTCGGGCTCCCTGCCGCCCGAAGCCCCTTCCTCGGCTTCGGACGGGGTGCCGGGCGAGGGGACCGGCGCCCACCCTGCCGCGGCGCCGGGCGACGGGAGCGGGGGCCTTCCGGCGGCGGCACCCCCTGCCCTTCCCGTTGACCAACCCCGCTGGCTGGCCAGCAACGAAGCCGAACTCCCCGCCCGCCCCGCCCTCACCCGCCGGCGGATCGTCTTGGCGGCCCTGCACCTCGTTGAGGACCACGGCCTCGACGCCTTGACCATGCGCCGAGTGGCGGCCGCCCTCGAAGTGACGCCGATGTCGCTGTACAACCACGTCGCCGACAAGGCCGAGCTGGTCGACCTCATGACCGACTACCTCATCGGCGGTGTTGTGGCGGCGTCGGAACACGACACCGGTGACTGGGAGGAGCGCCTCCGGACACTGGTGAAGCGCAACTTCGACATGTGGCAGGAACACCCGGGCTTCGTGAAGGTGTACACCGAAGGCGTCACCATGGGCCCCAACGGCCTGGCCAACGTGGAACGGGCCCTCTCGCTGCTCCGCGAGGCGGGGTTCGACGACGCCGATGCCGGCGCGGCATTCATGATGCTGTTCCGCTGGAATGTGTCGTCCCTGCTGGTGGCCCCCGCCGTCCCCGTCAGCCGGTCGGCCCGGGCCAGCGGCTCCCGGGGGGGCAACGCCGAGCAACGCCTCACCAAGCTGTTCTCCGCGCTCCCCCGCGACCAGATCCCCAACGTCGAAGCCACGGTCATGCACTTGAGCGGCCACAACATCGACTTCGGCCTCGACGTGATCCTCGAGGGATTCAAGGCTCGGTTGGCGCGGAAGGCCGCTGAGGGCCGGCCACCGGCCAGCTAAACGGTCCCCGAATCGGGCACTGCGCAGGTACGATCGGCCCGGGCAGCCGACATCGAAAGGTGGGAAATGGCGAGCGACCGCGCACCACACCAGATTCCTGAGTTCGACCATCCTGAGGAAGAACGCCGCCACCGCAAGCAGCGCCTGGCTGCGGGCCTGCGCCTCTTCGGCCATTTCGGCTTCGACGAGGGCGTCGCCGGCCACATCACCGCCCGGGATCCCGAACGTCCCGACCACTTCTGGGTCAATCCCTTCGGGATGCATTTCAGCCAGATACGCGTCCGCGATCTCATCCTGGTCAACGATGCCGGCCAGGTAGTAGAAGGCACCTGGCCGGTGAACCTGGCGGCGTTCTGCATCCATTCCCAGATCCACGCCGCCCGACCGGATGTGGTCGCCGCCGCCCACTCGCACTCCGTTCACGGCAAGGCTTTCTCGACGCTGCACCGAAAGCTCGATCCGATCACCCAGGACGCGTGCGCGTTCTTCGGGGATCACGAGCTGTTCGACGACTACGCCGGCGTGGTCTACGACGTCGAGGAGGGCAAGCGCATTGCCCACGCCCTGGGGGGGGCCAAGGCGTGCATCCTGAGTAACCACGGCCTGTTGACCGTCGGTCACTCCGTCGACGAGGCGGTGTGGTGGTTCCTCGCCATGGACCGCTCCTGCCAGGCCCAGCTGCTGGCCATGGCGGCCGGCGGCTATCAGGTCATCGACGATGACACCGCCCGCCTGACCTGCACCCAGATCGGCAGCCATCTGGCCGGCTGGTTCTCGTTCCAGCCGCTGTACGACTGGATCGTCGCCCGCCAGCCCGACCTCCTGGAGGAATGAGCACGGATCACCGATTAGCGCCGCGCCCTCCCGGCGTCTGAGTATCGACATCGCCGTCCCACCCCCCTGGTAAGGATTTGATCATGAGCTCGAAGGAATTCCCGCCGACCGTCGAGACCACCAAGATCGGGCGACTGGCCCGCTTGTGCTACGACCACCGCAGGCTGGTGCTGCTGGGGTGGATCGTGGCCTTCATCGTCCTCAACGTCCTCGCCGCCGGCGTCAAGGGCACGTTCAACGACAAGTTCAGCGGCGGCAACTCCCAGTCGCAGCTGGCCCAGAACCTGCTGACCAAGAACTTCCCGGCCCGCGCCGGTGACACGGCCAATGCCGTGTTCCGCTCCAAGGCTGCGGTGACCTCGCCCGATGCCATGGCGGCCATCAACCAGGTCGACCAGCAACTGGCGCGCCAGCCTCACGTCACCGGCGTCAAGGGGCCGTTCGATCAGGGCGACCAGAGCCAGATCTCACGGATTGACCCGCATATCGCGTACTCGGTGATCCAGTTCGACACCACCACCCAGAACCTGCCCAAGGCCGACATGACCAAGCTGGTCACCTTCGGCAAGTCGCTCAACAGCGCCACCCTGGAAGTGGAGCTCGGTGGCCAGCCCATAGAGAAGGGTCAGGCGTTCAGCTTCGGATCGGCCGAAGGGGTGGGCGTCCTCGCCGCCGTGGTCATCCTGCTCATCGCCTTCGGCTCCTTCGTCGCCATGGGGGTGCCCATCCTCACCGCGCTGTTCTCCCTGGGCGCGGCGGTGGCGCTCATCGACCTCGTCAGCCACCTGGTCACCATCCCCACCTTCGCCACCGAGTTGGCGGCCATGATCGGTATCGGGGTGGGGATCGACTACGCCCTGTTCATCGTGACCCGGTACCGCCAGGGACTCCATGACGGCAGCCAGCCGGAAGACGCCGTCATCCTGTCGCTGGCCACCTCGGGCCGGGCGGTGCTCTTCGCCGGCACCACCGTCATCATTTCCCTGTTCGGCATGATGCTCATGGGCCTGTCCTTCGTCTACGGGCTGGCCTTTTCGGCGATCATCGCGGTGGTCATGGTGATGGCCGCCGCCCTGACCCTTCTGCCCGCCGTCCTCGGCTTCGCCGGCCAGAACATCGACAAGCTGCGGATCCCCCTCCTCCACCACCACCGGGGCGACACCCGCCAGACCCTGGCTTGGCGGTGGAGCCGCGTCATCCAGCGTCACCCGTGGCGCTCGGGCGGGGCGGCCCTGCTGGTACTGGTGGTGTTCTCGCTGCCGCTGTTCTCCATGCGCCTGGCGTTCAGCGATTCAGGGAACGACCCGACCACGTTCACCACTCGTCACGCCTACGACCTGCTGGCCCAGGGATTCGGACCGGGCACCAACGGCCCGCTGCTGGTCGCCGCCACGTTGCCCCACGGCGCCGCCGACCAGGCGGCCCTGGACAAGGTCGTCAGCACACTCCAGGGCGACCCCGACGCCGCCTTCGTGTCGCCACCGTCGCTCAACCCGGCCGGCAACACCGCGGTCATCGTGGTGATTCCGAAGACCGCCCCCGAGGCCGCCGCCACCCAGTCCTTCGTCCACCGAGTCCGCAGCACCGTGCCGCAGGTGCTGGCGGGCACGGGCGTCACCGCCTATGTGGGGGGCCTCACCGCCGGCGGCGTCGACGCCTCCAACCAGCTGTCACACCGGCTGTTCCTGGTCATCGGCGGCGTCGTGATCCTGTCGTTCCTGCTGCTGATGGCCGTGTTCCGGTCGGTGGCCGTGCCCGTCAAGGCGGCCGTCATGAACCTGCTGTCGATCGGCGCCGCCTACGGCGTGATCGTGGCGGTGTTCCAGTGGGGCTGGTTGGGCTCGTTCTTCGGGATCGGCAAGGTGGCGCCGGTCGACCCGTGGGTGCCGTTGATGCTGTTCACCATCCTGTTCGGCTTGTCGATGGACTACGAGGTCTTCCTGCTCTCCCGCATCCGGGAAGAGTGGCTGAAGTCCGGTGACAACGCCACCGCGGTGGCCGACGGACTGGCCCAGACCGCCCGGGTCATCACCGCCGCCGCCGCCATCATGGTCTGCGTCTTCGGCAGCTTCGTACTCGGCGACCTGCGCATCCTCAAGCTCTTCGGGTTGGGGCTGGCCACCGCCGTACTGGTCGATGCCTCGCTGGTCCGGATGGTGCTGGTGCCGGCCACCATGGAGCTGCTGGGGAAGGCGAATTGGTGGTTCCCGAAGTGGCTGGACCGGGCGGTGCCCACCCTCAGTGTGGAGGTTGTGGTTCCCGAACCGGAGAGGGAATTGGCGGGCGCAGGAGCCCCCCGCTAACGGACAATTCGCCGGTGTAGTCCGGCGGCAAAGCGTTGTAGGTTAGGCGTCATGGCACGCCGGATCGACATCGAGCTGACCAGCGCGCGGCCCGATGGCAGCTGGACCTGGCGTGCCGCCGGGGCGCTCAAACCCCGCGGTGTTCTCGACGGCACGCTGCTGGCCGCCGGCGCCAAGCCGGGCGATGTGGTTCGGGTCGACGCCGAGTTCGAGATCGACGGCATCAGCATCGTGGCCGTGCTGCCGCCCAAGGAGAAGAAGCGGGCCGAACCGGAACGGCTGGAGATCATCGGACCTCCCCGTGCCCCCGCCCCGGGGGTCACGACCAGCCTGACCCGCCCCCACCGCGACGGCGACGACGCGTCGCGCCGGCCCCGCCGCGACGGTGCGAGGGAGCCGGGTCGGAACGGCGCCAGCCCCGACGGTGGGGAAAGGGGGCCGCGTCCCTCCCGAGCCCGTCCCGAAGGCTCCGACCGAGGCGCCGGCGGCCCGAGGCCGGGGCGCTCGGATCGTCAGTCGATCGACCGGGGATCGCGCCCCGGCGGCCCGCTCAACTCCGGCGCACCCGGCGGCGCCCGCCCCGGCAGTCCCGGCGCCACTCCCCCGGGCGGGGTCAACGAACGGCACACCGGCGGCCCGTCGCGAGGGCAGCGGCCGGCCCGGCCACCACGCGACCCGGCCTCGTCGGGCACCGGCCCAGAAGGCCACGCCTCCCGCCCGGGCGGCCCCGGCGACGGCCGTCCCGACGACTCGCCCCGCCGTGATGGCGGCTCCCGTGACGGCGGCCCCCGTCCCGCCGCCAACCGAGCCGCCCCCGAGCGGCCCCGACCCCGCCGCCTGTCCCCGGGCAACGCCCACCGCAGCGCCCTGCTCGAATCACTGCCCCCCGAGCATCGGCCCATCGCAGAGCAGGTGATCCGAGGCGGCATCCCGGCGGTGCGCACCGCCATCCATCTCGAGGGCGAGAAGGCGGCGGCGGAAGGTCGGCCGCCGCCCCACGCCGAGGCGCTGCTGGCCATAGCCGAGGAACTGCTGCCCAAAGTCAAGGCGGCGGAGTGGCGCGACCGGGCCGACGCCGCGGCCAAGCTGGGCGACGACCTACCACTCCGGGACCTGCGGGCCATCCTGGAAGGCGCCAGCGCGGCGCGCGACGACGAGTCACGCAACCTGGCCGCCAATCTCCGTGATTCCCTGGAGCGCCGGCTGGAAACGATGCGGACCGGCTGGATCGACGAGATCACCGCCAACCTGAACGAGACCCGCGTCGTCCGGGCGCTGCGGCTGTCGGCCCGTCCGCCCGACGCAACGACCAAGTTGCCGGCCGACCTGGCGGCCCAGCTGACCGAGGCGGCGGGTAAGGCCATGAGCCCGGAGACGCCCTCGGAGCGGTGGGCCGCCATGCTGGAGGCGGTGGCCGCCTCCCCGGTGCGCCGCCAGGTGAAGCCCGAGGGTCTGCCGGCCGACGCCAGCGAGACCCTCCTCCAAGCGGCCCGCCAGCAATCGGGGCGGGTACCGGCCCTGGCCGCCATGCTCGGGATCTCCATGCCGCCGCCGCCCGGGCCGATCCGCCCCCGGCCGGCGCCGGCCCCCTAACCGCCCCACCACCGGCCCGCTTCCCGACACCAGACCCCCACCCTGGCTCCGGGTCCCCGGACCGGGCGGGGGCTCCGGGTCCCTGGAGCGGTGGGGACGTGCCGCTACTGTCGCGTCGGTGGTCGACTACCTGGTGAAGGACCGCGTGGCGATCATCACCATCGCCCGGCCCGAGGCTCGCAACGCGGTGGACGGCTCCGTCGCCAAGGGGATCGAGAACGGCATCGACCGGTTGGAGTCCGATCCGGAATGCTGGGCCGGCATCCTGGCCGGGGAAGGCCCGGTCTTCTGCGCCGGCGCCGACCTCAAGGCCATCGCGTCGGGGCAAGCGGCGGCGCTACGCACCGACCGGGGCGGCTTCGCCGGGATCGTCAGTCGGGAACGCACCAAGCCGATCATCGCCGCGGTCGACGGCCCGGCGTTGGCCGGTGGCTTCGAGATCGCGCTGGCCTGTGACCTCGTGGTGGCGTCGCGTCAGGCGGTGTTCGGCCTGCCCGAAGTCAAACGATCCCTCGTCGCCGCCGGCGGCGGCCTGTTCCGCCTGCCCCGCACCGTCGGCCCCAAGGTGGCCATGGAGCTGATCCTGACCGGGGACCCCATCGCGGCCGAGCTGGCCTATGAGCTGGGCCTGGTCAACATCCTCGTCGACCCCGGCGAGGCCCTCGAGGCTGCCCGGGCGCTGGCCGCCCGGATCGTCGCCAACGCCCCCCAGGCGGTGTGGGCCAGCCGGACCGTCGCCGCCCAGGCCTTCTCCACCGACGACGCCAACCTCTGGCGGCTGTCCGCCGAAGCCTTCACGCGGGTCGGCAAGACCGACGATTTCACCGAGGGGCCCCGGGCCTTCATCGAGAAGCGCCCTCCGAACTGGCAGGGCCGATAGCCCCTCAGGCGATGGTCGGCAGGATGCCCTGCTCGTGGAGGAACTCGGCCAGCCCGTCCACCAACGGCAGCGACGCCACCTGCGCCAGCGGAACCCACATCGCCTCGGCGGCGTCATCGCCGGCGGTCGGAAGGTCGGTGGAGATGATCGTGACCCGGAAGTCGAGAATGAGATGGTGGTAGCCCTCGCCGATCCGCTCGACCCAGCCGAGGAACTCGTCGCACAGGGCTTCGAGCCCCGTTTCCTCAGCCAGCTCCCGCACCACCGCCTCGGCGGTGGTCTCGCCCCATTCCACCCGGCCGCCGGGCACCGACCAGCGCCCGCCGGCCGGGCCGCGACCGCGGCGGATGAGGAGCAGCTGATCGTTGTCGAGGGCGATGGCGCCCACGCATAC
This sequence comes from Acidimicrobiales bacterium, assembly GCA_036264135.1. Taxonomy (GTDB): domain Bacteria; phylum Actinomycetota; class Acidimicrobiia; order Acidimicrobiales; family Palsa-688; genus DATARN01. The sequence continues at coordinate 22,089 of DATARN010000236.1, forward strand.
CTCGGGGAGGTCAGCCATCGGCGTTGAGGCGCCGGTGCATGACCAGCAGCCGGGCGGTGAACCCCGACTCCTCGAAGAAGTTCTTGGTGGCCCGGGCTCCGGGGAGGGCCAGGGCATCGACGCCGGTGCAGCCACGACCCCCGAACCAACCGATCAGGGCGTTGGTAAGGGCTTCGCCGACGCTGACGGCACGGGCGTCGGGCTCGACGAAGAGGTCCTCGATGACCCCGAGGCGCTCCCCGCCGGCCAGGTCCTCGATCCGCCCCGTTCCGTACCCGACGACGACGTCGTCGATGGTGCCGGCCCACACCGCCCGGTCGGGATCGGCGATCTCCTCCTTCAGGGATACGTCGAGCGGATCGCGCTGAGCCTCACGGAGAAACAGCAGCCGGGCGCCCCGGAACGCCAGCAACTCCTCCTCCGCCTGGATGTGCAACTCCACGAGCCGAGGGACATCGTCGGCGGTCGCCGGCCGGGCGCCCTCCACGGGCTCAGGACCAGCCCGTCTGCAGCTGCGAGATCTTGCTCAGAATGGTGCGCCGCCCGCGGCTGGCCAGCTCGTAGACCCGTACCGCTTCCAGTTCTCCCGGCGCCAGGCCCGGAAGGCGCGACACCACCTGGGAGGCCGACAGGGAGTCGTATCCCGGGATCGCCAGGTCGTCGGGGTCGGCGGCCCGGCTTGCCTCGGTCATCGCGGCGACGTGGCCGTTCGCCGACGGCGTCGTGGTCGCCGTCGCCAGGGGGGCGGGCGCTGCGCCCTCGGGGGACGAGGCGGACGCCGCACCGGCCGGGGGCGGCGATCCGGGCCCCGGCGGCGGCGGGGGTGGGCCGGGGAGGAGGCCCAGGCCGACCAGGGTGCGGGCCACCTTCTTCTGGCCGTAGTCGGTCACCAGCTCGCCGACCGCCTTGGCCGTCTCGTACTGTTCACGCCCCCGGCTGATCCACTCGGGAAGGGCATCCTTGACGGCCAAGGCGACGCCGAGGGGCGCGAACACCGCCAGGTTCAGGACGTCTTCGATCGGTGAGGTGGGCACAGGGTTCTCCTACCCCTCACCCTCTCACACACAGTCCCGGCAGTACATGGCCTCCGGGTCGGCCAACTGGCTCGGGTGCTTCACCAAGAAGCAGGACTGGCACACGAACTCGCCTGGCTGCTTGGGAAGGACTTTGAGCGGGCTGTCGGGGCGGTCGTCGCCCTCGGGTTCCTCGTCGTCGTCCTCCTCCTCGTCGGCGACGACCAGCCGTTCCTTCAGGATGACGTCCAGGCTGGCCTCGACATCGTCGGAATCGGCCTCCTCGTCGTCGTCCTCCTCCTCGTCGTCCTCCCTCGCCGGTGGCGGGTGGGTGACGACGGGAGTGTCGACCGCCAGGTCGTCCTCGTCCTCGAGCACCTCGTCGTCGAGCACCTCATCGTCGTCGTCCAGGGCGACGTCGATGTCCTCGTCGTCGATGTCCTCCTCGTCGATGTCCTCCTCATCGAGGTCGTCAAGGGCGGCCTCGTCGGGATCGGGCGCCTCGCCGCCGTCCGCCAGCGCCGCTTCGTCCAGGTCGTCGTCTGCCATGCCCATACGCGCATCCTTACCCGCGGTCGGTGCCGGATGATAGGCCCCGGCGCGGGGCCGTGGTGTCGCGGTCGGAGGCGGTGCGTCGCCCGCCGACCGGGGCTGGAGGGGCCGCCCCGGAGCGCCGGGACGGGCCCCCACCCAACCCCCGGTGAGCCCGGCCCCATCGCCAACAGGGCCTATTTGAAGGTGACCCGGAACGCCTTTGGTGCCGTCCTGACCGGGGTGCCCCCCGGGCCGAAGCCGAACAGGACATCTCCGTCAGAACGTTGTCTACTGGGCGCTCCGAGCCACCCCCGGCTCGCACGCCCGCTCGAGGAAGGCGTCCAAGGTGCACCAGTTGTCGCACACCGATAGGGTGCCCGTCAAGCGGCTCCGCAGCCCCGTGACCTGCAGATTCTCGCAACGATGCAGGTCAGCGAGGCGAAGAAAAATGGTCATTGCGACATCGAGATTTGTCCCCGCGGCGGGAACCGGCGGCCTCAGCGGAAACGGGGGCGCAGGCCGAGGACGTTGCGGACGTAGATCTGGCTTACCGGCAGGACGCCGTAGCGCTGCAGGGTGGGCAGGCCCTGGTAGTAGGACGCAACCGCCCCGCACACCTGGCCCCCCGTCGCCCGCAGGAGGTAGCCGAGGAAGGCGGCCATCATCCGGATGTTGTCGGAGGGGACGGTCAGCTTCAGGTTGGTGCCGAGCGACTGGTTCACGAATACCGCAGTGTCAGGCAGTAGCTGGCCGATGCCCACCGCGCCGTCGGGGGACACCACGGCGTTGGACCACCCCGACTCCTGCCAGGCCTCGGCCTCGATGAGGTCGAGGGGGACGCCGTACACCCGGGCCCACTTGGCGAACAGCGGCCGCAGCGCCAGGCGCCCGGGGTCGGCCCGGAGGCTGGCGGGCAGGGCGGCCCGGCCCCCGGGAGGCTGGTAGGTGGCGCAGAAGGTGCGCTCGATCAGGCGGGGATCGGCGGCCGCGGGGGCCTTGGTGCTGGTGCCCTTAGCGACCGTCGCCGCCGCGCCGGGAAGGGTGATGGTGCGGCCGGCGTAGAGGATGTCGGTCTGGCGCATGTGGTTGGCGGCCGCCAGCTGGAGCAGGTCGACGTGGTAGCGCCGGGCCAGGGCCCACAGGTTGTCGCCCCACTGCACCCGCACCGTCGTGGGCCGGGCGGTGACCCGGCCGAACGCCGCCTGCCCGGCCATGAGCACGGCGGCAACGAGGACGACACCGGCCACGGTGGACCAGGGACGGGCGCGGCGACGAGGCGCTGAGGAGGGGCGAGAAGGCGGAGAGGAGGGGCGTCTGAGCATGACAGGGCTTTCCCTCCGCCCGACTCGAACCATACACCGTCACTTCAGCCTCAGCAACCTCAACTTCAACATCAACCACAGCTTCACCAGGAGACCCGGCCGCGCCCCAGCCCTCGCTCCCGCCCAAAGAACGTCAGGACCGGCTGGTGCGGCGCTGCTCGGCTCGGCGCTCGCCCTCGAGGCGTTCGAGGGCGTCGAGCTCGTAGTCCTGGCGATCGACGAAGGACATCAGGGTGGCCAAGGCGTGGTGGCCTGCCTTCTCGTCGATCAGGCGGTACATCTCCTGGCACACCTTGCGGTACTCGGGGTGGCCCTGAGGCGTGGTCCGCAGTTCGATCAGGTGCATGGCCTCCCGGGCGTTGAACTGCATGACGTAGCGCACCCGGTAGGCCAGGGCCACGGCGTAGGCGGCCGGGGCGGGGCCGAAGCGTTCATGGAGGGCCTCGTAGAGGTGAGCCGAGCGCACCATGACGGCGTGGAAGTCCGCCTCGCCCCCCGCGGCGGTCACCGCCGCCGGCAGGGTGTACCCGTGCTCCGGCGTCAGGTTCTGCCACTCGATGGTGAGCATGCGATGGCGCTGGAGATCCCGGAACGCCCCGTAGTCCGAGAGGATGTCGAAGCGGTACATGGTGCGCTCCAGGGCCCGACCCGGCCGGTGGCGGCGGTTCCGCCGCTCGCCGGCGTAGGTCCGGATCACTTCGAGGCGCTCATCGAGGGACATGGCCTCGACGTGTTCCCGCAAGCGCGTCTCGCTCAGGTCGGTGAAGGGGTACAGCATGGCGGCCACCGTCTTGACCTCGCCGTCGGGGTCCCACTCGACCAGGTCGACGGAGGGGGCGCCGGCCACCGCCGGGTCGGAACCGTCCGGCTGGGCGACGCCGGGCCGGTCGCCCCCGAAGAGGGCGTCAGAAAGGTCGCGCATGGCCCGCTGGTTCTTCTCCAGGTACTCCGACCAGGCGCCGCCCCGGTCGGGGACGTCCACCCGGCGGAGGAAGGACGGGATGACCTTGCGCAGCTCGGTGAGCATCAGGTCGGCGTAGGTCCGGGCTTCGGGTAGCGGATGGGCCCGCATGCGCAGGAGGAGCGCCTCGTAGGCCTGACCGGTCCCGTAGATGCCGACGTTGGACGTGGCGGCGGCCGGTAGCAGGCCCCGGAGGGCGTCGAACGCCTTGGCCTTGATCGATTGGCGGTAGCTGAAGTCCGAGTCCCCCGAGCCTTTCGGGAACTGCCGGGCGAACCACGCCTGCAGTACCGGGAGGAGGGCCCCGTAGGTGTCGAACATCCGGTCCATCTCGCCGACGTAGCGCGCCCCGAGCGGCGAGGAGAGGATCTCGGGGTCGCGGTGGTAGCGGTACCGGCCGTTGGTCAACCGGACGTCGTAGGCGATGTAGCGGGTCGACTGCTCCATGTAGGCCATCAGGCGGCCCCACTCCAGGACCTTGGTCAGCAGGTTGGAGGTCTGCTCGCAGGCCAGATGGACGCCGCCCAGCTGGGCTACGGAGTCGTCTCCGTACTCGAAAAACACCCGGTCGTACAGCTGCTCGGCCCGGACCAGGCCCACCGTGGCGTCGATGCTGTGGTCGCCGCTGATGTCGAGCTCCCCCACGAACTCGTCGAGGAACAGCCGGCGCAGGCTCTTCGAGGACCGCGAGTAGCGGGCGAAGAGGGCACCCTTGACGATCTCGGGCAGGTTGACCAAGGCAAAGACCGGTTGGTCCAGGTTGGTGAAGTACCGACGGAGGATCTCGCCCTCTTCGTCGGTCCACTCCTCGGCGGCGTAGACACCCATGGCGGTCCTGAGCCTACGGTCCGGCGTGGGCGCGGGTGTGGGACCCGGCCGGGCAGGCGTACCACCCGAGCCGGCGGCCCGGGCGGTAGGCGCGCCCCCCTAGGACCCGGCGCCGGCCGCGCCTTGCAGAGCCTTCAGCAGGGCGGCGCCGTTCGGAGAGCCCAGGCCGGTGCAGGCATCCCATCCCGGTCCGGCGTTGTACGCCCCGTTGCTTCCCTGGGTGATGTCCCGGAAGGTCGTCGCCGCCGTGGTGGCGTACAGGCGGGGATGGGCGAAGCCGAGGGGTTGGCCCAGCGCCTGATTGAGGAGCGCGATGAGCCCGGCCCACATCGGTGCCACCGCGCTGGTGCCGCCGATGGGGATCGTCTGACCGTCGACCCGCACCGTCCAGCCGGTGGCGGGGTCGGCATCGCCGGCCACGTCGGGGACCCCGCGGCGGGTCTGGCCGTCGTTGGCCGACGGCGGCAAGGTGACACCCTGCTGGTAGGTGGGCACCGGCCACAGGTCGCTGATACCTCCGCCGGTGGCCCCACCGCTGGCTCCCCCGTTCCACACCGTCTCGCTGGTGATCTGGGCGCCCGTGGCCTCCAGGCTGGTGCCGCCGCAGCCGAGGACATGGGGCGCCGAGGCAGGAAAGTCGGCGTGCTGCTGGCCGTCGGTGGCCCCGTCGCTCGAGCCGTTGTCCCCCGCGGCGGCGGTGACCGTCACCCCCATCGACGTGGCGGCGGTGCAGGCCTGCTCGATCTGCTGCGTCGCCTGCTGCGTCCAGCTGTTCTCGGGGCCGCCCCAGCTGATCGAGATGACGGACGGCTTGTTGGTGGTGTCGTGGGCGGCGGTGGTGATGGCGTCGACGAACCCCTGCTCGCTGTTGGGCGCGAAGTAGACGACGATCCGGGCTTTGGGCGCCAGGCCGCCGACCACCTCGATGTCCAGCATGACCTCACCGTCGGGGCCGTTGCTGGTGGTTGGGGCGTTGGTGGCGCCGTCCACCGACACCGCCACCACCGTCGGCGCGGGAACGCCGATCTGCTGGAAGTAGGCGGTGATGTCGGCGACGCGGTAGCCGCCCCCGAACTCCAAGATGGCGACGCACTCCCCCGTCCCGTCGACGCCGGTGGGGAACTGATACGCCTGCGCCACCTGGGGCGGGGTGTACTGCACCCTCGGCGCCGCCGCCGGGCGGAACTGGGCCCGCGCCGCCATGCGGTTGTCCAGGCCGAACACGCCGGCGACGACGGGCCCGAGATGGGACGGGACGGTGATGGGTCCGGAGCGGCCCCGGAAGACGCCGCCGGTGGGATGGTTGTACTGCGCCACCTCGGTACCGAACGCCTGGGTCAGCGCCTCGATCGTCCCGCTCAGCTGGACACTGCGCCGCGACGGGCTGACCTCACCGACCGCCAGGCCGTAGGAGGCGGCGAAATCCTCGACCGCCTGGACGTCGGCGGGATCGGCGCCGTGGGCCGCCTCGTACTCCTCGCGGGAGCCGGTACTGCCGCCACCGGGGGCCGCGGGGTCGCGGAGGTACACCGTCACAGTTGCCGTCTCGGCGGGGTCGGCGGGACCGACCGGCTGCCAGGACGGGTCGATGGCGCGACTGCTGCCTGGTACTTCCACGCGCGCCGAGGCGCTGTTCGGGTCACTCATCGGTCCGCCTTTCGTGTGGGGTCTGCGGTCGATCCTACGAGTCGCCCGTGACCGTCGGTCCCGGCCCCGCCGGCCGCCGGGACGGGTACCGTGAAGGCATGAGCGACCCGCAGTCGCAGTACCAGTCCCGTTCGGCTGGCTCCCTCCCCGAGAGCATTCCGGTCACCACCGCCTTCGACTTCCCGGAGTGGAAAGTGCAGCGCTACGTGGGCAGTTGTTACGGCCTGGTGGTGCGCAGCATGGGCGCCATCAAGGGGATCGGCGCGTCCTTCAAGGCGCTGGCCGGCGGCGAGGTGACCCAGTACACCGAACTGCTCGAAGACAGCCGGCGCCACGCCATGGACCGGATGATCGAGAACGCCCGCATCATGGGGGGCAACGCCGTCATCGGGATGCGCTTCGATTCCTCCGAAATCGGCCAGAGCCTCACCGAGATCGTCGCCTACGGCACCGCCGTGATCGTCGGACCCTAGCGGTCGCCATGGGCGCCGCCATCTGGGTCGCCGTCGTCGTGGTCATCGCCGCCGTCGCCGTCGTCGGCTGGGCCAACCTTCGCCGCCACGGCGAGTCGACCCGCCCGGCGATCGGCTGGCAGCCCACCGAAGAGTCGTTCCGTGACCCGTCGTCGGGGCGGCTGATGCGGGTCTGGCTCGACCCGGTCGACGGCTCCCGGCACTACGTCCCCGAGTAGGGCCTGCGCCCCTACACGACGACGGTCAGGGCGTCGGGCTCGACCCGTACCGACACCGCCCCGGGCCGGCCCACGACCACGCCGTCCAGCTCGACTCGCCGGGGCCGGGCAAAGGTCACCTGGGCGGCCGGGACGCGCCGGGTGGTGATGCCGGGGTGGGGCAGGTGGCTGCCGGTCGGCAACCGGGCCCGGACCTTGGGAAGATCCGACAGCGACAGGCGGGCGTCGGAGATGTCGAGCAGGCCGTCGTTGGGATGGGACCGGGGCCCGAGATCCCACCGGCCGAGCCACTGGGCGTTCATGGCCACGAACACCTGACGCCACGCCGGGGTGCGGGCCACCAGGTGGGCGACGAAGAGATGGAGCCGTCCGTCCACGAGCACCTCCCCCAGATCGACCTGGAACGTCACGGCCTCCGCCGAGCGCAGCCGCTCGGGGTCGCCCCGACCACCGGGGACGGCGCCGCTCCCGCCGCCGAGGGTGCGGTAGAGGTCGCCACCGACCAGGCCCAGGACCGGAGGCGGGCGGCGCGCCGCCCGGGCGGCTTCTACGACCCGGCGCGCCTCGGCGTCGCTCGATACGACCACCCCGTCCCGGGGGAGCGGGGCGGCCCGACCCCATGCCGCCCCCTTTTCAATCGTCAACGGCGACGTCCTCTTCGTCGATGACGGTGGTCACCGCCGCCGACGCCGCCACCACACCCCGGAACAGCCCGTCGGCGGCGGAACGGGCCGCCGCGGCCGTCGCTGGGTCGGGCGCCACGTCGCCGAGCTGGCGGAGGAGGTCGATGAGCTGCTTGACGTTGCGCACGAAGTCGCCCCCCGAGATCTCGGCCTCGTCGATCAGCCGCTCCAGGTCGGCCCCCGCCGCCCAGCCGAACGCCAGGGACATGAAGCCGGCGTCCGGCGGCCGGGTGAGGGGCAGGCCGGCGTCGTCCTCGGCGGCATTCAACTCGCCGGCGTGGCGTTCGATGGCTTCCCACCGCTGCCGCGCGGCCGGGCTGGGAAAGGTCGGCGCCGGGGCGCCCTGGCCGCGGGACTCGTAGGTGAACGCCGACGCCACGGCCGCCGTCTCGGCGGGCGACAGGCCGTCGAACACGCCCTGCTGCAAGCACTCGGCAATGAGCAGGTCAGCCTCGTGATAGGTCCGGGCAAGGCGTTGGCCAGCCGCCGTCAGGGCCCACCCGTCGACGTACCCCCAGGCCTCCAGGACCCGCAGGACGCGGTCGAACTGGCGGGCGAGAGACTCCGTGCGACCCCGGATGCGCCGCTCCAGCCGTTCGGCGTCGCGGGCGAGCCGGTCGGCCCGCTCGGCGGCGCGCAAGTGGCGGCGCAGGTCCGGGCAGCCGGCGAGGGGGTGAGCCGCCGCCGCTTCGGCCCGGGCCATGGCCTCGTGACCCCGGCGATCACCCCGGGAATGGCTGGGGCCGTGCACCCCCACCAGGCCGTCCTGGCGGAGGGGGGCGGCCTGCAGGGCCGACGCCACATGGCGCTGGAAGCCGGCGTTGTTGGGGGCGTACGGCGCCGGCAGGTCGATGCGCCCGACGGGGCGGGGTGGCGCGGGGAAGTCCTTCGGCCCGAGTGACAGCATGCGCCGGTCGGTCGTGATGGCCCGCAGCCGCAGGTCACCGCCGCGGCGCCGGCTGGTCGACAGCACGGCGACGCGGCCGCCGGTCTTGCCGCCCGGCACGACCAGCACGTCGCCCGGCTTCACCCGGTCGAGGGCGGCGAGGACGTCGCCCGTGAAGGCGGGGCGGGTCGGGCCTGCGTCCTCGCTGGCTCGCAACAGGGCCCGGTATTCGTCGACGTCGCCACGTGAGCAGCTCGCCGCCGCCTGGGCCTCGGCGAGCGACTCCCGCGTCCGCTCCAGCTGTGCCTCCAGCCGTACCACGTCGCTGTCCGCGCGGTACTGGGCGAAGGACAGGTTGAGGAGGTGGTGGGCCACGTCCGGCGGGTAGCGGCGCACCAGGTTGGCCGCCATGTTGTAGGTGGGGCGGAAGCTGCTCGTCAACGCGTAGGTACGCGTACCCGCCAGCCCCGCCACCTGGTCGAAGGGGACGAAGGGCGACCACAGCACGATGGCGTAGCCCACGTCGTCGATGCCTCGCCGACCGGCCCGGCCGGTGAGCTGGGTGTACTCCCCCGGGGTCAGGAATTCGTGGCGTTCCCCGGTGAACTTCGTCAGCTTCTCGATCACCACCGAGCGGGCGGGCATGTTGATACCGAGCGACAGCGTCTCGGTGGCGAATACCACCTTGACCAGCCCGGCGGCGAAGCAGGCTTCCACCGCCTCCTTGAAGGGGGGCACCATGCCGGCGTGGTGGGCGGCGAATCCCGCCTCGAGGCCGCCGATCCAGCTGGTGTAGTCGAGCACCCGCAGGTCCTCGTCGCTCAGCGTCTCGACATGGGCCTCGGCGACGACCCGGATCTGGCGGCGCTCCTCGGGGGTGGTCAGCCGGTGACCGTCGCGCACGCACTGCGTGACGGCGTCGTCGCACGCCGCCCGGCTGAAGATGAAGTAGATGGCGGGCAGCATGTCGGCGTCGGCCAGCAGTTCCACGACTTCGGGGCGGCGGGGCGTGAACAGCCGGCCCCGGGAACGGCCCCGTGGCCCGGGATGGCGAAGGGTCTTGCTGTCGAGGGCGCTGGCCTCGGGGTTCGGGCGCCCGTCGACAAGGGTTGGGAAAAGGAGGAGCCGCTCGCTGCCCCGGTCCCCCAGGAGGTAAAGGTTGTGCAACTCCACCGGCCGGCGTTCCTCGATGACCGCCGCAGTGTCGCCCCGCACGGTGCGAATCCAGTCGGCCAACTCCTCGGCGTTGGACACCGTCGCCGACAGGCACACCAGGTCCACCGCCGGCGGGGTGTGGATGATGACCTCTTCCCACACCGGGCCGCGGTAGGCGTTCTGGAGGTAGTGCACCTCGTCGAGGATCACGTAGCGCAGCCCGAGGAGCGCACCGGAGCCGGCGTAGATCATGTTGCGCAGCACCTCGGTGGTCATCACCACCACGGGCGCGTCGCCGTTGATGGCGTTGTCGCCCGTCAGCAGGCCCACCTGGTCCGCCCCGTGGCGGCGCACCAGATCGCCGTACTTCTGGTTGGAGAGGGCTTTCAGCGGGGTGGTGTAGAACACCTTCTTCCCCTCCGCCAACGCCCGGGCGATGGCGTACTCGGCAACGACGGTCTTGCCCGAGCCGGTGGGCGCGGCGACCACCACGCTCGAGCCGGCGTCGAGTGCGTCCAGGGCCACCAGCTGGAACGGGTCGAGCTGAAAGCCCAAGCTGGTGGCGAACGCCGAACGAGTGGTGTCAGCCACGTCTCAGTTGTACCGCAGCCCGGCTCACTTCTTGAGGATGCGCCCGACGACGATGGCCAGTTCGTAGAACAGGTACAGCGGTATCCCCATGGCGAAGAAGGAGTACGGGTCGTTGCTGGGCGTGGCCACGGCGGCGAGGAAGAAGATGCCCACGATGGCGGGGCGGCGCACCTTGCGCAGCTTCTGGCTCGGCACCACGCCGACGATCTGGAGGAACACCAAGACGAGGGGGAACAGGAAGACCACCCCGAAGATGGCGGCCGCGGCCACATACAGGCTGACGTACTTGGTCGGGCTGAAGAGGGTGGCGATGTTGTTGCCACCGATGCCGATCAGGAATTCCAGCGCCTTGGGCCACACGAGGATCGACACCGTGGCCCCCAGGCTGAACAGCAGGATGGCGGACACCACGAAGCTGATGGCATAGCGGCGCTCGTTCTTGTGCAGCCCGGGCGTGATGAAGCGCCACAGTTCCCACAGCAGAACCGGCGACGAGAAGAAGATCCCGAGGTAGGCAGCGACCTTGAGGCGGGTGCTGAACCCCTCGAGTGGGCCGGTGACGACCAGTGCGCCGCCCCCGAACACCTTGTTGGGGTGGGCGTGGGCGAACTGGCGGTACGGGTGGGCGATGAACCCGATGACGCCGTTGTACAGGAAGAACCCGATGAACGTGCCGATGACGACCGCCACGATGCAGATGATGAGCCGCCGGCGCAGCTCCGTCAGGTGCTCGATGAGGGTCATCTGGGCCAGGCCGTCGCCCTCCTCGTCGGGCGGGCGGTTCCCGTTCTGGCTTTCGTCTTTTTTGGCGCGACGCAGGCGGATGGCGATCGGGGAGTTCCCTTCTAGCCGGACCGGCCGCTAGTTGAGCGACGGGTCGTCGGGCGCCGGCGGCAGGGGCGGCAACGCCGGTACGGCCAGGCCTCCCGATACGGAATCGACGGGCGAGGCGGATGAGGGGTAGGTGGCTTCGCCGGGAACAGAGGCGCCGTTGGACCCGCCGGCCCAGGTCGTGGCGGCGGCCGCCAACCCCCCTCCCGTGGTCGGGATGACCGAGCGGGTGAACCCGGCGATCTCCTCGCGAAAGCCGCCGACCTCCCTGTGGAGGTCGCCGACGGCGGCGGTCAGGGCGTCCTTCGGGTCGGCCAGGGCGCCGTGCATTTCTTCCTGAAACCGGCCGGTGAGTTTGCGCAGTTCGGCCAGCCAGCGCCCGGCGGTGCGGGCCGCGCTCGGCAGCCGGGACGGCCCGAGGACGACGAGGGCGATCACCAGAAGGAGCAGGATCTTGTCGGGACCCGGGAAGTTGATCACCGGTTTCCAGTCTACCGGGGGCCCAAATCAGGGGCGGGTCGTTGCCCGTCGCCCCGGGGGCCGGCCGACGTGGCGGCCAGGTCGGCGATCTCGGAGCGCACGGCGGCGACCAGCGGCCGGACCGCGGCCAGTTGCGCACCCGACCGCTGGAGGGCGGCGGCGTCGTCGAGCAGCCGGCGCGCCCCCCACCACAGCGGCAGGAGGGCGGCGACAGCCACGGCGACGGGAAACCACCACCACAACGAAAGCATCACGAGAACCTACGGTGCGTCGAGCAGGATTGGACGGTGGACTCCATTCTCACGCCGCCGATCGGCTTCGCCCACCGCGGCGCGCCCGGAGACGGCCAGGAAAACACGATGGCGGCATTTCACCAGGCGCTGGCCGACGGCGCCCCGGGCTTGGAGAGCGACGTCTGGGTAACCGCCGACGGGGTGGCGGTCCTCGACCATGACGGGATGGTGCGGGCGGGCCTGCGTCGCCGGTCCATCGGCGACGTGCCGCGGGCCGACCTGCCGGCGCACATACCGGCGCTGGAGGATTTGTACGCCGGCTGCGGCACCGCCTTCCAGCTGTCGCTCGACGTCAAGGACCCGGCGGCGGTGGCGGCGACGGTGGCGGTCGCCGCCGCGGCCGGCGGCGGCGCGCCCGGGCGCCTGTGGCTGTGCTACCCGGACTGGGAGACGCTGGCCGCCTGGCGGGCCGAGAACGCGGTGCCCGACGAGGTCCACCTGGTCAACTCGACCCGCCTGCGCCGGATCAAGGAGGGCCCCGAGCGGCGCGCCGCCAGTCTGGCGGCGGCGGGGGTGGACGCCGTCAACCTGCACCTGACCGACTGGACCCCCGGACTGACCACCCTGTTTCACCGTTTCCGCCGCCTGGCGTTCGGGTGGGACGCCCAGTTCGACCGCCACCTGCTCTCGTTGCTCAGGATGGGCTGCGACGCCGTCTACAGCGACCACGTCGACCGCATGGTGGCCGCCCTGCGGCAAGTCGCGCCGTCGCCGGGCGGTTAGAGCAGGCCCAGGCCGGAGAGGGGCCAGACTCGTATGAAGGCGCGCCCCACGATGAGGTGGGCGGAAATGGGACCGAGACCGAAGCGGCTGTCGTTGGAGTTGCCCCGGTTGTCGCCCATCACGAAGTACTCGCCGGGGGGAATGGTGCGCAGCGGCAGGTTCGTCGTGACCGTGCCCGCCGGCAGGTACGGCTCCTTCAGGAGCTGGCCGTTGATATACACCAGCCCGTCACGTCCCTCGATGCGGTCACCGGGCAGCCCGATGACTCGTTTGATCAGGTCCTTGATGGTCGGATCGGCGGCCTCGCTCGGTGGTCGCTTGAAGACCACGATGTCGCCGCGGTGGATGCTGTGAAGGTCGTAGCTCAGCTTGTTGACGAGGACGCGGTCCCCCGGCTTCAGCGTCGGTTCCATGGAACCCGACGGGATGTAGAACGCCTGAACGAGGAAGGTCTTGACGACGATCGCCACAGTGAGGGCGAGCACAATGATGATGACCCACTCGGCGAGGGCCCGGACCCCCATCGAGTCCGGCTTCTTGCGCCAGTGGGCGCCACCGGACGGCGGCGGGGCGCCCCCTTCGGGTGGCGGGCCGGCTGGGGGCGGCGGTGCGGCGGCGGGCTGGGGGCGGGGCGGAACAGGCGCCCCCAAGCCATCGGCGGTGACGGACGGGGCATCCGGGGTGACAGACGGGGCGTCCGGAATCCCGGTCGGGTAAGTAGCGGGATCGGACACGACGGACCCAGGTTACTTAACGGCCCCGGCCACTCGGTACCGGGCCAGTACCCGGGCGGCGGCGGCCGGCCCGACGCTGCCGTCACCGCCGACCACCGTGGCCGCCGGTCCGGCGCGAAGGAGGAGCCGCTCCAGCCAGGGCCGCTGGCTGACCGGCAGCGTGACCCGCAGGATCCCCTCGGGGCGCTCGACCACGCCCTGATTCGGGTATTGCTGGGCGATCCAGTGCGCCGGCGGCGCCAGGTCGAGAACCACCGTCGGGGCGCCGACGTCGGCGTGGAAGGTGCGGCGCTCCGGAAGCCGGGCCGGCGGCGAAAAGGTCTCGTCGAGCAGGGCCGCCCGGCTGATGCGGTCCACCCGGAACAGGCGCTCACCGCCGGCGTCACGGCTGAACCCGCTCAGGTACCACTGGCCCCGCTCGTTGAAGACCTGCCACGGCTCGACCTGCCGGGTCCCGCTGCTGTCGCGACCGAAGGAGTAGTACTCGAGCTCCAGGCGCCGGTGCTCGCGCACCGCCCGCCGGCTCAGCTCCAAGATCTCGGGCGTGGCCGGCCCCAGCTGGACGGCGACGGAGTCGTCGGCCTCGACCCCCAACACCGCGGCCAGCTTGTCGAGGGCCCGGGCCAAGGCGCCGTCGGGGTCGGCGCCGGGCACCGCCACCAGGGCCGAGCCGGCGCCCAGGAGGGCCAGGCCCTCGGGCGGCGTCAGCCGGAGAGGGCGGTGGAAGTAGTCGGCGAAGCGGATCCACACCCGGCCGTCGGCCACGTCGACCTCGATCAAGGCGTCGGGTGTGAAGGGGTAGACACCGCACAGGAACAGGAGGTCGAGGTCGTCGAGGAGGTCCTGCTCGGTGACCCCGAAGCGCCGGCTGACCTCGGCGAGCGTCGGGCCGTCACGGGCCGCCACCCACGGGACGACCGCCAGCAAGCGGGCCAGGCGATCCTGGGCGGCGGGGCGGCTCACGACGCCGCCGCCAGCGCCGCCAACCACCCGGTCACGTCGGCCACCAGTTCCGGTGGGGCGAGCACCTCGGCGTGGTCCAAGAAGCCGAGCACGAAGGAGCGAAAGGCATCCCGGTTGGTGACCCCCACGGTAAGCACCACGCCACCGTCGGTACGGCGCTGCACCGCGGCGCCGGGGCCGGCGGCCGCCACGGCGTAGTCGGCGTGGCTGGCGTCGA
>DATARN010000006.1:0-15320 GCA_036264135.1 Acidimicrobiales bacterium
GGCGCGCCGGGATCACCGCGGAGACAGGACGGGAGATCTGAAGATGAGGGAAAAGGGGGCCGGGTCGATGCTCGGCGGCGCCGATCCTGCCACGTCGGCGGGCTACGAGAATCATCCGTCGCGGATGGGATTCTTCACTGACACCTGTGTGTGTATCGGCTGCAAAGCTTGCGAAGTGGCGTGCAAGGAATGGAACCATGTCCCCGAGAAGGGTCTGTTTTTCTCCGGCATGTCGTATGACAACACCGTCGGATTGAGCGCGGATACGTGGCGCCACGTCGCCTTTATCGAACAGCGCAAACCGCTGGCCGACCAGGAGTCCGGGTCCCGGCCCGACGTGCGATGGCTGATGGCCAGCGACGTGTGCAAGCACTGCACCCACGCCGCCTGCCTCGACGTGTGCCCGACCGGGTCATTGTTCCGCACCGAGTTCGGAACGGTGGTGGTCCAAGAGGACATTTGCAACGGGTGCGGGTACTGCATCCCGGCGTGCCCGTACGGCGTGATCGACCAGCGCAAGGAGGACGGGCGGGCCTGGAAGTGCACCCTCTGCTACGACCGCCTCACCGTCGGGATGCCTCCGGCGTGCGCCAAGGCGTGCCCGACCGAGTCGATACAGTTCGGACCGCTGGACGAGTTGCGGGCCCGGGCGGCGAAGCGCGTGACCACCCTCCACGACGCCGGCGTTACCGAGGCCCGGCTGTACGGCCACGACCCCGACGACGGCGTGGGCGGCGACGGCGCCTTTTTTCTCCTCCTTGATGAGCCGGAGGTCTACGGGCTACCCCCCGACCCGGTCGTCACCACCCGTGACCTGCCAGAGATGTGGAAGCGGGTCGGGCTGGCGGCGCTCACCCTGGTCGGCTTCGGGATCGCCTCGGCGCTCGGGAGCAGGCACTGATGTCGGAGGTCACCAAGGACGGGATCGAGGGCGCCCGGCCGCCCCGGGAGGCCATCACCGGCGTCAATGCCAATGGCGGCGGCCGGGCCGGCAAAGGGAACCGGGGCGAACAGCCCATGGTGCCCAAGGCGTCGTTCGAGTCGTACTACGGGATGCCGATCCTGAACGGCCCGGTCTGGCACAGCCCGGAGATCCCGGGGTACCTGTTTCTCGGCGGCCTGGCCGGTGCCTCGTCGGTGCTGGCCCTGGCGGCCGACCTGACCGGGCGGCGGGAGCTGGCGACCAGGACCAAAGTGGTGGCCACCGGGGCCATTGGGCTCAGCGCGGTGGCGTTGGTGGCCGACCTCGGCAAACCGTCACGGTTCTACAACATGCTCCGCGTCTTGAAGCCGACGTCACCGATGAGCGTGGGCTCGTGGATTCTGGCGGCGTACAGCCCGGCGGCGGCCGTCGCCGCCGGTACCGGCGTGTTCCGCCGCCTCCCCCGGCTGGGGGCCTTGGCCTCGGCGGGCGCGGCGGCCCTCGGCCCGGCGGTGGCGACCTATACCGCCGCCCTCATCGCCGACACCGCGATACCGGCGTGGCACGACGGGTTTCGCGAACTGCCGTTCGTCTTTGCCGGGTCGAGCGCCACTGCCGCCGGCGGGCTCGCCCTGATCACATCCCCGACCGACCAGACCACCCCGGCCCGCCGGTTGGCCCTCATGGGAGCCGCCGTCGAGGCGGTGGCAGCCAGACGGATGGAGCAGCGCCTCGGAATGGCGGCCGAGCCCTACCACAAGGGAACCCCGGGCCGGCTGATGAAGACCGGGCAGGCGGCCGCCGCCGCCGGTCTGGTTTTGGCGTTCGCCGGCCGGCGCAACCGCTTAGTCAGCGCCTTGGCGGGAGCGTCCCTGGCCGCGGCGGCGGCCTTCACCAGATTCGGCATCTTCGAAGCGGGCAAGCAGTCCGCGGCCGACCCGAAATACACGGTCGAACCGCAGCGCCAGCGCCGCGGGGCAGGCGACGACTAGACGACTAGCGGTCGTTCTTCCGCTCCCGGGACAGGCGCTCCCCGGACTGGCGCAGGGCCTCGGGAACGGCCGGGTCGGCATCGCCCACCACGGGGTGCCCCACACCGCCCAAGTCGACCACGTCGAGACGGATCGCTCCCTCCGCCTTCATGACCTCCACGACCGCGGGCAGGGCGCCCCCGGGCGCGTCGGCACCGACGACGACACCTCGGTCCGCGGCGGCATTCGCTTCCGGGCCGGAAGGGGCGGCGATGCCGCTGACGAGGAATGCAATCAAGGACACGGCGGCGGCGCCGACCAGGCCGTAGACCACCATTCTCATCACCATCGACCAACTGCCGATCGGCAACAGCGCCGCCAGCACGCCGAGCACCGCGCCGGCCACGCCCGCCGCCGGGACCACGGCGTACATGGCCTTCTTCGCCGGCCCGGGAATGGCGATGGTCAACGGTCCCGCCGCCGTGCTGTCCATTTCCTGCTGCATCTCGGCCAACAGGGACCGCTGCTCGTCGTCATGGTCGTCGATTGCCACGGATTTGGGCTGGGCGCCCGCTTCGGCCGCTTTTCGGCCGGCGCGCTCGGCTTGAGCTCGGTTAGGGAAGACTCCTACGACCCGGTGACGGACGGCGTAGTCAGACATGTCACTCCTTGAATCTCGTTGTGTTCCCCCCCAGTAGCCCTTCGGACCTTGTTGCTGTTTTACCCGGGACGTGCGGTGCAAAAACGGTCGTATCTCCCGACTCGCCCACGCCGTTGCGGTTTTTTGTTCGGCACGCCGCTCACGGCCTTCGACCCTGTGGCGTGATCGGCCGAAGCCGTGGGTAGGGATGGTGACGGACAGGCTCCACGAGGAGGTCCCCATGGACGCGGAAGGTTGGTTCATCGATCCGTTCGCGGCGCATGAACAGCGCTGGATCTCCGACGGGTCCCCGACGGAACTGGTTCGCGACGACGGAGTGGAGGCATACGACTCTCCTCCCGCCGGCGAGGTCGCTACCCCACTAGTCCCCGCTCCCCCGGTGGTCCTCCCGGAGGACCAGGCGGCTGACACCTTGAAGCGAGCCGATGACGCCCAACGCGAGTCGAAGCGCCACGAAGGCGTCGACCCGGCGATCATCACCGCGATGGCGCGGGTCCCCTAAGCGCGCCGAGCCTCGTCCACCGGTCGCCTGCCGGCTCGCCAGGTGCCATCCTTAGACGATGCGCAGCGTGTACGAGACCGCCGGCGGTGCCGAAGGCCTCCGCCAATTGGCCGCCGCCTGGCATGCGCGCGTGATGGCCGACGAGGTCGTCAGTCACGCCTTCAGCCACGGCTTCCAGCCCGACCACACCGAGCGCTTGGCGGCCTACTGGGCCGAGGTACTCGGTGGACCGCCGATGTACTCCTCGACCTACGGCGACGAGACCGCGGTGGTACGCATCCACAGCGGCAATGGGCCCCACGACGACATGGACCGCCGCGCCATTACCTGCTTCGATGCGGCACTGGTAGACACCGGGCTGGCTGGAGACACCAAACTCCGCCAGGTCCTGCACGACTACTTCGCCTGGGCTACGACGACCACCATGGCCCGCTACCACCGTTCCGCCGACGATGTCCCTGACGGCCTGGCGATCCCCCACTGGTCCTGGAACGGCCTGGTCGGGGACTGACAGCCGCCTCTACGTCGCCACTGGTCGTAGCCAGTTCTTACCGGTCGTGTAGGGAGTCGTGGACGCGGAGCCAGGCGATTCGCTGGCCCGCCTGGACACGCTCGCCCGACACGGCGCACATGCCCATCAGCGTGCCCGCGAAGGGCGAACGGACCTCTTGGCCGGCAATGTGGCCGATGACGGCCCCGGCGGGGATGGCGTAGCCACCCCCAGCCTCGGCGGGGTGAAAGACGCCGGCGCTCGGGCTGACGACCACCCGTTCCGCCACCGAGAAGCTTTCGCCATGATGGCCGCTCACGTCGACAAAGGTATGCACTTCCTGCCTCCACGGGTTGCTTGCCCCGTGAATATCGGCTCGCCGCAACCTAAGGGCCGGCAAAAGTTCCCCTAATGCTTCGCCCCGACTGAGTTCAGCCCTCCGCCGGAGGACGATCCGATTCCGGCAGGGCGGGGCGAGGCGCATGGCGGTGCTCGACGGGGTGGGACTCGGCAGTCGTCACCCGACCGCCGGGATCAACCCCACTGGCGTCGGAAGCCCCTCGTTGGAGGCCATTGACCCGCACCGTCACCCCAGAGTTGCGAACCTTGCGCGCCAGCCACGCCCCCGATCCACGACGCACCACGGCGCGCACAGGGGCCAAGAGGAGCAGCAGTCCAAGCACCGCGGTGATGAAACCGGGAAACGTCAGCAGTCCCCCGGCGATCAGGAGCAACACACCGTCGATGGCCTCCCGCCCGGGAACCTCCCCGTCCTCGAGGCGCTGCCGCGCTCGTCGCCACACTCCGGTCCCCTGTCGACGGACGAGCGCCGGCCCGAACGCCGAGGTCACGATCAGCAACGCAATGGTGGCCAGCCAACCGATGTGATGGGCCACCTGGATGGCAGTCCACACCTCGACGATGGGGATAAGGAGGACGAACAGCGCGCTCACGAATCCAGGGTAACGCCGGCGTCGGGATACAGGCGATCACCGTGCCCCCGGTAGGCGCCTCGGCCGGTGGACGTCTCCCTACCCCGTCGCCTTCCGACTCACTCGGGCTTGAAGGTCTTCAGGGCGCCGACAAGGCTTATAAGAACCCCGACGGTCAATCCCACAAACAGGGCGATGGCTTTCTGGACGCCGGATGAAAGCAGAAGGATCCCTAGATTGACGATTGTGGCGCTAATCACGGTGGCAACAAAAAGCACCCACGGTGAGATCCGTCCCACCTTCTTTTCACCTGATGAACGTGTCATATCAATGGTGCCCCTCGAAGACAACTCGAGCTCAGCCATACTTTGCCCGAGGTCCGGCGGACTAGGTGGGGACTCTGGACGGAAGAACTCAGGAGTAACCACGAAACCAGTCTACGACGACGAAACGGTTGCCTCGTCTAGTGCAGTCTCACCTGGGGCCAATGTTTGCTGGCGCCATGGCCCCACGACGCATCTCAGATGCACCGAGCTACGTGCGTCCCGGAATGCTGTCGGCGCCGCCGCTCTCTCCGGTCGACTCTTTTAGGTTGTCGAGCATCTGCGAGAGCACGCGTGCCGCGACGGCGACATCTGCGGCCGGCAGGCCGTGGAGGAACCGGGTCCGAACGCGAAGCAGATGGGGCACATGAGCGCTTTGACGGCGCGTCATGCCGGCCGCCGTCAAGCTTGCGAGGTTGCCACGGCCATCGCTCGTTGATCGAGACCTCACGACCAGGCCAGCCCTGGCGAGGTCATCGACCACCCTCGTGACCCGGCTGGGCGAAAGGCCCGCCTTCGAGGCCAAGTCGGACATTCGCAACGGGTGCCCCGACGCCTCGGAGAGATGCATCAGCACCAAGTACTGAGAAGTGCCCAGATTGCTGTCGTGGCCGAAATCCTCCTCCGTCACCCGCGGGATGCGGATGAGCAGTTGCATTAGGGATCGCCACAGCAACTCCTCCTCGGACGTCAAGGGCTCCGGTCGCCGCATGGAAAACATGCTATCGGTTGTTGCTTGCCCAAGCAAATAGATGTACATTCCCCGCGTCATACCTTCGAGTCGGGAGCGGGTTGATCGTGCACATCACTGTCATCGGAAACGGCCGCGTCGGCAGCGGACTGGCGCGGCGGTGGGCGGCCCGAGGCCATGACGTCACCGCCTTTGGGCGAGAAGGCGGCGACGCCACAGGCGCCGACGTTGTCGTCATCGCCCTCCCCGGCGACGCCATCACGGACGGCCTAGGGCGCGTCGCTGGGCTGGCCGGCCAGGTCACGATCGACGCCGCCAACAAGTTCGGGCCTCGGCCCCCCAACTATGTCTCGGTCGTCGAGCAGGTCAAGGCGATCGTCGGTGGCCCGACCGCCAAGGCGTTCAACACCAACTTCGCGTCCCTCTACGACGCCGTCGACGCCGAGCCGGTGCGACCAGGGACGTTGTTCGCGTCCGACCCCGCGGCGCGCACCACGACCGAACAACTGATCCGCGACGCCGGCTTCGACCCGATCCATCTCGGCGACTTGGCACAGGCGCCGCTGCTGGAAAGCCTCATCGCATTGACGAGCGCCCTGGACCGGGGAGATCTCGGCCCGTTCTTCTATCGGTTCAACCGGCCCGGCGAACTCATCCTCTAGGGCGCTGCGGCGCGGGCCTGACGGGAACCGTAGTCTCGGCGCATGGGATTTTTGCGCGCACTCGATGACGCCATCGATCAGAATACGGTTGCTCGGGCATGGCGCAGCGCCAAGCCGGTCGACTGGGGAACGTGGGCCAAAAAGAACGGCTGGACCTACCAGGCCGAGGCACCGGAACTCGTTGGCACTTGGCGTGATTTCGACGGCATCGAGGACTACCGACACCTCATGCGCACCACCCTCCACGACAATCCGGTGACGTCCTTCGAGTGCGTCGCGCACCGCCACATCGGCTGGATGCAACAAGCGGGAGTTATGGGTGTCAACGGGTTCGTCGTGGTGGGACTTCCCGGTCCGGTTGCCGCGCCGTATGCCTCTCAGCGAATGGACAAGACCCTGCGGCACTTCCACGTCGACCTGCCGCTCGGCTATACGGCTCACCTCCAGGACCATCACCTGATCGCCCTCCATAACGGCCTCCACCACCCGGACCGTTTGCGGCGAGAAGCCGACCTCATCGCTCTGCTCATCGCAATGGCACCGGGCGAATCGTAAGCCAGAGCTTCGGAGGTCGCCGAAGGGCAAGGTTCTGAATTTGGCGCTGACGGGAGGAAGTTTGACGCCCCGCCGGGAGGGAAACAGACCTCGCAGATGAACGCGGTGCGGCGCCGTTGGCCCTTTTTCGTGCTCGGTGTGGCGGTGGCCGGCATGGTCGGTTGCGGGACCGGAAAGAAGGCGTTGCCGGGAAGCGAGCCTATCGTTACCACCACGTCCATCTCGGCCGCGCCGACGCCGCCGACGAGAAGCACCGTCTCCACCCAAACCACAACGGCCGGGCGCGCCGACCCCACGCGGGTAGCGACACCATCATGCAGCCCCACCGATCTCAGCGCCTCGATTGTCACCTCGACCAGCGGCACGGGCCACGGCCAGGAGACGGTACAGCTGGTGAACGTCAGTAGCGCGACGTGCACCATGTTCGGATATCCGGGCCTTGGACTGCTCGACCCGAGTGGGGCCCCGCAGACCGTCGACGTCCAGCGGGCAAGGGCGGCAGGATGGGACGATCCCGCCATCGCGGAACGCGCCGTCACCCTCGCCGCCGGTGGGGTGGCATCGTTCTGGATCGAATGGGTGAACGTCGCCGGCTCTGAAACCGGAACCCTGGAGATCACCCCGCCGAACCAGTTTTCTCAGATCCTCACCCCGAATGCCAACATCGAGCTCGATGTGGGGACGCTGACGGTTTCCGCGGTGACTTCGGGCCTCGTCGCATCAATCAATCCGACATTGCCCCCCGAACCGGTCGCGCCCCAGGGGCCGTACGCCGACCTGTATTGGCCGCCCGGCACGTATACCTCGCTCAGCATCACCATAGACGTTGACCATGATCCGGTCGCCGGACCGGGACAGGTGCAGCCGGCGTACTTCTGGGCGACTCAGTTCTTTCCCGTCAAGGGATGCGGCTGCGCCAATGGTGACGGCGGGTACATCGGCCTGCAGACCGACACTAATGGGAAGCGAATCATTTTCTCCTGGTGGAGCGCAGTTGGCGCCACCTCAACCAATCCCGCGGCGGTGATATCCCATTTCGACGGCGAGGGATTCGGCTACGGAATCCAGGTGCCGTATGCCTTCGCCCAAGGCACGACCTACAAGATCCAGGTGACCAGGGCGCTGTTCGGCCCCCACAACTCATTTTGGCAAGCCGAGATTGCAGACACGGCGACAGGGTCGGTGACCGCCGTGGGAACGATCGAAGTCCCCGATGCTTGGGGCTCCACGCTCGGCGGGAGCACCACTTCGTTCACCGAGTTCTACGGGCCCCGGGTGTCGAGTTGTTCCGAGCTGCCCTTCGGCGAAGCCCAGTTCGGGCCGCTCCTGCTCGACGGGAAGGCTGCCACCTCCGGCCCGGTGTTTTCCCACGGGGCCGGTGCCTGTCCCGTATCCCAGACCGCGACCGCGTTGGACGAGTACAGCCAAACCGTGGGGTCTGCCGGATAGAGCTCCGTCCCGAACCGGGCGGCGATCCCCCTACCGCTGAGGGCAGGTGAAGGTCGACAACGACCTAACCGAAGGGGCATTGGCGTTGGTGCGGCGGCATGTCCCGCCGACACCATCGACGTCGGGTCCCGGCGGCGCCCTCCATATCCCTGCGGGCATGTCCCATACGATGACAAATCTCGGCTCGACTCACGCGCTCGCCTTGGAGCTTTACGTCCCCGGACCGCTGCTCGAACTCGTGCGGGATGTAGGCGGTCTCCTCGCCTCCGGCCAGGCCGTCGTTCCCGACAACCTTCACGCCCTCTACCGCAAGCATCAGTCCGTGATTGTCGTGGGCTGACGCGCCTCGGCCGCGCGTGGAGATCGGCGACCACCTGCGATCGCCGAGCGCTGCGCGACGTGCCCTACTGGCGCTACCTCCGCGGCTTCGATTGCGCAGGTTTCGGCGTGACGTCTCGCACTGCCGGGCGCCGACTCGCCCGAGGAATATCTCGCGACCGGAGCGCCGTCGAAAGGAGCGCATGCGCGGCCCAGTGCTCGGTCTCGAGGATCTCGGCGTCCTCGAGGCCGCAGATGTCCCGCAGCACGATGCGCGCCTCGATACCGACAACGACTGCCATGGCGTGCACAAGACGCTCGTAGTTGCCGGGGGGAAGCTGGTCGCGCAATCCTGCCAGGGCCTTGTTGACGTAATCGAGTCGCCGCGAGGGACGTGAAGGCACGCCCGGTTCGACCTCATCGCGATCAATCGTGAAGCGAATCATCTGGCGCAGCAGCTGCTCGTTGTTCACCGTCAGGTCGTGCATCGCCTTGACGAGGCGGTCGACTCGGACGGCGACCGAGTCCTCCGGTGAGCCGGCGTCGATGGCGCGCTCCACATCGGAGCGCGTCCCCTCGAGCAACGCCTCGGTGAGAAGCTGGTCGACGCTCGGAAAGTAACGGTACGCGGTCCGGCGCGACAGTTCGGCGGCGTCGGCAACCTCGGTCACCGTCGGCGTGCGCCCAGCAGCCAGCAGTTGCAACGCCGCGGCCACGAGGTCCCGGCGGGTCCTCGCCTTCTGGTTGTCTCTGGTCATCCCTTGACACCCTCCTTTCTGGACCCATAATGTCACATCAGTGCCACGGTGGCACATCTGTGACACGGAGGACGGCATGAGCCTGCAGGCCCTCATCTACGAGTCCGAGGCCGGCGAGACGGTCGAGTTGCGTGGTACAAAGGTGCGGCTGTTGTGCACTGAGGCCAACAGCGTCGGCGCCTCGACGTTCGAGTTCCTGGCGGCACCCGGCTTTGACACCGGCGCGCACTACCACTCGAAGATCGAAGAGCAGTTCTACGTGATCGACGGCGAGATGGAGTTGCGCGCCGGCGACCTCCGCATCGTCGGGCGCGCCGGGACGTTTGTCGCCGTGCCCACCGGGGTCGCCCACGCCTTCGCCAATCGCAGCGATGCCCCCGCACGGATGCTGCTCATCACCACGCCGCCCGGTCACGAGCGCTACTTCGCCGAACTCGCCGAGATCCTTTCTCGCCCCGGGAAACCCGACCCCACCGAGATTGGCGCCCTGCGGGCGCGGTTCGACACGACGCAGGTAGAGACGCTGTCGACCTGACAGGGACTCGGCCACCCGAATCACCCCGAACAGAGGAGGAAGACCCACGAGGAAGACCGACGAAGCCAAGACCCTCTCCCAGCGCCGGCAGGCGCGCAACAACTGAACGTCGACAACGTGCGCCCCTCGCGGGCGCGAGAAGCTCGGCTGCGGCGCGCAGCGTGCCCGTCAACCCCATCGGGCGTCATCGTACTCAGAGGTGCCGTTTTCGTGTGGTAGGGATTGGGGTCAGTGAAGGTGCTTGAGGTTGTCCTCGGAGTCACGGCAATTGCCTGCGCTTTCGCGCAGTATCGGTGGCCGTTCATCTCACGAGAGGGGTCAGTCGCCAACCAACGAGCGTTCGCGGTTGACTTCATCTGCGTCGGCGTCGCGCTGTTGGCGGTCGGGCTCCTCAGGTAGGCAGGCGCGCCGAAGTGGCGCTGGGGAGCGGCCGCTCCTGGGCGCATAGGTGCCGTTAGCGAGTGCACCGGGAAGGCCGGTCCGCCCTGTCGGCCATCGGGCCTGGCACCCGACGCGGGTCAGGGAGGCTATGCCGTCGTGGGATTCATCCTCTTGGCGAAGGGCCGGCAGGCGCCGGCCGTCGCCGCCGCGGGAAGACCGACCCTGGCACCGGCTCCGCCGAGATACGGGCCGATCCTCTCCGCCTAGCCCGTGACCAGCGATGATTCCTGGCCGTGTTCGTGGTCAAGGTCACCCTCGGACTGGTCGCCTTCGCCATTAAGCCGTGGTTCGGGGTCCTGTTTTTCGCGACCTATGCGGTGTACTTCAGCCGGGAGATCGCCAACCGCGAAGGCTCGGGGCAAGGTGGCGACGATTTGGCCCCCCCTCAAGCTTCAACCGGGACGCAGGAGTCCCTCAACTCTCGCCGTCACCGCCCAGCCCGTGGCCACGCTGGCGGTCATCTTCCGCGTCGCAGGTGTTCGTGAAGCAACTGGAGTGGGCCGGCCTCCGTTTCGGCCTGTCGGCCACCGTCACCTGTTGTCGCCGGTCGCTACCGAACTACCTGAAGTCATGAATGCCATTTGTGGGTGCGATGATGGTCCAGGCCACCGTGCCCAGCGGACTCGGACTGCTGTTCACACCGTGGCATTTCACCGCCCCGCTCATCCTGGCCGCAGCCGTGACCATGGCGGCCATCGTCTACCTGCTGGTCACCATGCCGGCAAGGAAGCTGACCCCGGGGTCGCCTGACCGCCGCCGCGGGTTCTATGCCATTTTCGCTGCCGGGCTGTTCATCACTGCGTGACCCCTAGGTCCGCTCGGCGCTTCACCCATCAGCGAATGGTAAAGCTGGTGAGCAGGACCGAAGAGGAGACAGTGGCCGACGCGGCGCTGATGGGCCCACTCGGATCGAGGCTCAGGACGGCTCGCCGTCAGCTAATGAATACCTTATTAGATTTAATCTATAATGGCCACCAGCCCTAGACTGGAGCGACCGTGTCCATAAGGACGCTATATGTCGGACTGGGGTCGATGGCGATCGCGGCATGTGGTCTCATCGGGATTGCTCATGCGCAATCGGACCCTCCGCAACCCATCCCTCAGACGTCGACCACGGTTGATAGCCAACCGGCGTCATCCTACCCAGTCGGTCTTAACGGTGAGGCACCGGCACCGGTTGGTCCGAATGGCAAGCCCATCCCCGCGTACCCGGCGCCGGGTGACCCCGTCAACTGCAACGGACCAATCGGACAGGAAGGGACGGTATGCTCTGCGACAATCGCCGACCCATGAAAATGCCCGTAAACGGGTCGCGACCGACACTGGCAATACACCGGTGTCGACGACGACTCTCACGACTCAAGCGCAGCGGCGAAGGCGTCGTCCTCGTCGTCGAACAGGTCCTCGATCAACTGGGCGTCGATCGAGACTAACACTGGGGCCGAAGCAACCTGATTCTCGGTCAAGGGGCGACCACGAACATTGGGCGCCATCCGGGTCGAGGTCGGGAACGTCCCGTCGTCGATTGGGCCAAGGATGTGGCCCGCGGCCACCATGGGTATGAGCCAGCATGATGGGATTGTCCGGCGCCGAACTCGGAGCGATCTACCTTGCCGACCAACGGGATCGTGAGGACGTCGACGTCGGGAGGTTGACGCCTGGTGAGATGGTCGAGCGGGACCGCATTCGCCGATGCCGGGTCGACGAGCTCGTCGCCGAAGGGGAACTAGCGACCGCCGACGACTACTTCCACGCCGCCATGATCTTCCAACACGGCGGATCGCTCGCCTACTTCTGGCGTGCCCACGAGCTGGCCCTCAGAGCAGCCGAACTCGGGGACATGAGGGCGAGGCATGGTGGTGCTCGGCGCGGTGGCTGGCGGCGGCCGCCTACGACCGCTGGTTGATGTGGCAGGGCAAGCCCCAAAAGTACGGGACCCAGTACGCGGTCGAGAATGGCGAGAAGCTGCTGTGGGAGGTCGATCCAGACACCACTGACGAAGAGCGCGCCAAGTGGAATGTGCCCTGTTTGGCCGACGCCTTGCAGCACGCCGGTGGCAGGATCCGCCAAGCGGACCCATGCGCGCCCCCGACCCGGTGAACTCACTTCATAAGCCGGTTCCAGTTACGACCGTGCAATATCGCCAGCGTCCCAAGCGAATATGGCCAAACCGTCACGAAGAATCTCGAGGGTCGTTGCGGACCACGACGAGCGAGAGCGCCTGTTGGGTTACCCGGCCGCGGTATCGACCGATCGACGCAAGGCCAGCCACACGAATCTGGCGTTCGGGACAAGTCGGTTGGCGTTGTTCTGGGCGACTGAGGTCCAGTGATCGCGGTCACCCAGTACCGACCTTGTCGGGATGGGCCGAGGCGATCGATTTGCCGCAGCGCGATTGCATGTACTATGCATGCATGCCCAACGTGCAAATACGGGACGTGCCAGTTGAGGTCCACGAGGGCCTGGTCCGCAGGGCAGAGCAGGCGGGCCAGTCGCTGCAGCAGTTCCTTGCCGCTCAGCTGGCGATCATCGCAGCGACGCCGACGATCGACGAGATGCTGGAGCGGATCGAGCACCGTCGGAAGGGTCAGCTGCCCGCGAAGAGCGCCATCGAAGCGATCGACGAGGAACGTGCTCATCGTTGACGCCTCGGTTCTCGCGCCCATCATCGCCGACGCGGGAAGTGATGGACGCCGCTTCAGAGAACGACTCCGCGATGAGACCGTGGCCGGACCGGACCTCCTACGGATCGAGGTCACCTCAGTCCTCCGGCGGCACGCCAACGCTGGGCACCTGACGCCAGCCCAAGCAGATGCCGCCATCAGCGACCTGCTCGACTTCCCGATCAGGGTGTTTCCGACAGCTCATCTTCTCCGGCGGGTCTGGGAGCTTCGGCGGAACATGACGGCATACGACGGCTGCTACATCGCACTCGCCGAGGCGGTGGACAGTCCGTTGGTAACGGCGGATCGCCGCCTTGCCAACTCGCCTGGATTGCGCTGCGAGGTCGAGGTCCTTTGATCGTCGAGCCGGCGGTTCGGGATACCCTGCGCCTTTCTGGACCCCGTGAGTTCGAGCGTTTCGACGGAGCAGATCAGCCGTGGGTCCTCGGCGCGCCCGGCACGGTGGCCGGAATCGGCGGCAACGTTGGAGCTCCAGGCTGGTGGACGACCCTGGACACCTCGACCACCTTGGACGACACCATCCCGCATCCCTTGATGGTGAAGGGCACCGTGCCTCCAGGGCCGACGACCATTTGCTGCCCGGTAGGTCCTTCAGCGAGCCTCACATCAACCTCGACGACCTCAGAGGCCGTGGTGGGGTTGGACGCGGTTCCTGTCGTAGTCTGACCTGCGCAGAACGATCGCAGAGTGACGCTTCCCGCGATCTTGTCGGAGTGGCAGGAGGACACTACTACGAGTGGGATCGCCAATAGCCAAAGCTTGCGCATCAACCCAGTGTGGCGCCCAGCCAGGCGAGTGTCGAATGGCCGGCTCGCGATGCCGGAAGACTGCAGTAAAGGGTTTGGGTGTGATGGCGCGAATAGCTTGTGCACGGCCCGGATAGGTCCGGTCGAGCCATCCGGGCGGGAACGCAAAGCCGGCGATCCGGGTCGTCGACTACCCTATTGCTAAAAAGGACTTCTGGGATGCGCAGAACGCGGGCCTCGCGGATGCGGAGAGAAATCAGCCTGTGCAGTCCCTGCTGACCACCGGGACGAGTAGTGTTCGCTAATCTCCGACGATGAGCGCCAATTTGCTTCGTCTCGTGCCGACGGATCCGGCGTGGGTCCCTGACGACCTGCAGCAGGCAAGAGGTATAAAGGCAATACGGAGAGTCTGTCCGATTGCCGAGGAGATTTCCGCGGCCACCACCGAGGACATTAGGTTCGTCGATGCCGGGAGCAACTTCGAGACCGTCCGCTGCCCGGGCTGTCGAACCGAGATCACATACTCCGAGTGGCAGACCGGTATGGACGAGGCACTCAAGTCGGCTTTCAATAGTCTAGACCTCGAATTGCCATGCTGTGGCTGTTGGACGACACTTAACGACTTGGAGTACGAGTGGCCGCAGGGTTTCGCCCGGTGGGTGCTTACGGCGGCGAGCCCCGGGCGGCTCGAGCTATCCGACGACGAGCTCTCGGTCATCGCAGAGGCGGTGGGACACGACCTTCGCCAGATCTGGGCCCACTACTGACCGCCTTCTGAGGAGCGCCCCGACGTCCTTTGGGAAAGCGAATCACCGGCGTTGGGTGATGTTCCGTTCCTCGGCGGCAGCGTTCCGCCGGAGAAGGAAGCCAACGAGGAGCATGAGATAGATCCCAAGGAGGAAACTGACGCCGAGTCCGATGCGACCACCGGGGAACGGTCTCCCACGAAAGCTGGGCCCGCTCAGGAACGCGACGACGCCCACGATGACCGTGGGCAGGATCGGGGCGACAAAGGGACGGCGGCATCCATAGCTCTGAAGGAGCAACGGCCAAAGCGGCCGCGCACTGGAAGATGATCCCGAGGAGGCCCCACCGCCGGTGCGGACGGCGACGAGTAATCCATCCAGGACTCCCACGGCCACGACAACGACGAGAACCACGAGCGTTAAGTGCGCCCGCAGCCTCCGGCGTTCAGCCATTGAGGCTTTCGGCGCGTTCACTGACTCTCCCAAACCCAATATTTCCTACAAACTAACGACTCAGGACACTAGGCCAGTGCAGCACCAGCTCGGGGTCGAGGTCACCGACAGCCAAGCGTGGCGTCGCTGGTCGCTGGATGGCCCGGTGGCTTGAACCATGGCCGCCCCCGAATTGTTGCACGGCTATCGCGCTGGCCGGCCCCTGATCGCCGGTTGGCGGGCATTGGCTGAAGCGAAATTCGCGTCAGCCGAAGACCTCGAAGGGCCTGCCCTCCGCGACAAGGGCATCCTCTAGGCGAGGCGAATGCGTCGACAGTGCGACAGCGGCCTGAAGGAAGATGGAAGCGGCCAGGGCCTCCATACCGAGGATGTTCAACTGGTGGCGGCCTCGAAGTCGGCCAATGACCGGAGCCAGCTTGCGCAAGCTGACCAAGCCGATTTCGTCGGGCAGCTCCAGGACAGCGGCCAGAGCTTGTTCTCG
>DATARN010000167.1:0-16067 GCA_036264135.1 Acidimicrobiales bacterium
CACTGCGATGACCAGGACCAGGACGTGGCCGAAGGGATGGTGG
Organism: Acidimicrobiales bacterium; assembly: GCA_036264135.1. GTDB lineage: Bacteria > Actinomycetota > Acidimicrobiia > Acidimicrobiales > Palsa-688 > DATARN01. Next base: position 44 of record DATARN010000167.1, read on the forward strand.
GCGATGTCCTCCAGGGCGCCCCGCTGATCGACCTGGCTGTTGCCGCCCCGAGCCAGGTTGACGGCCAACAAGGCGATGACCAGGTACACCACGCCCCGGCACGCCAGCCCGAACCGAGCCAGCCGTCCAAGCCAGGCGTCGGCATCCCTCACCGCTCTCCCGTTGCTACGGGATGAGTTGCGGCGACGGGCAGACAGGCGAGCGGTCACGTTGAGTGCGTGCCCCGGCGGTCACCGTTGGAAACCCCTGCCTCCTGGGCCCGGACATTTCGAATAATCTGTACGAAAGTACCGGAAAGTTAAGAGCAGCCTGAGGATGCCTGAAGCCGGCCAAAACTTGGCTACCCTAACTAGTGGTGGTCCAAGGGAGCGAGCCCTCAGGAACTCAAGGACGTGCGACTCCAGGCGGACCGGGCGGCTTTACCGTCGTTTACATTTCGGGGATGTTACGCAGCGGCAGCACCCTACTCGCAGCCGCTCTCGCCGCCGCCGAGGGGGTCGTCACCGTTGGCGAGACTCATATGCTCTGGGCTGCGGTAGCAGATGGGAGGCCGTGTACCTGCGGTGAGCCCGTTGTTACCTGCCCATTTTGGAAACCCATCCTGGCGTCCGTCCTGGATGAGTATGGGCTCCAAATCGAGTCGGCGCGCGAGCTTCATCGAAAGTTTCTCAGATTGGTGCGGATCCGTCGCGTTCCATGGCTCGCCGGCGGAAGGCTCGCCGAGTACCGCAGACTCTCGGCCGACGAATCACTGCTCGCCGACATCGCGGCCTCGATTTATCAGGCGGTCGCCCACGCGACCAATGCCCGGATCATCGTCGATGCCTCGAAGAACCCTGCCTACCCGGCACTGATGGGTTCTGCCAGAACGGTCCGCTTCTGTGGCATCCACCTCGTCCGGGATCCACGAGCCGTCGCCTATTCCGAACACTATCGGTTTCACCGCAATATGCCAGAACCGCTGCGAGCGCCTTCACGACCGCCTTGGAAAAGCGCGGTGTGGTGGTCCATATACAATCTGGCCACCGAGTGGACGGCGCGCCACCAGCAGGCCACGACGCCTTGGACGCGGGTCCGGTACGAGGACTTCGTGGCCGCGCCGGAAAAGGTGTTGACGAATATATCTCTTGACCTCGGTTTGGATATTGATGCGTGGCCCTTTGACAGCCCCGACGTTATTCGGCTGGGCGTAAGTCATGAGCCGTCAGGTAATCCCAGCCGCTTCGAGGCAAAATTGCGGACAATCGCGCTACGGTCCGAGTGGGTGACGGCGCTCCCGCCGCGCCAACGGCGGATCGTCAACGCCATCACCTGGCCGCAGCTTCGGCGATACCACTATCCACTCCGGGGTGGCCCGGTCGGCTACAACCCGAGCAACGGCGCCAAAAACTTGCCGGTGTAACTCTCCGGCGTTTTGGCCACCCGCTCGGGGGGGCCTTCGACGACGACGGTCCCGCCGCCGTCGCCCCCCTCGGGGCCGAGGTCGACGATCCAGTCCGCCGACTTGATGACGTCGAGGTTGTGCTCGATGACCAGCACGGTGTTGCCCTGGTCGACGAGGCGGGACAGCACGTTGAGCAGCTTGCGGATGTCCTCGAAGTGCAGCCCGGTCGTCGGCTCGTCCAGGATGTAAAGCGTCCTCCCGGTGGAGCGCTTGGAAAGCTCGCTGGCCAATTTGATCCGCTGCGCTTCCCCGCCGGAGAGGGTGGGCGCCGGCTGGCCCAGGCGGACGTACCCCAGGCCCACGTCGACCAGCGTCTGCATGTGGCGGGCGATGACCGGCTGGTTGCCGAAGAAGGCGAGGGCCTCCTCGATCGGCATGTCCAGGACCTCGGCGATGTTGCGCCCTTTGAACTCGATGTCGAGGGTGTCGCGGTTGTAGCGGGCGCCCTTGCACACCTCGCAGGGGACGTAGACATCGGGCAGAAAGTGCATCTCGATCTTGATGGTGCCGTCGCCCGAGCAGGCCTCGCAGCGGCCCCCGCTCACGTTGAACGAGAAGCGGCCCGGCTGGTAGCCCCGCACCTTGGCCTCGGTGGTCTGGGCGAACAGCCGGCGGATGTGGTCGAACACGCCGGTGTAGGTGGCGGGGTTCGAACGGGGGGTACGGCCGATCGGCGACTGGTCGATGCTGATGACCTTGTCGACCTTGTCGGCGCCGTCGATCCGCTTGTGGCGGCCGGGCACGACCTTCGACTTGTAGACCTTCTGCATCAACGAGCGCAGCACGATGTCGTTGATCAGCGTCGACTTCCCCGACCCGGAGACGCCAGTGATGGCGACCATGCAGCCGAGGGGCAGTTCGACGTCGATGCCCTTCAAGTTGTGCTCCCGTGCGCCCCGCACCACCAGCCAGCCCTGGTCGGGCTCCCGCCGGATGGCGGGCACGGGGATGAACCGCTTGCCCGTCAGGTACTGGCCGGTGAGCGACTCCTTGCAGCGCAGCAGGGCCTTGACCGTGCCCGCCACCACCACCCGGCCGCCGTGCTCCCCCGCCCCCGGCCCGATGTCGACCACGTAGTCGGCGACCCGGATGGTCTCCTCGTCGTGCTCGACGACGATCACCGTGTTGCCCAGGTCGCGGAGCCGCACCAGGGTGTCGATGAGCTTGCGGTTGTCCCGCTGATGCAGCCCGATCGACGGCTCGTCCAGCACGTACAGCACGCCGACTAGGCCGCTGCCGATCTGTGAGGCCAGCCGGATCCGCTGGGCCTCGCCGCCCGCCAGGGTGGCCGAGGAGCGGTTGAGCGACAGGTAGTCGAGACCCACGTCGAGGAGGAACTGCATCCGGGCCCGGATCTCGCGCAGTACCCGGTCGGCGATCAGGTGGTCCCGCTCCGACAGCTCCAGCGCCGCCATGGCGGCGGTGGCGTCGCGGATCGACATGTTGCACAGCTCGAAGATGTTGCGGCCGTCGACGGTCACCGCCAGTGACTCCGGCTTCAGCCGGGCGCCGTGGCACACCGGACAGGGCACCTCCCGCATGTAGCCCTCGATCGTCTCCCGGGTGTGGTCCGACTCCGCCTCGGAGTGGCGGCGCTGCAGGTAGGGCACCACCCCCTCGTAGTGCGTCTGGTAGGAGCGGGTGCGGCCGTAGCGGTTCCGATACGACACCTGGATCTGCTTGCTACCCGAGCCGAACAGCAGCACCTTCTGGTCCGCCTTGCGGAGCTTGTGCCACGGCACTTTGGACGAGAAGCCGTAGGTCTGGGCCACCGCCTCCAGCACCCGGCCGAAGTACTCGCTGCGGGCCCCGCCCCACGGCTGGATGGCGCCCCCCTCGACCGACAGGTCCGGGTCGGGGACCACCAGCTCGGGGTCGACCTCGAACTTGGTGCCGAGGCCGGCGCAGTTGGGGCAGGCGCCGTAGGGCGAGTTGAAGGAGAAGTTGCGGGGCGCCAGCTCGTCGAAGGACAGGCCGCACGTCGGGCACACCAGGTGCTGGCTGAAGGTGAGGACCTCGCCCTCGCCCCCGTCCGGCCCCGGGGAGGACCCGGCCGGGACGAGCTGGACCTCGGCCACCCCCTCCGCCAACCGCAGGGCGGTCTCCAGGGAATCGGTGAGGCGGCGTTCGATGCCGTCGCGCCGGACCAGCCGGTCGACGACCACTTCGATGGTGTGCTGCTCGTAGCGGGCCAGCTTGGGCAGCTCGGCGCCGGCCCCGCCGGCCAGTTCGTACATCGCCCCGTCGATGCGGACCCGGGCGAAGCCTTGGCCGGCCAGCTCGGCCAGCAGCCCCTCGTACTCCCCCTTGCGGCCCCGGACGACGGGCGCCAGCACCTGGAAGCGGGTCCCGTCGGGCAGCTCGAGGACCCGGTCGACGATCTGTTGGGGTGTCTGGCGCTGGACGACTGTGCCGTCCCGGGGGCAGTGGGGCACGCCGACGCGGGCGTAGAGCAGCCGCAGGTAGTCGTAGACCTCGGTGATGGTGCCGACCGTCGAGCGGGGGTTGCGCGAGGCCGACTTCTGGTCGATGGAGATGGCCGGTGACAGCCCCTCGATGAAGTCGACGTCGGGCTTGTCCATCTGGCCCAGGAACTGGCGGGCGTAGGCGGACAGCGACTCCACGTAGCGCCGCTGGCCCTCGGCGTAGATGGTGTCAAACGCCAGGGACGACTTCCCGGAGCCGGACAAGCCGGTGAACACGATGAGGCGGTCCCGCGGAAGCTCCAGGGAGACGTTGCGCAGGTTGTGTTCGCGTGCGCCGCGAACGATCAGACTGTCCGACATTGCCGTACCAGTCTACGACCGAACAGGCGTTCGTTGGGCGGACCCGGTGTCGGAAAGTTCCCTCTTGAGGTCGCCGATCTCGTCGCGCAGCCGGGCGGCGTATTCGAAGCGCAGTTCCGCCGCTGCCTGGTGCATCTCCTCCTCCAGGGTGCGGATGAGCCGTCCCAACTCGTCGCGCGGCAGCTCGGCGAAGTCGCTGGCCATGCGGTCGCGCCGCCGGCTGCGGCGGTCCCGCCCCGGCATGGGCGCCGACTCGTCGTCGGGGCGCAGCATGGAGAGGATGTCGGTGACCGCCTTGCGGATGGTCTGCGGGTCGATGCCGTGCTCCCGGTTGTATGCCTGCTGGACGGCCCGGCGGCGCTGGGTCTCCGAGATGGCCCGCTGCATGGAGTCGGTCACCGAGTCGGCGTACATGATGACCGCCCCGTCGACGTTGCGGGCCGCCCGGCCCATCGTCTGGATGAGCGACGTCCCGCTGCGCAGGAATCCCTCTTTGTCGGCGTCGAGGATGGCGACCAGCGACACCTCGGGCAGGTCGAGGCCCTCCCGCAGCAGGTTGATCCCGACCAGGACGTCGAACTCGCCCAGCCGCAGGTCGCGGATGATCTCGATGCGCTGGATGGTGTCGACGTTGGAGTGCAGGTAGCGGACCCGCAGCCCCATCTCCAGGAGGTAGTCGGTGAGATCCTCGGCCATCTTCTTGGTGAGGGTCGTGACCAGCACCCGGTCACCGGCCTCGACCCGCAGGCCGATCTGCTCGATCAGGTCGTCGATCTGGCCGCGTGTGGGCTTGACGACGACCTCCGGGTCCACCAGCCCCGTCGGCCGCACGATCTGCTCCACGACCTGGTTCGACTGCTCCAGCTCGTACGCCGAAGGGGTGGCCGACAGGAAGATGCACTGGTTGACCCGCTGGTAGAACTCGTCGAACTTGAGCGGCCGGTTGTCCGCCGCCGAGGGGAGCCGGAAGCCGTGCTCGATCAGCGTTTCCTTGCGGGAGTGGTCCCCTTCGTACTGACCGTGCAGCTGGGGCACGGTGACGTGCGACTCGTCGACGACCAGCAGCCAGTCCTTGGGGAAGAAGTCGAGGAGGGTGTTGGGCGGCGACCCCGGCTGGCGACCGTCGATGTGCAGGCTGTAGTTCTCGATACCCGAGCACGACCCCACCTCGGCCAGCATCTCGAGGTCGTAGGAGGTGCGCATCCGCAGCCGCTGCGCCTCGAGGAGCTTGCCGCGGGCCTCGAACCAGGCCAGGCGGTCCCGCAGCTCGTCCTCGATCCGGACGATGGCCGTTTTCATCCGCTCGTCGCCGGCTACGTAGTGGGTGGCGGGGAAGATGACCAGCTCGTCGAGGTCGCTCAGCTGCTCGCCGGTGAGCGGGTCGATGGCCACGATGCGCTCGATCTCGTCGCCGAACAGCTCGATGCGGACCAGGTGCTCCTCGTAGGCCGGGTGGACCTCGATGGTGTCGCCCCGGACCCGGAACTTGCCCCGCACCAGGTTCATGTCGTTGCGCTCGTACTGCATGTCGACCAGCCGGCGCAGGATGGCCCGCTGGTCCTGCTCGCTGCCCCGGGCCACGTGGAGGATCCGCTGGGCGTACTCCTCGGGTGACCCCAGGCCGTAGATGCAGGACACCGAGGCGACCACGATGACATCGCGGCGGGTGAGGAGGGCCGAGGTGGCGGCGTGGCGGAGACGGTCGATCTCGTCGTTGATCGAGCTGTCCTTCTCGATGTAGGTGTCACTCGAGGGGAGGTAGGCCTCGGGCTGGTAGTAGTCGTAATAAGAGACGAAGTACTCCACCCGGTTGTTGGGGAAGAACTCCTTCATCTCGTTGGCCAGCTGGGCGGCCAGCGACTTGTTGGGCGCGATGATCAGCGTGGGCCGCTGCACCGCCTCGATGGTCCAGGCGATGGTCGCCGACTTGCCGCTGCCGGTGATGCCGAGGAGGGTCTGGAAGCGGTCGCCCCGCTCGACCCCGGCCGTCAGCGCGGTGATCGCCGCCGGCTGGTCGCCGGCGGGTTCGAAGTCCGAAACGACCTGGAACGGGGGCATGGCGCGATGGTACCGGCGGCCTGCGACCTGAACTCCGGGGGCCGATCGAGCGGCGAAACAGCCAAAGATCGCGAAGGTGAGACACCTTTAACCTCACCGTCACGCTGTGTCCGCTGCACCGCGATCGACCCCCTTTCCAGGCCTGTAACGTCGGCATTCTTGGCATCCCCCGACGTCACCCCCGGCTTCGACATCCACCACTACCTGCGCATCCTCCGCCGCCGGCGGGTCTGGATCGTGGTCACCGCGTTCGTCATCGTGGCGGTCGCCGTCTCCCTCAGCCTGGCCCAGGCGCCCAGTTACACCGCCACCGCCGAGCTCGTCTTCAGCCCGACCCAGAGTCCGCTGTCCACCTCGAACACGGTGAGCCTCGACCCGGCCCGCGACGTCCAGACGCAGATCGCGGTGATGACCAGCGCGCCGGTCCGCAAGCTGGTGGCGACCGCCCTCGGGGCGGCGACCGCTCCCCCGGTGACGGCGACTGCGGTGTTGAACACCAACGCCATCCAGGTCAGCGCCAGCTCGTCGGATCCGGTATTAGCCGCCCGGGTGGCCAACGCCTACGCCAACGCCTACATCACCTACCGCAAGACCACCGCCGTCAACGACCTGCTGGACGCCGAGCAGCTCATCCAGGGACGCATCACCGACATCCAGCACCAGATCGACAGCATCGACAACCAGATCAGCGCGGCCCCCGCCGCCAGCCAGGCGACGCTCCAGACGAGCCTGAGCCCGCAACGCAGCGCCTTGCTGGCCCAGCAGGGCGCGCTGAAGCAGCAACTGGATCAGAGTCAGCTGCAGTCGGCGTTGGCCAACACCGGGGCCCAGCTGGGCAGCTCGGCCACCATCCCGTCGTCACCGTCGGGGCCCCATCCCTTCACCAGCGGCGTGGCGGCGCTCATCCTCGGGCTGCTCGCCGGGGTGGCCCTGGCCTTCGTCGTCGACCTCTTCGATGACTCGATCGCCTCCCACGAGGACGCCGAGCGGGCGGCCTACGGGCTCACCACCCTAGGGATGACGCCCTCGGTCCCCGGCTGGAAGGCCAAGGACGAGGCGGTGGTCGTCTCCCTGACCGAGCCCGCCTCGCCGGCCGCCGAGGCGTACCGCAGCCTGCGGACGGCCCTGCAGTTCGCCGCCCTCGACGGGGCCCTCAAGGTGGTCGAGGTCACCAGTCCCGGCCCGTCGGAAGGCAAGTCGACCACCCTGGCCAACCTGGCGGTGGCCTTCGGTCGGGGCGGCGCCGCGGTGTGCGCGGTCGACGCTGACCTCCGCCGGCCCCGCCTCCACGCCTTCTTCGGCGCTACCAGCGAGCCCGGGCTGACCTCCGTGATAGGGGGCGACCTGCCCCTGTCGCGGGCGATCCAGACGGTCGCCGCCCCGGGGGTCGCCCTGTTGGCGGCCGGCCCGCCCCCCGTCGACCCCTCCGAGCTGCTGGCGTCGGAACGTACCCAGGGGGTGCTGGCCAGCCTGGCTCACCAGTTCGACATGGTCCTGGTGGATTCCCCGCCCACGCTGCCGGTGACCGACGCCGCCGTGCTGGCCCGCCACGCCGACGGGGTGATCATCGTGGTCGACGTGGGCCGGACCAAGAAGCGCGAGCTGACCCGAGCCGTCCAGCTGCTCCGCCAGGTCGACGCCCCGCTGCTGGGCCTGGTGGTCAACCGGGCCGACCGGGAGTCGCGGTACGGCTTCTCCTACGACTACCGCTACCCGCCGGCCGAGGAGGCCAAAGCGACGACCGCGGCCCCCGCCAAGGGCGGCCGCAAGGCGGGCCAGCCCCCGGAGAAGCAACCCCAGGCCGCCGCCGTCTGAACCCCGAGCCGGGCTACGGACCGACCCGTTCGCCCAGCTCGCGCTTGACGGCGACCACCTCGTTGCCGAGGACGACCAGCCGGTCGGAGAGTTGCTTGGTCAACCACTCGAACCGGGCGTCGACGCCGCGCAGCACCGTCTCGGGCGACGAGGCAACCGTGGCCTGCACCAGTTCCTTCATCTGGGCGGTGAGGCGGCTTACCTCGCTTCGCAGATCGTCCACCTGCTTGGCCAGGGACTCGACATCGGGGCGGGGCGTTCCGGGCGGCAGTTGTCCCTGGGGCGGGGCGTGGCCGTTGGTCGCCGGCGCCGGGGCGACCGCCAACGACAGGGCCGCGCTCCCGCCCGGGCCGGCCGCCAACGCGGGCTGCCTACCGGACGCCGGATCCGCCAACCAGACCAGGGAGCAGCCGGAAAAGCGACCCGGGCAGACCACGCCGCAGGCCGGGCAGGCGCACTGCTCGTGCCCCGCCGCCATGGCATGGTCGCAGCCCTCGTTGATCGGGAGTCCAAACTCCTGACACCAGCCCATCTAGATCGATCCTAACGCGGTTATCGGACGCCCTCGGGTTCCATCAGCAAATTCACAACCCGACCCGCCATCCTGGCAACCAACGGTGCCGATGTCGCGGTTGGGCGGTATCCCAAACTTCCAAACCGGTCGAGGAGAACCATCGAAGATTGCCCGCGATCGCACAGCAGGACGTCGTTAAATTCGCAATAAATAAGGGGACGCTGGGTGGTGAACAGGTGCTCGCCGCCGACCAGAACTTCCGACTCGAAACCCTCCACGTCGATCTTGACCAGGCTCAGGCGAGCGGCAAGGGTGGCTGCCGCGGCCAACCGGTCCAGGGTGTCGACCGCGATCTCGACCCGCTCGGTGACCCCAAACGACTTCGTCATCGACGCCCAGCCGCTGCGCCCCGACGGGGGAAGCCCGATCGTGGCGGTGCCCGGTTCAGACCCGATGGCCGAGGCAACGATCCGCAGCTGATCCAGGTTGTTGGCCGCCTTGAGCCGCTCGAGCCGGGCGACATTGGCGGGCACCGGCTCGCACGCCCACACCTGGCCCGCCGGGCCGACCGCGGCGCACAATTGGCTGGTAATGATGCCGATGTTGGCCCCGCAGTCGATCACCCAGTCTCCGGGCCGCACCCGTCCCACCACCTCGGTCGGTAGCCGGTAGCGCCCCGCCAGCGCGTTCGCCCCCATCTGGTCTCGGGTGTCGATCACCTGGCGGTGGCCCGAGCGGTCGGTGATCTCGATCTCCCGACCCGGCAGGGCCCGGGTCAGGAGCTGGACGTAGCCGCGACCGATGAACGGCCGGTCGCGGCGGGCCACAAAGGCACCGGCGGATCGGAGGATCCCGGCGAGGGGGTCCGCTCGCCCGCTGCCGGAGGTGGCATGCATGGCGTCAGGGTATCGGGCGCGTCCGGCGTCATCTTCCGTATCTCTTTTGTTCATCTGACGAGGCGCACGTTCGTCCGATTTGCATGTTAAGGGGGGCGACAGGCAGCCACTATTGTTCGAGCCGAGCGCTGGAGGCGTCGTCATGCTCTTGGACGAGGGCGGGGAGGCCCCCGTCACCTTGCCTATATCCAACATGTCTGATTCGCCGCCATTGGGTCGGAACCGCGCGGCGTGGACCGTCGCCGACCAGGTTCTCTCCAGTGCCCAGAGCCTCCTCATTAGCTTGTGGGTCACCCACGCCGTGGGACTCACCGGCGTCGGGGCGTTCGCCATCGTCTTCGCCGCCTATCAGATCCTGCTGGCCGTCAACCGGCCGCTCAACGGCGATCCCCTGACCGTGGGCTTCAGCGCCGCCGGCGCCGCCGAGCGCCACGACGCCTCGGCGGCGGCGACAGGCGGCGCGGTGCTGCTCGGCCTGTGGACCGCCGGAGTGGGCACCGTCGCCGGCCTCGTGATCGGCGGTCCCCTCGGCCATGCCGTGGTCGTCTTCGCCGTCGGGGCGGTGGCCATCCTCCTGCAGGACGCCTGGCGCTGCGTGTTCTTCACCGCCGGCCGTCCCGGCCAGGCGCTGGTCAACGACGCCGTGGTGTTCCTGGCGATGGCGCCCGCCTGCCTGGTCGCCACCCGGCTGGGGCCGCACAGCGCGGCCAGCCTGGTGGCGGCGTGGTGTGCCGCCACGGCCGTCGGGGCGCTCGCCGGGATCGGGCAGAGCGGCGTCTGGCCGAGCGTGGCCCGGGGCGGGCGGTGGTGGCGGGCCACCCTGCATTTCGGGGCCAAGGTCCTCGGCGAGAACCTGATCGCCAACTTCGCTTACACCCTGGGACTGGCGTCGGTGGTGGTGGTCTCGGGCGTCGCTGCGCTGGGCCGCCTGCGCACCGCCCAGGTGGCGACCAACGCCTCCAACCCGTTGTTCCTCGGTATCGGGACGGTCGTCATGGCGGACGGCACCCGGCTGCTGGCAACCGACCCCCGGCGGTTTCCCCGGCTGATGCTGATCGGCTGCACCGTGGCCTTCGTCGTCCCCAACGCCTTGGCCCTGGCATGGTGGCTCCTGCCCACCCGGCTTGGGGTCCTCATCGTGGGCGCCACCTGGCCGGTTTCCCGGCCGTTGGTCCTGGGCGCCGGCGCCTACGTGGCGGGCGCCGCCGTCTCCATCGTGCTTTCCGCCGGCCTGCGGGCGTTGCGCTGCCCCAGCGAGGCCCTCAAGTTGCGGGCGATGATCGGCCCCCTCACCCTCACCGCCGCCATCGTCGGTGCCTTGCTGTGGGGCCCGGGGGGCGCCATCGGCGGGATCGCGGCGGCCGAATGGCTGTACGCCGTGGTGATGATCCCCCGGTTCCGGGCGATCTGGCGAGACCGGCGGTGGGAATCACCGCGGCCCATGACCACCGATGCGGACCTGCGTTGACCGCCCCGGGCTCAACCGTGGCGGCCGGGCGCCGGGTGCTCATCGCCCACGAGTGGCTGACCGCGCTCGGTGGCTCCGACAAGACGGTCCGGGCCATGGTCGCCGCCCTGCCCGGCTGCCGGGTCCTTACCGCGGTCGCCGATCCGCGGCTGGTCGACGAGCTGCTGGCCGGCCAGGAGGTGGAACGGCTCTGGACCGACCACCTTCCCGGCGCCCGCCAGAGCTGGCGCCGCTACGGGCCGGTCATCGCACTGGCCTGGTCAACGGTGCGCCTGCAGCACACCGACGTCCTGGTGTCGAGCAGCCATTTCGCCACCAAGGCGGCGGGATTCCGCTTCCACGGACCCCACCTCTGCTACTGCTACACGCCGATGCGGGTCGCATGGCGGCCCGACCTCGAGCTGCACCGGTTGCGGCGCTCCATGCGGCCCGTCGCCGGCGCCGTTCTGCCGGCGGTGCGGTCGTGGGACTGTCAGACCGCCAAGGGGGTCACGGAGTTCGCCGGCATCTCCACCTCGGTGGTCGAGCGGATACGCGACGCCTATGGACGAGATGCCCGCTGCATCTTTCCCCCCGTGGGAATCGAGCCGTTCCTCCGCGGCGAGCGACGGGCCGGCGAGTACTTCTTGACCTTCGGCCGGCTGATTCCGTACAAGCGCATCGACCTGGCGATCAAAGTGTGCACCGCGCGCAACTATCCGCTCGTGGTGGCCGGCTCGGGACCGGACGAAGCCCGGCTGCGGGCCCTGGCCGGCCCGACGGTCCGCTTCGCCGGCTACGTCGACGACCGCCGGTACCGGGAGCTGCTGGCCGGCGCCATCGCCCTGCTCTTCCCCGGCGAGGAGGACTTCGGGATCGTGCCCGTCGAGGCCCAGGCGGCGGGCTGCCCGGTCGTCGCCCTGGGCCAGGGAGGGGCCCTGGACACGGTCAAGGATGGGAAAAGTGGCGTGTTGTTTCCGGAGGCGACCGTCGAGAGCCTCGAGGGCGGCATCGACCGGCTGTTGGCCGGTTCGTGGGACGAGTCGGAAATCCGCACCTGGACGACGCAGTTCTCCGAGGCGCGCTTCCAGCGGGAATTCCTCGCCTTCGTATCGCCCTATCTGCTGCCGTGATGGGCGGCGGCATCGAGATGACGCTGCACCACGCCGTCGAACTGGACGGCGAAGTCGGCCACCGTGGGCGCCTGGGCCAGGAGGCGCGCCGACAGGCGGGCGTCGTCTCCGGGCCCCATGGCCGAGGCCCGGGCGGCGCAGGCATCGACCGCCGCCGCCATGGCCTCGACCGAACGGGCGGGGAAGGTCTCCGCCAGTCCCCGGGTGATCTCGGGAAGAGCCCCCCCGTCGCTGACGCACACGGGAAGGCCCGACGCCAGCGCCTCCCACACCGGCAGGCCGAAGCCCTCGACCAGCGACGGCTGGACCAGGAAGCGGCAGCTGGCCAGCAGGTGCTCGATTTCCGACTGGCTGCACCTCGGGCGGATCTCGACGTAGCCGCGCTGGTCCTCGGTCAGCGAATCGTGCAGCGCCGCCGCGGCCCCTTTTCCCCCGACCAACAGCAGCCGACCGCCGTCTCGCCGAAACGTCGTCCGGCCGAACGCCTCGACCAGCCGGGGAAGGTTCTTGTGGGGCAGGAACAACCCGAGGTAGAGGGCCACGTCCTCCTGCCGGGCCTGGCTCCGTGCCGCCAAGACCCGGGCGGCCAGTCGCTCGTCCGCCGGCAGGTCGAGGATCTCGATCTTGTCGCTCGGTACCCCAAGGTCGTCCTCGATGGCGCGGCGGGAGAACTCCGAGATGGTCAGGATCCCCGACGACATGGCCGCCGCCCGGCGCAGGAACTGTGCCTTCACCGCCCGGTCGAGGCGACTGGCGGCGAACTGGATGGGCGTGGTGTCGAGAATCATGGTGAGCGCCGGGAGGGGGCGTAATGGCCGCTGTTGGTGCATGAAGACGACCAAATCGCTCGAAGGCACACGGAACCAATCGCGTTGCCCGCGCCAGGTATTCGGGAGGTCACGGGACAGGACCAGATCCGAATCGGACCACCGAAACTGTTCGATATCGGACGGCCCCCAAAGCACCCAGTGTCCCGTGGGTGGGCGCTCGGCAAAACCCCGTAGAAGAAGTTCGACCACCCGTCCGGCACCGGTATAGGCCAGCCAGCGGCAATCCAATGCAACGGTCCGAGACATCGTCCTCGAGGATGCCTGATAGGGGCTACGCTCGGCAAGAGATGACGGCCACGACCCGGATAAGGGAAATCTCCCCACTGAGACAATCCGTCCTAGTCGGCAAAGCCGCACTCCGCCGCGAGCTCCCCTCCCGATACGTCGAAACGGAATGGGCGGAGGACTTTAAACAGCGCGTTGCCATTCGGTTACAACCGGGTGTCAGCATTCTCGACGTGGGCGCAGGACGAACACCCACTATTGCGTCCAATGACCGACCGCATGAATCGCGATATGTGGGTTTGGATCTGACCGAATCCGAGCTGCAGCTGGCACCCGCCGGCTCCTACGACCAGACCGTGGCGTCGGATGTCACCACCTTCCAACCCGACCTGGAGGAAGGCTTCGACCTGGTCGTCTGCTTCCAGGTCCTGGAGCACGTTCGGCCCCTCGCCGCCGCCTTCGACAACATGCGGCGCTACCTGCGGCCCGGCGGCCGGCTGGTCGCCCAGTTCTCCGGCACCTTCTCGCTGTTCGGCCTGGCCAACCGGGTCGTGCCGCAGTGGGGCGTCCAGCGCCTGGTCAACAAGATCCTTCCGGGCCACAGCTACGTCACGTTCCCCGCCTACTACGACAAGTGCTGGCACGGTGCCATCGACCAGCTGCTGGCGTCGTGGTCGGAAGCGGAGGTCGTCCCGTATTACGCCGGCCTCGGCTACTTCAACTCGCTCGCCCCGCTGCGGGCCGCCTACCTCGCCTGGGAGGAATGGGTCATGGCCCACCGGTGGGACAACCTGGCCCCGTACTACGTCGTCGATGCCGTCCGCTGAGGTGTTCGTGACCAGCCCGAACGCCGCCGCCATGGCGACGCGGCTGTTCAAGGCGGCTGGGCACCACTACCCCTTGCACCGCGGGCATTCCCGCCTGGCGACCAAGCTGCTGCCCGCCCCTCCCGGCTCGGAGCCCGTCGAGGTGCGCCTGCGTTGCGGCGCCCGGCTCCTGGTGCGCCCGGACGAACACATCGGGCGCACCGTGTTCTACTTCGGCGACCTCGAGCCGAAGCTCTCCTGGGTCTGTTCCCGGGTCCTTCGCCCCGGGGACACCGCGGTCGATGTCGGCGCCAACTACGGCGTCATCACGTTGCTCGCCGCCGGGGCGGTCGGCGCCGGGGGCTGCGTCCACGCCTTCGAGCCCCAACCGGCTGTTGCCGCCCTGCTCCGGCAGTCGCTGGCCCTGAACGGCATGGACCATGTCCAGGTCCACGAACTGGCCCTTTCCGATGCCGACGGCGAGTTGCAGCTCCAGGTACCGGACCACAATCTCGGCGCTGCCTCGCTCAGCCGGGCGCTCGACGGCCCAGGCGCCAGCTACTCGGTGGCGGTGCGGGCCAGCGGTGACTTCCTGGCGGGGCTCGACGTCGGACCGGTGCGCCTGATGAAGGTCGACATCGAAGGCCATGAACCCGCCTTCCTCCGCGGCGCCGCACGGTTCCTGGCCGCCGCCCCTCCTGACGTCATCGTGTTCGAGTCCAACGACCACGTCTTCGGGGCCTACGACCGGCCGCTGTCCCTGTGGGACCGCCCGGCGGTGCGGCAGATACGCGACCTCGGCTACGAGATTGTCGGCATCGATAGGACGCTGAAGAGCACCTTCCTGATGGGCCTCACCCGCTTCCGACCGGGACGCGACGACGACTTCGGCCACAGCCTCGACTACGTGGCGATCTTCGGTCCCAAATACGCCGCCCTGGCGGAGATGCTCGGCATCAAAGACCATCCGGCGCATTAGTCGTATCAGTCATTCGTACCTATGAATCGCCAGTCAACCGAGACCCCGACCCGTCTCTACGGTGACGAATCGGACATAGCTTTCGAACAAAAGGTCAGGCAGGAATCTGTACACGCAGCCTTCACGGTTGCGTCGCTTCCGCAAGGTTGAGAGTCCGTTATTGTTGGCGTCGCGAGGAAGCAAACCGCGCGGCAGTCATGGGCTCGGATGACTTCTCCAGAGAGGACCATGCGACCTTCCAGGATCATTGCTTTAGGCGACATCGGGGCCCTCGGTATCGCTGAGACGTTGATCGTTCGCCCGAGCGCCTTGAGCCTCACTTACGCGGCCGTCACGTTGCTCGTTATGTGGATCGGCGGAGCGTACCGGCCCCGGATCTTTTACCGGCTCTGGAACCAGTTGCCCACGCTTTTGGGTCAGTTGACCGTTTCTACCCTTCTCTTTTCGGTGTGGCCCGACCGCCATCGCGTCGACCTCCTCGAGCACCTGCCGTTGCTGATCGGCCTCGTCATCCTGGCCCGGCTGATCACCTACGGCGTGGTGCGAAAGCTGCGGTCCCGTCCCGGTCGCTCCGAGCAGGCCCTGGTGATCGGCGCCGACCGGTCGGGGCGTCTGGTCGCCGACGCCCTCCTCCGCAGCGCCAGCGGCATCCGCCCGATCGGGTTCATCGACCGGCCCGGAGCATCGGCGCCGGCCGGGCTGCCGGTGTTCGGTGACCTGGCCCACCTGGACGCGGTCGTCGACCGCATGGGGGTCCGTCACGTGATCGTGGCCGACGCCGGCGACCGCTCCGCCGCCCTCAGCGCATCCCTGTACGACTGCAAGGCCCGCCACCTCGAGGTGTGGGTCATTCCGCCCATGTTCGAGCTGGGCGCCGAGTTCTTCGGTTCCGCCACCCACGACATCTGGGCCATCCCCTTCCGTCACCTGCGCACGCCGGGGCAGCACACCGCCGCCCGCCTGGTCAAGCGGGCCTTCGACTTCTCGGTGGCCGCCACCATGCTCGTCCTGACCTCCCCGGTCCTGGTGGTCACCGCCCTGGCGGTGCGTCTCACCAGCGCCGGGCCGGTCTTCTTCCGCCAGACCCGGAT
>DATARN010000108.1:0-25990 GCA_036264135.1 Acidimicrobiales bacterium
TGGCTGGTGCACCACATGCACTTCGACAAGGGGAAGATCTTGAACTATCAGATCACGACCCCCTCCACGTTGAACGCCGCTCCCCGCGATCCTTTCGGCGGGCTCGGCCCCTACGAGGAGGCCATCATCGGCACCCCGATCCTGGAATCGGTGGCCGAGGCCGACATCAAGGGTATCGACGTGCTGCGGGCCATCCGATCGTTCGACCCGTGTATGCCGTGCACCACCCACATGGACACCGGCAAAGGCGTCATCGTCCGAGAAGTCAACTCCTGCAGCTGCACCCTGGAGTGACCGGCCCGGGCGACCGACGAGGTGCGCCCACCATGCTCTAGTCCCGCCCGGGGCGACCCTCGCTCGGTCGCCCCGGGCGGGTTTGTCCTCGGGTACAGCTACATGTAGGTTACCGGAAGAGCCATCGGGCAGAATCGGGACGGCGCCGCAGGCTGGCCGCACCGCATGGGGAGCGTTCTCAAAAAATTGACGCCACGGACAAGACGGAATCAACCCGAAGATCCCATTCAGACCCCACCGGCCACGAGTGGTGATGCATCGGAGTCAGATGCGGCCGTGACCGACGAAGGCAAGCAGCCAGCCAAGCCTCGTAGTCGCAAGCCTCGAGCGCCCAAGAGCGCCGCGGCGGTCCCTGAGCCGGCGGGCGGTGCCACTGGCGCCACCGGCGGCGCAGTCGGACCTTCGAAGCCGCGCCGCCCGCGGCGGTCGGCGACGGCGACGGTAGGCGCGGTAGCGAGCCCGTCCGAGTCGGAGGCGACGGCTGCTGCGGATCATTCCGTTTCGTCCGGCGCGACGGCGGCCCGAGACAGCGACCGCAAGGCGCGGATCGACGAGATCTTCACCCGGGCCATGGCCCGCCGCGCCGCAAAGTCGGATCAACCCGCGGGCGGAACCGACGCCGGGGCTGGGCCCGCACTGACAGAGCCAGCCGAGGGTGCCTCCGAGCCGGCCCCCTCACCCCCGACGGCGGAGCCCGCAGCCGGGCCGGGGCCGCCTAGCTCCGTGGTACTGGTCGCCGGCGGTCATCACCAGGCCCGCTATCTCCGCCAGCCGGGAACCGAGCTCGACCTGATCGTGATGGCCCCCTGCTCGGTGGAAGTGAGAACCGGCGGCGCCGCCGGAGCGCTGTTGTACGAAGACGACCTCGACGCCGGCGACAGCGTTGAGCTTCCCTCCAGCGGTTCAGTGTGGTTGCGGGTGGGGAACCCGCATGCGGTGACGCTCAACGCCGACGGCCTCGCCGTGTCCATGGCGTTACCGGCGACAGCGACACCGTTCGAGCTGCTCTTCGACACAGCCGACCAGTAAGCGGTCCCGTCCCAGACGGCGACTCCTCCGCTCGGCCGGCACCGTGCGATTACCGTCGCGCCGAGGCACCAAGACCTTGCAGGCCCGTCGTCTCAACCCGGTCGTAGCGTTGCAGCAGGGCGTCGAGGGCGTCGCGCTGGCGCACCAGTGACGACTTGGAGTCACGCAGGTAGCGGTTCCCTTCGGCCGTGATGGCGTAGACCCGCCGAGGGGGACCGACCTTGCTCACGTCCCACGACGATGTGGTCAGGCCCTCCTTGTCCATGGCGCGGAGCATCCGGTAGATGCTGGCCGAGTCCCGGGAATCGCGGGAGTCGAAACCCACCTCGGCCAGACGATCTACCAGCTCGTAGCCGTGGCTGTCGTATTCCTTCAGCAGGACCAAGATGGCGGACCGGAAATAGGTGTAGTGGCGGAACTCACCAGCGGAACCGCCGTGGGGATTGGAAGGCGAATCCTCGTTCACGGAGCTGCCTCCTCACAGGAAGAATCGGCGGTCGCTAGCGGATGTGCCCACCTAAGTGTATCAGCACACCTAGCAGCCGGCGCGGCCTGTCGGACCCAGGCCGCCAGGGCCGCTCGCCTGCGGCAAAAACCCTTGTTTCTACGGCCAATTGGGCGCTATCGGGGTTAGGCTGAAGGTGTGCGATTCGTTGACGAATACCGAGATCCGGCGGCGGCCCGGGCGCTGGTGGCCCGCATCGGCCAGCTGGCCGGAGGCGACGACCAGTTCAAGTTCATGGAGGTGTGCGGCGGCCATACCCACACCATCTACCGCCACGGCATCGAGCATGTCCTGCCCGCCAACGTGGAGTTGATCCACGGTCCCGGCTGCCCGGTCTGTGTCATCCCCATGGGCCGGGTCGACGACGCCATCGCCGTCGCCGAGCAACCGGGCGTCATCTTCACGTCGTTTGGCGACATGATGCGGGTCCCGGGCAGCAACGGCAACCTGCTCGAGGCCAAGGCGCGCGGCGCCGACATCCGGTTCGTCTATTCGCCCCTCGACGCCGTGAAGATCGCTATCGACAACCCCGACCGCAACGTCGTCTTCTTCGCGGTTGGCTTCGAAACGACCGCTCCGTCGACTGCGGTTACCGTCGTCAAAGCCCGCCAGCTCGGACTGACGAACTTCTCGGTGTTCTGCAACCACGTCACCATCGTCCCGCCCGTCAAGGCCATCCTGGAGTCACCGGACCTGCGCCTCGACGGCTTCCTGGGCCCCGGGCACGTCTCGACCGTCATCGGCCAGCGGCCGTACCGCTTCGTGCCCGCCCGCTACCACAAGCCACTCGTGACGGCCGGCTTCGAGCCGCTGGACATCTTGCAAGCCATCACCATGCTGCTCATGCAGATCCGCGAAGGCCGCTGCGAGGTGGAAAACCAGTACACCCGCTGCGTTACCGAAGAAGGCAACCCCCGAGCCCTGGCCCTTCTCAACGAAGTGTTCGAGCTTCGGCCCCATTTCGAGTGGCGGGGTCTGGGCTTCATCTCCGAGAGTGCCCTCAAACTTCGGCCGACATTCGCCGACTTCGACGCCGAGTTACGCTATGACATCCCCGGGGTGCGCGTCGCCGACCCCAAGGCTTGCCAGTGCGGCGAGGTGCTGAAGGGTGTCATCAAGCCGTGGCAGTGCAAGGTGTTCGGCACCGCCTGCACCCCAGAGACGCCCATCGGCACCTGCATGGTTTCCTCGGAAGGCGCATGCGCCGCCTACTACAACTTCGGGCGACTCCACCGTGAGGCGGCGGTCACCCTGGGCCGTCGGGCCTAGTTCGAACCTCCGCCCTGGGTGTTGCCGGGGTTGGACGGCTTGGGGTCGGGCGACGAGACGCCCTGCTGGGTAGGTGCGTCGGAACCGGTCGGATTGGCGCCGGACACCATGTCGTCGCGGCCCTTACCGCCCCGCATTTTCGGGATCTTCCTGGTCGGGGGCGTCTGACATCGGCTGGTGAGATTCGGGATCAACCTTAGGCATGCCCCAAACGTTCCCACCCGAGGCCTACGCCGAAACGTCGGGCCTATCCGGTGCCCGCCCCGGACCCTCCTACGGGGGCGCGGCTAGGCCCTACCGGGGCCGCGCCCTCAGCTTGGGGATCTCCGATCTGGAGGCAAACCCGTAGACCCGGTGGGTGTCGACCCCGCCGCAGCGGGGGCATGTCGCCGGTTCCTCTGACTGCGACGCCGGCCGCACGTCATCGAAGGGCGGGTCGCCGCAGGTACGGCACTTGAACGAATAGGTAGGCACGCTGTCAGTGTGCCGCAGTCGGCATCGGTTTCAGTGCCGGAGATGGAGGGGCCGCTCGAGGCCGAAGAGCTCGGCCTGTTGCTGCTGGTACGGAGAGATGAGATCGGTGGCGACGAACCGGGCTCGAAGGTCGGCCAGTGTCGCCGGGCTCGGCCGCCACTTGCTGTTGAAGTAAATCTCCTCGTAGATCAACCGCTCGTCGACGCCGAGGTCGGACAGAACCGTGCTGAACTCGGCAATCATGGCGCCATTGCCCACCAGGTAATAGTGCGTGCCTCCCAGCGTTGGCAGCAGCGGCGGCACGCACTGCGTGAGGCGGCCCCGCAGCCCGGCCCAGCGCGGAGGCGGTTGGGACAGGGTGACCTGGTACGAGAAGTCGTGATGGGCCGCGGCGATGGCGTCAAGCTCGTCCAGCAAGCAGACGTCCTCGATCAAGCGAAGGCCCCAGAAGAGCCGAATCGGGCGGGTCCACGAACCCTCGAGAAGATGGTCGCACAGTGACAGGAACGGCCCGATGCCCACGCCGGTAGCCAGCAAGACCAGGGCGGTGTCGTCCTCCTTGGGAATCATCGAGCGGCCCGCCGGTCCTCGAAAGGCGATGACGTCGCCCAGGTCGAGGGCGGAGAGATAGCACGACAGCGGTCCCTCGGGCACCAGTCGCACGATGAGCTGGAAAAGGCGTCGATCGTTCGGCGATGACAGGATGCAATAGGGGCTGCGGCACGTGCCCACCCCCGCCACGTCGGCCTTTATCCCGATGAAGTAGCCGGGAAGGAACACGAACTCGTGGTCGTCGACGACTTCGAAGGAGATGCGGACGGTGCCGGTCGTGGTGAGTGGCTCGTAGCCGATCACCCGGGCCCGGCGGTCGTAGCGGTCCGTCCGCTGGAGCTTGCGCTCCACCGCCCCTCGTGAGATGGGGAGGTTGTCACTCGGGCGGATCACATCGATGTCGCTCGGGCAGATCACCTCGCTGTCGGGCGGGGCAGAACTGAGCCCCGACATCGACGCCTCGATGGGCGGTTCGGTCCACTTCATCTACAGGAATCGTACACCTAGCCTCCCGAATCGCAAGGTTCGGACCGGCGCCATCCGGACTGTTCGTCGGCTTCGAACACCTCTAGTGCTGGGTCTGATAGATGCGAGCGTTCTCTACGTGAAGGGGGCTCCCGGAGAATAGCGAATCAGCCGCGGCCAATCATCAACGATTAGCACGAATCAATGCCTCCGCGACCTTGTGCTCCTTTAACGCGCCCATGTGGCATTTCCGAATGCAATATGACGAATTTTCGGCGGAATGTGTCATCCAACGCCGCTTTTGTCTCCGTATGTCGGATTGTTCCAATGTCTAGGAGGAGGAATCCACTTTGAGTCCCCTACATGTTCCGCGCCCGGATGACGGGCGCGGCCACCTCTCTCGGACCGAGTCCGGGCAGAGCTCGAGCAACGCGTTGATCCTGATCGTCGTGGTTGTCGTTCTGGTCCTGGCGGTCGTCCTCTTGCAGCGAACGGCCAGCACGGCAGAAGCCATCAACAAGAAGGCCATAACCATTTCGGCGACGGGGCGCGGAATCAACGACAACACCGATTCGATCCTCCAACTGACGAAGACCAACCAACTCGGGTCCTCGATCCTGGCCTCGGCCAAGCCACTCCAGGGCCAGTTGAGCCAGGTCGTTGATCTCGCCAAGTCGATCAACGGATTGGCATCCTCAATCAACTCCTCGGCCGGGGCCATCGACACCACGGCCAAGACCATCAACAACTCGGCGGGTGCGATCAACAGCACGGCGTCGGGCATAAACACAACGGCAGCCTCGATCCTCAGCGTTGCCAACTCGATCAAGCGCGGGGTGGACATGATCAACACCAACCTGGATGTGACGATCGGCGTGGCCCAGCAGATTCAAGGCGACGCCGGCGCCATTGTCGGAACCAGCGGCTCAGGACTTGCCCGTGCCCTCCATTTGGCCGGCTGCGTCAACAAGGAACTCGGCGGGAACGCCGCAGGCAACTGCTAGAGGAGAGACGAGAAAATGACAGCTGCAGTTACATCTTCGCGTTCGCGCACCATCGACCATGACGAAGCCCGCTACATCGGGCGGTGGACTTTGGTCTGGGTCGTTCTTCTTTCAGTGGTGGTCCTCGTTGTCGTGTTCTATCTGCTTTTCATCACCAATTCGTTGGCGTCGATCAACAGCAATCTTGGTACCGCCAGCAACGCGGTGAGCGGTGCCGGCGGACACGTCCACACCCTTCCCGGCCAGATCGAGAACGTCAACAAAAGCCTTACCAGCATCGACAGTGCGCTCAAGCCGATCACCGGCGAGGCCGGCGACATCATCACCGCCCTCTCCTCGGTGAACTCCAGCCTGGTCTCGGTGGACGGTTCCCTCAAGGACACGTCGGGCTCACTGGTCAACACGTCGTCGTCGCTAGTCAACACCTCCTCGGTGCTCCAGACCGTGCTGGCCACGGCCGGCAACATCAACGCCACCCTCAACGCGGCCAATCTGCCGGCGGGCAACTGCGCCGCCACGTGTGCCCCCAACCAGCTCGGCGTCCAGAACATCTTCCAGCGCGTCGCCATCGCCAATAGCCCACTTGCCGCGGCCAGAGCTGACACGGCCAACGTGGCGGCGAACCTGGTGCCCGGCATCGACACCCAGCTCCATGGCATCTGCAGCGGCCAGATCGTGCAGTTGGTGTCCCTTCTCCACCGGACGGCGTGCTGATGACGACCCGATCACGGCGCGACGAAGCCGGTGTCGTCGGCATCATCCTGGCGCTGGTCATCGTGTTCGCCCTCGTGGCGGTGGTGGAATTGACCCGGACGTTGCAAGCGGCCCAGGACATCAACCTCCAGGTCGTCGACATCACCGGCTCGGTGAAGGGCGCCAACAGCCATCTGAACACCGGGTGTTCTCCGAGCCAACCCTGTACCGACACTCTGCCGGTGTTGAGCCAGACGGAAACGATCGTCGCCCAGATCAACGACGCGGCCAAGCCATTGAGCGGTCAAGCCGCGGAGATTCTGAGCAACGTCAATAGCATCAACTCGACGGCGTCGCAGATCCTCGCCACTGCGATGTCGATCAACGGCACGGTGCACTCCATCAATACCGTCGCCGGCACCATCAATACCTCGGTGCACGCCATCGCCGGCAGCATCGCCGGCGTCAACTCGACGGTATTAGGTATCCGCGGTGCACCGGGCGTCGGCATCATCGGCATCAACAATCGGGCCGACACGGTCATCAACCTGGTGGATGCCATCAAAAGTGACACTGGGACCATCGCGGGCCAGGCGGGCGGCATCTTGGCCCAGGCTCACGCCATCGCCTGCGACCGGGTGCTGGGCGTCACCGTCCCGTTGAGTAGTACCTGCTGACCGGTTGGGCGCCGACACGGCGGGGCGGGGGCGCAGCCCCCGCCCCGCCCGTCCGGGTAGGCTCCCTGGGCGGGAGGTGGCAGGATGAGATCCGATCGCAGTGGCGATACGTGGGTGCGAGACAGCTCGTGGGGCGTCGATCGGGACGCGTCCGTCGGGAGCGACGCCATGCGGTGGCGCCCGGAACCGAGACCGAGTGTCCCCTTCCTCGAGGATGTCCTCGAACATTCGGGGCCGCGACCGTCGCCTCGTGCCGAGCCGTCGCCCCCTTTGTGGACCCGAGATCAAGCCGACGAGTTGTGGCGGTCCGTCGGAGGGGCCTTGCGGGACCTGCCCGAGTAAGCTCGGCGCCGGAGGTGTCCGGGTACCTGGTGGGCTCCGCCGCCTTCAAAGCGGTTGGGACAGGCGATCCCTGTCCGGCGGGTTCGATTCCCGTCCACCTCCGCCAGGTTGCGCGTCAGGTGGTCACGTCCCTCCGACCGTCGTTGCAAAGACGACGGTACGGAGTTCGACGTCCTGGGTTTGGGTCAAGGGCGTCGCCGCCGCGGTATCGCTCCAAACCACGTCGGCGGTCGAGTTCAGCGAGGCCACGGTGGGGGGATAGTGGTTGCCGACCTCACCCAGGCTCCCCGCCGGGCCGGAATATCCCAACGTCCGGTCGATGGGTTTGGGATTCACTTGACGCAGCTTGAAGGTCGCTCCGCTGTCCATCGACGACTCGAGGTAAACCTCATCGAGGTTCGGAGTTTCCGGCGGGGTGTGGTAGTACACGACATCGATCCGGCCGTTCGGTGCGACCGAGATGCTGGGCGAACGACTGCTCCCCGTGACGGCAGGGTCGGGGGTCAATAGCTGCGCCTGGGACCAGGTCGTCCCCTTGTCGGGCGACTTGAGGAAGAAGATCTGCTGCGACCCTGTGCGGCTGTCGCTCCATACCGAATAGAGAGCCCCCGACTTCGGGTCTAGCGCCAGCTTGGCCGCGTCGTAGAGGAGACCGATGCTCCGCTCGGTGTCGATGGGCGACTCGCTGAAGGTGGCACCGTTGTCGCTGGATTTGGCGAGGAGAAGATTGACGTGGCCGTCGGCGAAGCGCCGCTGGAATGTGAGATAGATCGTCCCGTCGCTGCCTACGACGGGTTGCGACGGGTTCTGGCCGCCGGGAGGCTTGTTCACGACGACCGGGGAGCCGAACGTTGCGCCGGCGTCATCGGAACGGGCGAAAAAGGCGCTGTCGCATGCCGTACCCTGGGCCGTTCGGTGGCACCCCCAAAAGGAGAGGTCGAGGACGTCCTTACCGGTCGGCCCCCGTGCGGTCGTCATGAGGGGACGGGCCAGGCCGAAGTCAGGAGTGGGCGGGGCCACGGCGACCGACGCGGGCAGGAAGGTGCGCCCGCCGTCGAGCGACGAGGCGACGAGAATGCTGTCCCGCCCGGCGTCGGCCACTCGGGCCGAGCCGAAGACGACGTACACCTGGCCGTAGGAGCCGATGACGACGCTCCCGCTCGGGACGTGGCCGCCCGAAGGTGGGTCGATGTGGCAGCCGTTGAACCCCGCGGGCAGCGCGAAGGCGCCATCGGTCCAGGTTTTCCCGGCGTCAAACGTGCTGTGCCAGCCGCATTTGGAGTTGATGAGGTCGGTGTCGGCCACGACGACGTGGCCGGCGGCTTTGGGATCGGCGGCGACGTAGGCGCCCTCGAAGCCCCGCAACGGCACCTTGGTCTGCGCCGCCCGGCACGGCTGCAGCCCGCACGGCGACGCGACGGCGTCGGGGTGGGTCTTGAACAGGCCGCCGACCTGGATGGCGACGGCGCCCGCCAGGAGAACGAGCCCGATGGTGATCAGGAAAACAGGTCGGCGAAACAGATCGATGGCGGGATCCTATTTCCCGGAGCCCCGCCGCCACACCTTGACGCAGGCAACGTCGAGACCCGCCGCGACGTTCACGGACCTAGGCTTTTCTGCCTATGGGCGCGACTGTGGAGCCGGATGAGCTAACGGTTGCTCCCGGCGAGGTGGCGGTGGCCAACCTTCGCGTCGGCAACGACAGTGCCGAGGAGCGGCGATACCTCTTCGACGTCTTGAGTGATGCCGGCTCCTGGGTCTCGGTCACCCCATTCGCGCAGACGATCGGAGCGGGGGGCGAAGGATCGGCGCAGGTGATGTTCCGGCCGCCACGGTCGCCAGCGGTGCGGGCAGGGAGCCACCGGGTCAGCATCCGCATCCGGGCCCAAGGCGACCACAAGCGCGACGCCGAGGTCACGGTGACCGCCGAGGCCCACGTGGCACCCTTCGTCGAGGTCGGGGCCACGCTGTCCTCGGTGGCGGGGGTAGAACTCACGGTGACCAACCGGGGTAACGACGTCGTGCATGCCGTCGTGAACGGTTCCGACACCTCCGGTCGGCCGCTCGGCGCGCAACCGGCCACGCTGGTGCTGGAGCCCGGAGCCACGTCGATGGTGGCGATCGACGTCCCGCGACGCGGACACCCTTTTTCCGTCACCGTCGAACCCAGCGGGGCACCGGCCATAACGGTCGAGGGTTCCCTCCCCAAAGCCGCCCCGCCGAGGAAGCGGATCGGGATCGCCATCGCCGTCTTCCTCGCCATCGCCGTCCTCGCCGCCGTGCTGCGGGGGACGGTCTTCTCATCGTCGACGAGCGGCGCCAAAGTGGTGTCGGCGGTCACCAGCTGTGCCGCGGGCGGCCACCTGGCCCATGACGCCAATGGGCAGATTCGCCACAACGTCGTGGAACCGGACAACTTCTCGTTTCTCTTCCTCCAGCCGGGCGGATGCCAGCCCGTCCGCTGGAATCCCTGCCAGCCGATCCACTACGTCATCAACCAGACCTCCGCCACTCCGGCCCAGGTGGCCGATACCCGCCAAGCGGCGGCTGACGTGGCCCAGGCAACGGGGATGACCTTTACCTATGACGGCACGACCACGGAGAGCTCGAACGACTTCCAGCCGTTCGCGCCGGCGCTGTTCGGCCCTCGGTGGGCGCCCATCCTCGTCGACTGGGCGCACATCGGCGGCTCGGACAATCTGACGGAGGTGGCCGGGGGTGGGGTCCCCGTGCAGATCCAAGGTGTCGACGTGAGCGGCTCGGTCTTCCTCAACGTCGACGCCCATCTGGCCAACAATGTCGCCATACCCGACGGGTTCGGGGCCGGTGTCACGTGGGGTCGGATACTGCTTCACGAGTTCGGACACGTTGTCGGGCTCGGGCACGTGAGCGGTTTTGACCAGATCATGCACGAGCCGGTCACCGAGCAGACCTCGCCGACCTCCGCCTACGGAATCGGCGACCTGGCGGGGCTCCGGCTGCTCGGTCGAGGCGCCGGGTGCCTGTCGACGCCCCCGGTCCCCGCCACCGGACCCTAAGGGGCGTTCGGCGTGGCCATGCGCAACGGTGGGTGGCGCCTGATGCACACCTTCGGCCACCAGGACGAGTCCGTGGTCGACCAGCCTCTCCCGCCCGGCATCGTGCGGCGCATCGCCCGGTTCGCCCGCCCCTACCGGCGCCTCCTGGCCCTCTTCATGGTGCTCATCATCGCCGACGTCGCCGTGACCGCCGCCAATCCCCTCATCTACCGGGCGGTCATCGACGAGGGCATCTTGCGCCACCGTGGCTCACTGGTCGTCGAGCTGGCCATCCTGGTGGGCTTTCTGGCCGTCGTGGACGCCGGCCTGTCGTTGTGGCAGCGCTGGGTATCGGCACGCGTCGGCGAGGGGCTGATATTCGATATGCGGACCAAGGTGTTCGCCCATATCCAAGAGATGCCGGTGGCGTTCTTCACCCGGACCCAGACGGGCGCCCTGGTGTCTCGGTTGAACAACGACGTGCTGGGCGCCCAGCAGGCGTTCACCGACACCTTCTCCTCGGTGCTGTCCAACATCCTGACCGTCGCCGTGACGCTCGTCGCCATGCTGCTGTTGTCGTGGCAGATCACGCTCGTGTCGTTGCTCATCCTGCCGTTGTTCGTCATCCCGGCTCGTTGGATCGGCCGGCGGGTCGGCCGGCTGACCAGGGAGGGCTACGCCCTCAACGCCCAGATGGTCAACACCATGACCGAACGGTTCAACGTGGCGGGGGCCATGCTGGTGAAGCTGTTCGGCGACCCCGAAGAGGAGCGCTGGGCCTTCGAGCAGAAGGCGGGGCGGGTGCGCGACATCGGAATCACCCGGTCGATGTACACCCGGGTATTCATGGCCGCTCTCCTCCTGACCGCATCGCTGGCCACCGCCGTCGTGTACGGCTGGGGCGGCCTTCTCGCCGCCCACCGCGCCCTGCAGGTCGGAACGCTGGTGGCTCTCACCGCCTACCTCAACCGCATCTACGGCCCGCTGACGGCCTTGTCCAACGTGCAGGTCGACGTGATGACCGCCCTGGTGTCCTTCGACCGGGTCTTCGAGGTCCTGGACCTCCCACCCATGGTGGCGGAGGCGTCCGAACCCACGGCAATCGGACGCGGCCCGGCCACCGTGGAGTTCGACCACGTATCGTTCCGTTACCCCGTCGCCGAGGAAGTCTCCCTGGCATCTCTCGAGTCGGTCGCAATCCTCGAGCAGGCCGTCTCGGCCCCCGTCCTGGTCGACGTCTCCTTCACCGCCCGGCCCGGTGAGCTGGTGGCCCTCGTCGGCCCGTCGGGGGCCGGGAAGACGACCATCAGCTACCTGGTGGCACGCCTCTACGACGTGACCGCCGGGGCGGTGCGTATTAACGGAGTCGATGTCCGCCAGGCCACGCTGGCGTCGCTCCGCGCCGTCATCGGGGTCGTCACCCAGGACGCCCATCTTTTCCACGAGTCCCTGCGTGCCAACCTGCTCTACGCCAAGCCGGACGCCACCGACGAGCAGTTGCTCGCCGCCCTGGCCGCCGCCCAGATCTCCGACCTGGTGGCGGCCCTGCCCGATGGCCTGGACACCCTGGTCGGCGAGCGCGGTTACCGCCTCTCGGGTGGGGAAAAGCAGCGCGTCGCCATCGCCCGGCTGCTGCTGAAGTCGCCGGACATCGTGGTCCTGGACGAAGCCACCGCCCATCTGGATTCGGAATCCGAGGCGGCCGTCCAAGCCGCCTTCCGGGTCGCCCTCGCCGGACGTACGTCGTTGGTGATTGCCCACCGGCTCTCTACCGTGCGCGCCGCCGACCAGATCGTCGTGGTGGCCCATGGCCGAGTCGTCGAGAGGGGCACCCACGCCGAGCTAATGGAACGCGAAGGTCTGTACGCCGACCTCTACCGCACCCAGTTCGAGCCACAGATAGAGCCCCCGGTCACCCCGCATCCGGCGGAGAGCCCGCTGACCGCCGGTTAGGAGGTCGCGCCCTCGCCGGCCTCGCGGTACCGCCACGCCCAGGCCACGCCGAGGGCGGCGACGGCGATGGCGGTCGAGCAGTGGAAGGCAGCTCCCGCCCGGCTGGCTTGGCCGTTGAGGCCCTGTCGGGCCAGGCCGAGGTGGGTGGCGATCATCCAGAACCCGGCCAGCAGGATGACCACCCCCGACGCCAGCATCAGCGACTCCGGCTTGGCGCCCTTGACGATGGCGACGACGGTCAGGAACAGCACGACGACCGCCGGGACCACGTGGTCGACGATCTCGACGCTTCGCCGGAGGTGAATCCCGCCGGTGAAGATCGCCGGCAGCATGGCGTACAGCCCGATAACCAGGCCCGCGGCCAGCAGGACGGAGGGAAAGGTGCCCGCCGGCCCGGCCGCGGCGACGCGACCCTTCGCGGCCGGCGACGGCCTGCTCGGTGCTGCCTTCTTGGGTGTCGCCATCAGCAATCCTCCTGGATCATTCTTGCGCGTTTGCGCCGATCCGGCCCAACCGGCGGCGCCAGGCCAAGAGCCCGGCGGCGGCGACAGCGGCGACCGCCGCCCCCCCGATCAGCAATGGCGTGCGACCCGAACTGGACGTCATATGGATCCTGGCCGTCACGATGTCCTGGCGCCCCGTGTTCTCGTTGCCGAGGCGGCTGTCGGCCCACGCCGCCTGGACGAAGTCCGGCTGGCTGGCGATGGCCAGATGAGACCCGAGGTCGGGGGGCAGACCGCCGCCGAAGGTAGGACCGACTCGAGTGTCGAACGCTGCGGTCGACAGCTTCAAGTCGTGGAACGAGCGGGCCTGGTCGGTCGATGACGCCAGATAGGCGTCGGCGAAGTTTCCCGACGGGTCATTGCGCTCGTCGATGAGAACCAGATCCACCCGTCCGCTCGGGGCGACCGACATGGTGGGTAGCAGCCGAGCGGTACCGTCGCCGCCGGGGTTGTCGTTGGCCCGCACCGGCTTCGACCAGGTGGCGCCGGAATCCGCCGAGGCGGCAACCAGTGCGTCCTGCCCGTGCCCCCGGCCCTGGGCCCAGGCGAGGTAGAGGCGGCCGCCCCCGCCGGCCAGCGACGGAAACTGGGGGAAGAACAGCGAGAAGCGTTGCGTCGTGCGCACCGCGGCGGTGACCACCATCGGCGGGCTGAAGTCGGCGCGGCCGACCGGCGATCGGGTCACCACGATGTCATAGGTGTCGGGCTGGGCGGCGGTTCCCCCAGTTCCCAGGTTGGACGCCGTGGGCCCGAAGCGCTCGTACACGACGACGAACGAATGCCCCACAAAGACGCCACTGGCCCCGCTGACCAGGTTCCCGTCGGCGGCGCTGACCGGGACAGGCGGGGACCAACTGCGGCCTCCGTTACCCGATGTCGACATCATGACCCGCACCATGTCGCCTGTCAGCGCGGCCTGGCCGACCCGATTCGACTGCAGCCAGGTGAGGCTGACCGTTCCCATCGGTCCGACGGCGATCCGTGGCTGGAACGTCAGCCCGCTGGTCACCAGAACCGGCGCGCTCAGGTGCCGTCCCCCGTCGCGGGACTGGGCGACCCACAGGTTGGCCGGGACGTTGCCCCGGCCGCCGAGGTTGACGTAGGCGACGTCGAGCACCCCGCCGGGCGCGAAGGCGGCATCGGGAAAGAAAGGCCGGTCGGCACCGGACGGCAGCGGGAGGGCGGTCGGCGCGAAGGAAGCCCCGCCATCGTTGCTCCAACCGAGGCGCGCCGAGAGATCGGGCCGGTCCTCCCGGTAGGTGACGACGACATTGCTCGGGCGGTCAGGATTGACGGCCACCGACGGCGTGCTGAACGCGTCGATGATGCCCGACGGGTTCACGAAGACGTTCTGGCCGACCGTCGTGCGACTTCTGGCGAGCACGGCCGCCGCGACCAACACGAGCGCCACCAGCAGCAGGCCGGCGGCTGCGGCGGCTGCGGGGAGACGCCTCACCGTCGCACTGTAGCCAGCCGCAATGGCCGTGAGTCGGGTGGCGGCGGCCCCGAGGCGACGCCGGCCCTTAGCGGGACGCGAGGGGCTACCATCGCCAGCGGAACGCTCCCTCTCTCGCGCTGGTGACATGGCCACTTCTGGTGAACTAACCGCTCCCACCCTCACCTGCGAGGCTCATGGGGAACCGACTCGGATCAGCTGTGTCGAGTGCGGCAGCCCGGTGTGCCCGAAGTGCATGGTGCGCACCGAGGTTGGTACCAAGTGCGAGCGCTGCGCCCGTCCCGTGGCGCCGAAGGTTGTGGCCGTCCGGACCTCGCGCCTGCCGTGGCTGCTGGGTGCAATCGGCGCCGTGCTGGTGATCGCCGCGGTCGTGGCCTTGTCGGCGCGCGGCGGTGGGAGCAGTTCGAAGACGCCACCGCCGGCGGCCGTCCTCGGGTCGTGGACGAAGCTGCCCGCCCTCGGTTCCATCCGGGGCACGGCGGCGGTGGTCCGTCTGGGCAACGGGCAGGTGCTCGCCGCCGGCGGGGGGGTTGGGACCATACCGTTGGCGGCGGCCGAGATGTACGACCCGCAGACCAAGATCTGGAAGCCGACGGGGGCCATGAACCAGGCCCGCCGGGGCGCGACCGCAGTGGAGCTGGCCGACGGTCGGGTCCTTATCGCCGGCGGCGTGGCGGGACCCACCTTGCTCGACTCCGCCGAGATCTTTGATCCCACCACCGGGCACTGGGCGGCCACCGGCGCCATGGCGATCGCCCGGGTGGGCGCGACCATGACCGCCCTCCCCAATGGCGACGTCCTGGTCTCGGGCGGCACGACCACCGGTGGCCAGCAGGGGACCGGGGGTGGCCAGACGATCAGCCCGACGGCGACCGCCGAGGTCTTTCACGTCGCCACGGGGACGTGGTCGACCACCCATCCCATGACCGTTCCCCGCTTCGAGGCCAGCGCCACCGCGCTGACCGACGGACGGGTCCTCGTCGTCGGAGGGCTGGGTGGCCAGGGAACGCCAAGCCCGACCGGGCTCCTCTACCAGCCGTTGCGCAATGCCGAGATCTTCGACCCGGCGGTCGGGGCCTTCACGGGCGCCGGCAGCATGGCCGAGGGCCGGGCACTGCAGGTGGCCACTCGCCTCCCCGACGGCCGGGTATTGGTGGCGGGCGGCATCGGAGGACCCGGCGGGACGGCCACGCTGTCGACCGCGGAACGCTTTGATCCCACGACCGGCACCTGGAGCTCGGTGGCGCCCATGGCGCAAGGCCGAACCGGGGCGTCGGCGACGACGCTGAATTCCGGGATGGTGCTGGTGACCGGCGGTGAGACGGTCGATCAGGGGGCCCGGAACTCCTTGGCCTCCGCCCAGGTTTTCGACCCGGTCAAGAACGTGTGGAACCCTGGGGGAAACATGTCGTGCCCTCGCAGTGGCCAAGGAGCCGTGCTGCTCGCCGACGGGAGCGTCCTCGTCGTGGCGGGCGATACCGCCTTTGCCGGTCAGCCGCCAGTGGCCCAGGGCTGCGTCGATCTGTACCGGCCCTGACGCCTACCCGGCGGAACAGCTCGGCAGGTGTCCAGTGATCAAGAGGTGAATAATCTGTAGGTGTGGTAGGTCAGGCGGCGGTCGAGCGACCGGATCGTCGGCTGAGCCCTTTGGGCCCGGCGGGCACCGCCGCGAGGGCATGAGCGCGTGAACGAAGTTCCGCTGGCACCGTTCGAGGTCCTCGGCGTGTCCCCGTCGGCGTCGCCGGACGAGGTGATGTCGGCGTATCGGGTACTGGCCCAGATCTACCACCCCGACCGGTATGTCGACAGTCCGCCCGAGGTCCGGCGGGAGAGCGAAGATCGGATGAAGGCGCTGAACCAGGCGTACCGCGCTGCACAGGACGGGAACCTGGCGATGCGACCGGTCGCCAACAACGGCCATCGGCGTGGAGCCGGCTCGGGAGCGCGCGGGGGTGGTCCGATGCACCCGGGTGCCGGGGTCCCCTGGGATGTCGCCGTTCGCGCCCGGGCCACGGCCGCGGTACAAGCCGAACAGCAGCGCCAGGCGCGCGAGCGAGCGGCGCCGCAGGGAAATGCCATTGCCCGGCCCCGGCCGCCCTTCGGTGGTCCGGTGCTGAAGGGGCTGGGGATGGCCCGCTTCACCAACAACATCGTGTGCACCGGTTGCCAGAGCGTCCAGTGGCTTCCCGCCGACTGGCGGGATCGACTGGACGATTCGGCATTTTACTGCTCGATGTGCCAACGGCTTATATTTACTCGCTGACCATGGAAGGAAGGCCTTATGTCAGATGTGACCAAGTTCCTCGCTGACGACCACGCCCGGATCCGTCGGGCCATCAGCGAGTACTGGCGTACACCCAGCAACCTGGACGCCGCCCTCAACGTGTGCGACACGTTGTGGATCCACATGACCATAGAAGTCGAGATCCAGCGCAGCCTGGGCGACGGCTCCACCGAGGCGGGCTACGCCATGGGCGTGGCCGACGACAGACTCCACACCGCGATGGAGGGGATTGAGGGCCTCGAGCCGGGAGACCCGTCGCTGCCGGCGAGGATGACGGTCCTGTCGCGGGCCCTCGACGGGCACGTGGAGGCCTTCCAGCAGAATCTGGTCCCTCGGCTGGCCGGTCGTTCCGATGCCCAAGAGATGGGCAGCCGGGCGTTCCAACGCTGGCAGGAACTGTTCGAGTCAAAGACCCCGCGCACCTGGACGCCGATGAGGCGCCTGGCCAACACCGGCTGGGGCGGCGGCGGCAAACTGGCCAACTCGGGCTGGTAGAACTAGCGGCGGTTCACCGAGTCGAACACCAGGGTCCGCCGCCCGAGCAGGATGTGTGACCGGGGCTCGAGCATGACCTTCTGACCCGGCTCGAGGCGGACCCACCCGTCGGTCCCGGGCCTCCAGATGTGGGTCCCGAACCGGGGGTTCAGGTCGATCAGGAAGACGTTCCAGTCCTCCAGCTTGACCGCAGCGTGCGATGGCGACACGGTGCCCTCCGGGTCGGAAAGCGCCAGCCCCCGCGCCTCGCCGGCGGCCACCGCGGCGTCGAGGTCGGGGTCCTGGCCCAGCACGTAGTCGGCGTCGAGTTTGTAGGTGGCGCCGTCATCCACGACGAGGAACCCGAGGACCGGTCGAGGCCCGAGAACCGGGTCGCGGCGCTGGTGCACCATGTGGGTGCCGCATAGCCGGCAGTAACGGGCGTCGGGGTTGTTGAAATGCCCCCTCTTGCAGTGAACGCCCCACACCATGACCGGCGGCCCGTCTATGGCGGCCGGCGGGGCGGTCGTCGGTGACTCCGGCCCGACGGCAGTGGGGGCGGGAACCGACCGAGGCGGCGGGGCCGCTTCCGGCACTCGGGCCGGCGGCGGGGTCGCTTCCGGGAGACGGGCCGGCGGCGGGGCAGACGGGGTGACGGTGGCGGCGCGCGGTACCAGCAGGACGGCACCGCCGGGAACCACGCCCTCGCGGAGATCGCCGAGTTCGTCGCCGGCGAGCGGGGGCCACTCCCCGCTACTGGCGGGCGCCGGGCCGATGGCGATCGACGCCACCCGGTCGTGAAGCTCGCCGGTCCACCCGGCGGTGCCCCGGCCGGCCATCCTCATGACGGGCTGGGCCCCGGTCAGCACGATCTGGGTGTCACCGTGGACGAAGAAAGTGAGACCGTCGCCTTCTTCGTACAGGGCGCAGAACGGGGGCGTCTTGTCGGGGTTGGCTTCGATCAGATCAGCCAGCCGACCGGTGAGGTCCCTCCCGGCGCCGTTCCGACACTCCTCGACGAGCCGGTCGAGACCCGGAAGTCGCTCTTCGTTGGCGGTGATGACGAGAACCGCGGCCGGGAAACGGGCGACCAGTCCACGGCCCGGTCGGATGCACAACCGAAAGTCATCGAGGAGGAGCTTCACCACGGCGTGATGTTCACGGCGTGGCGTTTCGCATCCAGCGCCACCACTGTGCTGTCGACCGGAGTACGCGTATCCGGCGGCAGAAACCCAGCCCGGCCAGGTCGTCGCAGATCTCCAAGGCGGCAATCTGCAGGCCCAGGAAGGTGTCCACCCCGGCGAGGTAGCCGCCGAGGGTGGTGGCACCCGAGGCGTACAGCCGTCCCGGTTCGTTGCGGCAGCCTCGCAGTTCGAAGCTGCGCTCGACGTCCAGCCGGTCGAGGACGTTGCGGCGGGCGCCGGCGTGGGTCATCAGGTCGGCGAGGACGGGGTGTTCGCTGATGTCGGCCACCAAACCGGTGGCATCGATGACGAAATTGGCCGGCAGCTCGGTGGCCGGGTCGTCGCCGCTCATGGGCCTGAGGCAGGTCACGACCGTCCCCAGGGGACCGGGTACGACTCGTTCCACCTCGCCGGCGTAGACCCGGTAAAAGCCCTCCGCCCGGCCGCGGGCCAGCTGCTGCTGCCAGCGCTTGCGGTACGCGGTCGTCGTGCCGCCCATGGTGCGCAGGTAGTTGGCCCGCTCCTCGCCCTCCAGCTTGCGGAGGCGGGCGTTGGCGTGGCCGCCCCAGGACGACTTTGGCCAGTTGAAGCCTTGATACGCCCATCCGTTGCCGCCACGGCGGCGCATCAGCGCCGATGGTCCGTGGGACCCGGCCACGTAGGTGCGCAGCAGGTGCACGATCTGTGTCGGGCTGCCCGAGCGGTCGCGGTCGGTGATCAGGCGGTCCAGGATACGGGAGGCGACAATGCCGCCCCCCCGGACGAGGACGGTTCCCCCCCGGCGGTTGAGTTCGTCGTACACGTGCTCATGAGGCTCGTAGGCGTTGACCACCCGATGGTGGTCTCCGGTGGCGATACGGTACTCCTGCAGGTCGTCCAGGTAGCGCAGTCCGGGATAGCCGACGGCAAAGTGCACGAAGCGGCTCCGGTACGCCAGGTATCGCTCCGGCCCCCGCTCAGGGGTGACCAGGCTGAAATAGCCGCCGCCCCGCCGGCGGTGGGTCATGAGCGCCTGCCCCCGGGTGACACTCTCCCAGTAGCCGATCCGGTCAGCTTCGCGCTGCAAGGCGCGGAAGACGTCGCCCGATCGCGGTGTCCAATAGTCGGAGAGGACATTCTCTGACAACACGTTCCACAGCGGAGCGACGAATTCACGGACCGTTCTGGCCGCGAACGCCTCCCGTACCGCGTAGCTCGGAAATCCCCAGATGTTGTCTGGGCACGACGACGAATCCGACCGCAGTCGCTCCCAGCGGGGGATCTGCGAGACGGCCGCCAGGTACTCGTAGTTCTGCCATGGCTGCTTCAGGACGGTAAGGACCCGGATGTCGGACGGCGCCACGCCGGCGATGCGCAGGTAGTCGACCATGGCGAACGATCCGAGGCCGCCGCCGACGGTCACGAAGGGAACGTCGACGATCCGGATGGACGCCTCGGCGAGGTGGCGATCACTCCATACCGCCACGGACTGCAACCGTCGGATGGTGTCGTCATTGGCCTGCTCGTCGGGAGCGACAGGCCTGGTGACGGTGGTCATACCTGCCCGGGCGTAGGCACCAGGGGCGGCAGCGGCGGTGGGGTCTCGAACTGGGGCGGCGGGGGTGGCAAGGGTACCCGTGGGCCGCCGCGTCGCCGTGAGCTCACGAAGAGGCCGATGCCGGCAATGCCGAGCAGGATGCCGATGATGGCGATGGCGGCCTGCACCTTCGACAAACCCTTGGCCGCCGGAAATACCACCACTGCGGCATAAATATCCTGGCGTCCGGTGTCGGCCGTGCCCGAGCGGGTGTCGGTCCACACCGTTATGGCCTGCCGGTTGCCCGACAGGACGGCGATCCGGGTGCCGAAGTCAGCCTCGTTGGAATACGCCGAGCCCTGCGGCCCGACGGAACGGTCCGACGATTGCGACGACACGCGCTGCACTTTGGGATAGGACCGGCCACCGTCGGAGGACGAGGAGAGGAAGACGTCGGCGGTGGTGCCGCGGTGGTCGAGGATCCGGTCGTAGTACAAGATGTCGATCCGGCCGTCGGGCGCCACTGCCGCCGCCGGGCGGTCCTTGTTGACGCCGTTCCCCGGAGGATCCTGGTTGACGCGCACCGGCGCCGCCCAGGTCGCCCCGCCGTCGCCCGACGATCGGGCGAGGATGTCCGACTCACCGCTTCGTCCGTCGGCCCAGGCGACCACCATGCGGCCGCCGGCGCCAATGGCGAACCCCGGGCTGTCGGGCAGGTAGACGAGGAACCGTCCCGGCGGCACGATGTCGGCATCGACCACCTGGCCGGGCGAAAATGTCATGCCCCGGTCGTTGGATCGGGCCAGGATGAGGCTGAACTTGGCGTCATAGGACCCCGGCAGGTTTTCCCAGTCGACCCGGTCCGAGCCGTAGTCGTAGTACACGACGTCGGGGTTGCCCCGCCCGTCGACCGCCAGCGCCGGTGCCCCGATCCGCTGGCGCCCCGGGTCGCTCACCTGGGCAGGGGGCGACCAGCTGCGGCCCTCGTTGTCGGAGTAGGTGAGGACGATGGGCAGGCCGGTTTGCGCGAAGCAGAGGTTGCAATGCGTGGCCGTCGGGTTGGATTGCAGCCAGGCGGAGAACAACCGTCCGGTACGCCGATCCACGGCCAGCGTCGTTTGGAAGGCGTTGGCGCCGGCCACCTGGGACGGCTGGTCAAAGCTGACCCCACCGTTGGAGGACCGCTCGATCCAGACGCTGTCCGGGCCGTTCCCGGGGCCGCTCAGCGTGACGAACTGGACGTAGAGGATGCCGTGGCCGTCGAAGGTGGCGGTGGGGGCGAACAGCTTGCCCATGTTGCCGGCGGGGAGGACGAGCGGGGCGTCCTGCCAGGTCCGGCCCTGGTCGCTGGAGACGTGCACGGTCGCGGTGTAGTCAGGCCGGTCGACCCGGTCGACGACGACCAGCTGCTGGGGATTGACCGGGCTCTGGGCCAGCGACGGCGAATTGTGGGCGGTGATCACCGAGTTGTCCTGGTTGACAAGCACGTTCGGCGCGGCCGCGGTGGGCGAGGGCACCCCGCCCGCGGCCCAGGCGGGGCCGCCGGCGATAACCGGTATTGCGCATGCCGCCAGCGCGAAGGCCGCCAGCCTCCACCTCGCATGTCGCCGTCGGCTCTTTTGCATCGTCCCGGACCCTGAGAACGCCGCCACTATGGGGCGGCAGCAGATAGGGGGCATCCTACCGGCTGGGTGGTAGACGACGGCTGCGCAAGCCCGGCCCCCCGGTAGGATCCTGGGCTGTGCGACGACTTACCCAGTACAGCCACGGCGCCGGCTGAGCCTGCAAGCTCGCGCCCGGCGAGCTGGAGCACGTGCTGCGCCACCTGACACCACAACGTCATCCCGACCTCCTGGTCGGGGTGGAAACGGGCGACGACGCCGCCGTCTGGCGGGTGGCGGCCGACCGCGCCCTGGTGGTGACGGCCGATTTCATCACACCCGTCGTTGACGACGCCCGCGTGTGGGGGCGCATCGCGGCCGTCAACTCGGCCAGCGACGTCTACGCCATGGGAGGCCGACCCCTGCTGGCCCTGAACCTGGTTGGGTGGAACACGGAGGAACTTGGCGAGGATCTGCTGTCGCAGGTCCTGCTCGGCGCCGAGGACGCCGCCGTGGAGGGAGGATGGGTGACCGTCGGCGGCCACAGCATCGAGGATCAGGAGCCCAAGTTCGGGCTGGTGGTGGTGGGCGAGGTCGATCCCGACCGGATCCTCACCAACGCCGCACTGCGAGCGGGTGACACCCTCGTCCTGACCAAGGCGCTGGGCACGGGCATCGTGGCCACGGCGGTGAAGCGAGGAGACGTTGCTCCCGAGGTGGCCGCCGGCGCCACCAGGTCGATGATCACGTCGAATGCCGACGCCCGAGATGCCGCCCTCGCCGCGGGGGCGACCGGGGCCACGGACATCACCGGCTTTGGGCTGCTGGGCCACCTGGCCAAGATGGCCGAGCATTCCGGCGTCGACGTGGACCTTGCCCCCTTCTCGGTTCCCGTCCTCCCCGGAGCCGAGGATCTGGCCCGGGCGGGAGTGGTCCCGGGCGGGACCGAGCGGAACCTGGAGTGGATCCGTGACCGGGTCGACGCCGCCGGCGTGGACCCGGCGATGGTGCTGGTGTTGGCCGACGCCCAGACCTCGGGGGGTCTCCTCTTCGGGGCCGCCCCCGACCGGGCCGCGGCCGCCGTGGCGGCCCTCCGCCAACAAGGGCATCCGGCCGCGGCCATCGGGCGTACCTGGGCGGGCTCCGGTCGGATCCGCCTGGGGGCGGACGGCACGCCGCCACCTACGCGGTGAACGAAGCACCGGCCGCCCTCGCGGGCGGCCGGTGGCGGAGCGACGCAGAACTGTGCGGCCCCCCTTACACCGCTTCAGCGGGTTGGCGGCGCCGGCGGGTCGCGAAGACCACGAGGATCACCAACCCGGCGACGGCGAGACCGGCGAACACCGCGGCCACGACCGGGAGGGTGTTGGAACGCGTCGCCGGCAATGGCGCGAACTGCGCCACCACCGCGTAGTCGTCCTGGGTCTGGGTGGTGTCATTACCCAACCGGGTGTCGGCCCAGCCGAACGCCGCGTACTGGTTGGCTGATGCCACACCGGGCGGCTGGCGGATGTCGGAGTTGAAGCTGACGCCGAGGCCGAAGTTGACCGGCTGATCGGAGATCTGCATGTTTTTCGTCCAGGTCACGCCGCCATCGGTCGAGTAGCTGTACCGGACCTGGAAGTGGTAGTCGTGCTGGTCGCGGTTGTCCTCCCACACCACGTCGACGCGCCCGTCGGGGGCCACGCCGAGCTGCGGGTAGAAGCTGGTGAACTGCTGCGTCGGGTCGTCGTCGGTGATGATGTGGGGGCTGCTCCAGGTTTGGCCGTCGTCGGTCGAGCGTTGGACCACGATGTTGGCCGTCCCCGAGCTGCCGGCACTGGCCGGGGTCGAGGCGTAGGTGGCGACGAAGCTGCCTCGCGGGCCGCCCGCCGGCGTCCACCCGATCCCCGTCTGGTTGCCGGTGCCGCTGTAGATGGGCGGCCCGAGCGTGGAGAACGTCCAGGTCCGGCCTTGATCGGTGGTCCGGGCCACGATTTCCGGGAGGGCCATGCTTCCGGTACCGGAGACGTTGTACGCCGACGTCGATTGGGCGCCGGAGACGGCCTCCACGACGCCGTTGTGGGCGGCCATGAACGGGCCGCCGAAGTAGGTCATCATCTGCAGCGGAACCGTCATGCCCCCGACGGTCTGCATCACCTTGGAAAAGGTGTTGATGTTGCTCTGATGGGCGATGGTCGCCCCGCCGTCGGTGGACACGGCGACCACGACAGCACCATCCTTCAGCGGCGAGCCTTTCGGCGCATTCGGGAAGCTCTGCATGAAGCCTACGTAGACGACGTCTTGCGGCCCTGAGGTGTCCACCGCCAAACCGGTGACGCCCGAGTCGGCGGCGGCCGCGTCGCCGGTTTTGCCCCGGTTGTTGTCGACCACGATGGTGGACCAGGTGTTGCCCAGGTCGTTGGAGCGGGCCAGAAGAACGCTGCTGTGGCCGTCGGCGGCGCCCTCGCCGGGGCCATAGCCCCCGAGGGCGTAGTACAGCGTGCCGTTGCGCCCGAATGCGATGGACGCCTGCGTCGCCCCGGCGTTATCGGCGGTGGTGCAATACGGATAGGACTTCAGCCCCGGCACGGCGGGACCGACGATATGCCACGTCACACCGGCATCGCTGGATCGCTCGAGGTAACACACCCGTGTCCGCAGATCGGCCGTGGCGGCCACGATGACCCGTGGGTTGCCGGGGTCGACGAGCATGTCTGTGGGGCCGGTGAACGACCGGGTGGGGAGAGGGTCGTCCTTGGTCATTTGGACGGCGGCGGTTAACCGCTTGATCCCCGAGCTTTCGGTGTTGGCTGCGGTGGCCACGCCGGGCGGAATGCTGGCCATGGCGACCAGTCCTGCGCCGAGCAGGCACATACCAATTCTGCTGTGTTTCATGGCCCTTCCCATTTTTTGCTGGATTATCGACTGACGGGCGGCTACGAGGCCGGGACTGCGGCCGTTTCGGGGCGCCGCCGGCCGACGATGAGGAACACCAAGCCGGCGATGAACAGGCACACGACGGCGACCCCGACGGCGATGATGGTCAGCGAGCCCAGGCCGATTCCCGAGTTGGCCACCAGGTTGGTCGCTCGGCCCGCCGCACCCCCCGACGCGTTGGCGGCGGGTGCCGAGGTCCCGACGTAGATGACCGCACGCGCCGGGTTGCCGCCGTTCATGTTGTGCTCATCCTGGGTGGCGACCAGGACATGCGGACCGGTGGAGGCATCGGCGGGAATGGTCACCATGAGGGTGAACTGACTGGTCATGGTCGACGGTCCGGGCGAGGGAAACGTCGCCAGCACCGGACCGGTGATCGAGTCGAAATGGATCAGCACGGGAGCTTTGGCCGCGAACTCCTTGCCAACCACGGTCACGGTGCCACCCGGAGCAACCGAGTTCGGGGTGGCGGTGAGCGAAACCAACCCTACGCACGCCCATGCCGTGGCCGCGGTAGCCATGACGCCCATGGTCACGGCCACCAGGGCCAGTGTCCAATTCCGATGCAATCTGGTCAATGCCCTGCTCCTTCTTGTACTGAATCGATTTCCCCATAGGAAAGAAACACGAAAGGGTGACTCTAGCGAGTTGACCTCACGGGGCAAGTCAACTGACCCCGACCGGCTCCCGCTCGCGGGCCATCGGGGCGGGCGGCGGCGGCGGCGTGTCACCGCGGCGGCGGCGACTGAGGGCGATCAGCGCCACGATAAGGCCGGCCACGGCCAAACCGGCGGCGCCTGCCGCCAGGTAGCGCAGCGTCTTGTTGCTCCCACCCGACGGAAGGGCCTTGAATTGCACGACGTCGGCGAAGACGTCCTGGGTTTGTGTCTGGTCGGTGCCGAGCCGGGTGTCGCTCCAGCCGATGACCGCCGCCTGGTTGGAGGAGCCGACCCCCGGCGGCTGGCGGACGTCGGAGTTGTTGTTGATACCGATGTTCCGGTTCACGATCTGGTCAGTGGCCCGAACGTTCCTGGCCCACGTCACGCCATTGTCGGTGGAGTAGGTGTAGTACACGTCATCGGCGAAGGACTGCGAGTTACGGAAGTCGTACCACACCACGTCGACCCGACCATTGGGCGCGACGCCCATGTTCGGGAGCAGGTGGTACGTCTGGTTGTTGGGGTCGTCGTCGTTCAGGCGGGCCGGCGGGCTCCATGTCTTGCCGGCGTCGGTCGAACGCTGGAAATAGATATCGGAGCTGCCCTGCGTCTGGCCGACCTTGTACTGGTAGGCCAGGAGCACCGTCCCCTGCGAGCCGCCCTG
This sequence comes from Acidimicrobiales bacterium, assembly GCA_036264135.1. Classification (GTDB taxonomy): domain Bacteria; phylum Actinomycetota; class Acidimicrobiia; order Acidimicrobiales; family Palsa-688; genus DATARN01. The sequence continues at coordinate 25,535 of DATARN010000108.1, forward strand.
GGGGATCCACTGGATCGCCGGCTGCGACGCCCCCGCCGGCGTGACCGGTTTCATGGAGAATGTCTTGCCATGGTCGGTTGATGTACCGACGAACAGCGGCTGGCTCGGTGCTCCCTGGACACTGCGGGGGAGGCTGCCGCCCGTCACGGCCCACACCACGCCGTCGCCCGCCGCCACGTGGGGCGTGCTGTAGGTGACGGGATAGCTCTTTCCCGTCTTGTCGGTGAACGACGTCGACGAGAAGTTGTTCAGGTTTACCGGAGGGGCAAAGGTCGTCCCGCCGTCGTTTGAGACCCCGATCATGGAGTTGCTCACCGCCGTTGGCTGCTGCGGCAGGCTCTGCCGGAAGGCGACATAGACGTGATCTTGCGAACCGGACGTGTCGGCGGCCACCGACACCACCGGATAGTTCGCCTCGGTCGCCGTGCCCGTCTTGCCCCGGGCGTTCTCGACCAG
>DATARN010000241.1:0-3404 GCA_036264135.1 Acidimicrobiales bacterium
GTGGCGGTCGCCTGATCCTCTAGCTGCGGATCTGTCCGTCGCCGTAGACGACGTACTTGTAGGTTGTCAGCTCCCGCAGCCCCATGGGGCCGCGGGCGTGCAGCTTCTGGGTGCTGATGCCGATCTCGGCGCCGAAGCCGAACTGCTCGCCGTCGGTGAAACGGGTGGAGGCGTTGACCACGACCGCGGCGGCGTCGACCTCGGTGGTGAAACGGGTGGCGGCCGCCAGGTCCGCGGTCACGATGGCCTCGGTGTGCCCCGACCCGTGGCGGCGAATGTGGTCGACGGCGGCATCGAGGTCATCGACGACCGCCACACTCAGGGCCAGGTCGAGGAACTCCTCGGAAAAATGGGCGTCGGTGGCGGGTTGCATCCGCCGCTCACCCACGATCTGTCGCGCTCGGGCGTCGCCGTACAGCGTGACCCCGTCGAGGGCGGCAACGACGTCGGGCAGGAAGACGGCGGCCACGTCACGGTGGACCAGCAGGGACTCGGCGGCGTTGCAGACGCTGGGGCGCTGCGTCTTGGAGTTCACAACGATCGACCGGGCCATGGCCAGGTCGGCGGCGGCGTCCACGTAGACGTGGCAGTTGCCGTCCCCGTCGACGACGTAGGGAACGGTGGCGTGTTCCACGACGGCGGCGAGCAACGACGGGCCGCCTCGGGGGATGAGGCAGTCGATGAGGCCCCGCAGGCGCATGAACTCCGTCGCCGATTCTCGGCTGGTGTCTTCCACCAGGACGAGGGCGTCGGCCGGCAGGCCCACCTTGGCGAACGCCTCCCGCAGCACCCGGGCAATCTCCACGTTGGACGAGATGGCACCCGAGCTGCCCCGCAGGAAGGCGGCGTTGCCCGACTTGAGGCACAGGCCGGCGGCGTCGCTCGTCACGTTCGGCCGGTTCTCGTAGATGATGGCGACCACCCCGAGCGGGACGCGGACCCGGTGGATGCGCAGCCCGTTGGGTCGCCGCCAGCCGTCGAGGATCTCCCCGAGGGGGTCGGGCAGCTCGGCCACCTGGCGCAACCCCGCGGCCATCGCCTCGATGCGCCGCGGCGTCAGCCGTAGCCGGTCGATGACCGTGGCCGACGTCCCGGCCGCCTCGGCCCGCTCCACGTCGGTGGCGTTGGCGGCCAGAACGGAGGCCACCGACAACTCCAGGGCGTCGGCGCCGGCCAGCAGGCCGGCATTGCGCTCGTCACTGCTGGCCAGCGCCAGCTGACGGGCCGCCGCCTGCGCCCGCTGCCCGAGCTCGGTCAGCGACACGCCTACATCACCTGGGCGATGCGAGCCAGGACCCAGTCATATTTACCCCCCATGATCGGCTGATGGCAGAAGCTGCACACCCCCTGGAGGTCGACGTTCAGCGGCGCCCCGCAGTTGGGGCACTTGCTGTTCAAGGTTCCCGCACCCGGCTTGGTCGTGGCCGACGAGGACCGCTGGAAGGTCCAGTCCTCCTGCCACTGCCCCACGCTACGGTTGCCGCGGATGATCTTCCCCTTCTCGTCGTCGACGTCGTAGTCGGCGCAGGCGGCGAAGATCCGCACCGTGATGGTGTCGTAGGTCTGGTCGCTGTGGGCCGACAGGATCCGGAGGTCGCCCACCGCCAGGTCCTCGAGCACGTTGCGCTTGTGCTCGTTGAGGTACCCCTCGATCTGGGCCTTGTGCTGCTGCCAGATGCCGTCGGCCATGACCTGGCGGCTCATGTCCGGCTTTCGCTGCTCCCATGCCTCCTGCACGATGAAGAAGGCCTTCTGTACCGACTCCAGGAAGGACTCCTGGTTGAACGCCGGGTCGTGGGCCTGGATCTCGGCCAGCCCCTGCTCGACGGGTGACACCGCGGCGTGGGCGTCGGTGTGGGTGCCGGGGAACAGGTCGCCGCGGATGGTATCGATCGCCGGCCCTTCGGTGCCCGACCACGGCGCCGGTGTCGCACTGGTCGACGGGCCGCCAAAGCCCCGGGTGGCCGCCCCAATGGCCCCGCCCATGGTGCGGCCGCTGCGCTTGACCGCCATGTAGATCCCGAGGACGAGCAGGACGATGACGATGAGGACAATGAACCCGGCGATCCCCCCGCCGCCGCCCCCGCCACCGCCGCCGAAGAAGAAGAAGCCGCCCCCGCCACCGCCACCGCCGGACGAGGACGCGCCCCCGCCACTGAAGGAATGACCGCCCCCGGCGCGGACGGCAAGGTCTGCCAGCGTCATGCCCCGACTCCTACGACGACGCCGCCGGAGCGGCGGGCGCGATCGCTGTCCCGCAACTCGGGCAGAACTTGGCACCGGGCGCCACTTCCTCGCCGCACGACGGGCAGTGGACCGGCTGGGGACCGAGAGGCTGGCCGCAGTTGGCGCAGAACCGAGCGCCGACGGGATTCTGGGCCTCGCAGTTCTCGCAGCTCTGGGTGGGCGGGGCCAGGGAGGTCCCGCACGAGGCGCAGAACTTAGCGGCGGCGGCGTTGGCCGTGTGGCAAGTCCGGCACTCCACGGTCCCGGCGGGAGCCGACCCGGAAGGGGCGGGGCCGCCGCCCACGTAACCGGCGCCACCGCCCGCGAAGCCCGGCGCCGGCGGCGGCGGGGGGCCGGGCTGGGCCGGGGCGGACGCCTGGCCGCCGAGGCCCAGGCCTGCCGCCAGGAACGCGCCGCCGGTGGCGCCGCCGCCCTTGGCCATGCCCTCGCCCGCACCCAGTTGCATCTCGCCGGACGCGTATTGCCCGAAGCTGCCCGCCAGGCGGGAGTAGGCCGTGTCCTTGGCCAGGGTCTTCAGTTGGGCCTCGTCGTCATCGGAGAGGTTGACGTCGAAGTTGCCCATGCGGATGAGCCGCAGCCCGTAGGTCGCCAGCTGCTCGTTGCCCTTCTCGATGACCGTCTGCTCGATGTCGGTGGTGTAGGCCGACAGCCCGAGGATGGGCCAGCCGTTGCGCACGATTTGGGTGGTGACCTGGGTCCGCATGACCTTCAGCAGCTGGTCGCTGACCCAGGAGGTGATCGCCTGGTTGTTGGTCACGTCGACGGTGCCGACGAGACGGGTGATGAGGGCACCGGGGTCGCTCACCTGCAGCGAATAGTCGCCGAAGACCCGCAGGGTGACGATCATCCCCGTCTGGGGGTCCTGGACGTCGTCGATACGGCCGCCGAACGTGTTGCCCGTGTACTCCCGGGTGCCGACGAAGTACAGCTCGGCCCGATAGGCATTGCCCCCGGTGGCCCAGTCGACGATGGCGCCGAGGAACGGCAGCTCATTGGCGTCGATCTGGTGGCGGCCGGGGCCCATGGTGCCGACCACCTGGCCGGTGTTGATGAACACCGCCAACTCGTCGGCATCGACGATCGCCCGGGTCATCTTGCGGATGTTGACGTCGGGCCACTTAAAAACGATCTGCCCTTTGCGGTCGTCCGGTACTGCG
>DATARN010000242.1:0-17456 GCA_036264135.1 Acidimicrobiales bacterium
CTCCTAGTGCCAGGCGATGACGGCGAGGACGTGGCTGATGACGTGCCGCTCACTCAGCTCGGGCATGCGGACCTTCGGCAGACATTGAACTGGTCGAGAATCAACATTTCCTTCAGATGCGCGCCGGGACAGAACGACGAAGGGTACGTTTCTCTAGTGGAGGGTAGGTTAACCGTCGCCCAAGCAGTGCCGATGATCGCTCGTGGAGACAAGGAAGGGTCCGCCGACTGCGTTCGCCACACGGAGGCGGGGATCCTTTCCAAGGCGGGGTTCAAGGTGGTCTATAAGCCCGAACCGACAGTTCCGGGCCATGTTGCCGTATCCGCGACTGCGGATTGGGATGAAAACATGTCACAGTTGTTTGATGAGTGCTTTATCGAGTACGTGAGGGGATTACTCCGATGAGCGACGCCATCCAGATCGAACGAGGCCGGCCGCCCTGGCAGCCCTCGTCGTCCGCAACTCTCGTCAGCGTTCTACACAGGTACACCATCCCGCTCGTAGGTGTGCTGGATCAGCATGGGTCCCAGTACTTGTTCTGGTGCCTTGTTGGTCACGCTGCTCCAGACAGCGCGTGGGCATACGCACAAATCAGCCCTGAGGACGTGGCGTCATTTGCGCTGGCAACGCATGAAACCTTCGACGCGACTCTTCGAGAAGCCGTGGGCGACCGCGTGTGCACCTTTGCCGTCGCTTCGGACGAGAAGGGCATCATAGAGTCTGTGATCCTTCACCCGCCGGCTACGTTTGACACGGCCCAGGAGCGGGGGATGGCCGAAATGGCCGAGAAGTTCCGCGAGGTTTTTGAGCAGTTCCAACTGCTGAGTGAGCGGTTCCCATCGCTTCAGGCAGCAGCCCACTTTGATCTGGTACCGACTGGGCACCTCGACTAGGCCGTCATCCACCGCCGAAGATGAGGTCGGCGACCTTCTCGGCGGGCATGAATGGCCATTGACGACGGGGCACGGGTGCCACGGGCCATTGTCAACGTCGCTGTCAACACATCTCGGACCGTCGAGTTCCTTCTAGATCCTTCTCAAACCGACGAAGGGACGGCCGGATTCCCCGCCTGAGCAGGCCTGTTTCCGTCTCAAACCGTCTCCGCCCGTCTCGAACCGATGACCGTTGACCGACTGGGGGTCAAGAGGTCCCGAGTTCAAATCTCGGCAGCCCGACTACAACACTGCTGGTAGAGGCGCCGGAATGCGGTCCGAGGCCTCAGCCTCCGGCCCCTCTGTCAACGATTTGTCAACGGGCGTCTTCCGGTTCGGCCGGGGGAACCTGCTCCATGGCCTTGCGGTACCGCCAGAAACCGTCATGGTCGTCCAGTTCGACAGACACATAGACCGCTGCCGATGACCCCCCGGCGGACATGTCCACAGAGACCTGGACGACCTTCCCGGCGTAGCCCCCATGGAACAACATCTTGGTGCCGACCGGCGGCATGATCGGCGGCCGGAAGTCCCCGATCCGGTCTTGGGTCGCCGCGTCAAAGATCTGGGTCGCTGGCTGTGTGTCCCAGAAGTCGCTCGACATCTCCCACTCTTCGAACGGGATGTACTCGCTCACAGCTGGCCGCCTGTCACGAGCGCCGTCAGTTTGGCGCCGGCCCCTTCCGACATCGACGGTGTGACGTGCTGGTAGAGATCCCGGGTGATCGACGCCGACGAGTGGCCGAGCCACTGAGCGACGTACTCGGTCGGGATCCCGGCGGCCAAGGCCAGCGTCGCCGCGGTGTGCCGGAGATCGTGGAAGCGGATGGCCCGTAGACCGGCCCGCCGGGCGAGGCGCTCGAAGCCGGTCGACAGGGACTCGGGGTGCAAGGGGGAGCCGTCCTCGCGGGTGAATACCAGACCGGAGTCGACCCAGGCCGGGCCCCACGCCAGTCGCTCCTCGAGCTGGCGGCGGCGGTGGGCGCGCAGCGCCGCGGTGAGCGTGTCGTCGAGGGGCACGGTGCGCCGACCGGCGTCGGTCTTCGGGGTCGACTCGGTGGCGGCGGCATTCACCACGACCCGGGTGTGCCGGATCGAGATCCGGCCGGCCTCGAGGTCGACGTCGGCCCAGCGCAGACCGGCGAGCTCGCCCCGCCGTGGGCCTCGGGTCAGGGCGAGGAGCCACAGCGCCGAGAGGCGCTCGTCGGCTACGGATCGGAGGAACGCCGCGGCCTCGCCGGCAGTCCACGCCTGCATCTCGGAATGGGGCGCCTTCGGCCGTTTGATCGCCGCGGCGGGGGAGCGGACCAGATAGCCCTGCTCGACGGCGTACGTGAGCGTCTGGCGCAGCAGCGTGGCCGCCAGCTGCACGGACCGCTTGCTCAGGCCGCCGCGACCCAACGTCGACCCGGATTCGGCCAGGTCGTCGTAAAGGCACTGGACGTGCCGGGGGGTGATGTCGGCCAGGGCCAGGCCGCCGATCCGGGGAAGAATCCAGCGCTCCATCACCGTGGTGTACCCGCACAGGGTGCTCTCCCGGAGCCCCTCGGAGCGGCGTGCCGGCAACCACACCTCGGTCACGAAACTTGCCAAGGTGGCCTTCCTCGGCTCGCTGTATGTGCCGGCCTGGACTTCGGCCAGGACCTGGGTCAGGTGATGTTGCGCCTCGGACTTCAGCCGGAAGCCGCCCTTGGATCGCTGAGCGCGCCGGCTGTCACCGGCCTTGACGAACCAGTACGCCGTCCATGTGTCTCCCCGCTTGCGGGTGCTGCCTCGCTGGCTCACTCTGAGCTCCTCGTCTCGGTCCTACGTTCGGTCATGAACTTGACAAGCTCGGGCCCCGGTTCTGCGCCGGGGCGCCCCTGGCCGATGGATGTCAGATAGCCGCGGCGCCGGGCCTCGGCGACCCAGGTACGCACCGTTTCCTTTGGTTTGCCCTCGGCGGCTGCGATCTGGATGATCACGCCGCGCCCGACCCCCTCGCCCTGAAGGCGCAGGTATTCGAGGGCAATCCGCCTGTAGTGGGCGTCCGGGTGGCTCGGTCTTCCCCTCGGTCTGGTCTCGCTTGCTGCCGTCACCGCCTCGACAACGGCGGCGTCGTCGGATTGGATCAGGTAGCTGAAGGTGCCGCTGAGACGGGCGCCGACTTCGGCGACGATCGCCGCCACCGGAATTCGGCGCAGCGCATTGGCGTCGACGCCGCGATCCCTGTTCATCCGGCGGACCGTCATCTCCGAGACGATCAGGCCTAGCCCGTCCGAGCGCTGCAGGGCGCCTCCGATCCACAGTTCACCGTCGGTGCTGTACGTCTCGAACCCGGCCACGGACCCAACTGGCCGGCTGGCCTTGTTGAGCTTGACCTCGATCGTCGCCCAACCATCAGCCACGGACACAATGTTAACCAGGGTGCGGACTATTTGTCAACATGGTGTGCGTATCGGGTGAAATAGTCACGCACGATTACTCGTACGGACTAACCGTTGATGTTTTCACCCGGTGCGCACACCATGTTGACATGAACGCCACAGCCGATGAACTAATCAAGCGAGTGGCCGCGAGGCAGCGAATGCCGGCGCCGGCCGTCTGTAAGGAAATCCGGCGCTCAGCGGGAGTGAGCCTGCAGAGCCTCGGTGACGCCCTCGGAGTGAGCCGGGCGGCGGTCGACAGTTGGGAGCGCGGCCTGCGAAGGCCCAACCCCGAACACATCGGCCCCTACCTCAACCTCCTGAGGGCGCTCACCCAGGTGGTGACATCGTGAAGATCGGCGACGTCGTCCATCTACCGCCCACGCTCTCGACCAGGGAAGCGGCAGAGCTGTTCGGCGTCCACCACGAAACTCTCCTGGCCGCCGTCCGTGACGGCACGAGCCCCGTCGCCCCGCTGAGGATCGGCCGGCGGATGGTCTGGCCGACAACGCTCGTGCTCGACGCCGTCGGGCTTTCCGGAGACAGCGAGGGCCGGGGCTCCACCCCCGACCCGTCGCCCACCACTTCGCTCACCGACACCGCCAAAGCACCAGGAGCTCGAGGTGCAGCGTAACAGCGGCGGTGACCATTGCTCGTCAGACCATCGGTGCGAACTGGGTTGGATGCCGCCTCTGAACCCGGCGCTGTACCTCGCCCGTCTGCGGCTCGCATTCGGATCCCTCCGAGGCATCGAAGCTGCGGCGGCGCGCACGGTGCGCCCCTGCCCGGTGTGCCGACCGGATCTCGCCGAGCGATGGGCGGCAGGTCTGTACATGCCATCGGAACGTCTCCACACCGCCGCGGCGTGACCGGCCTCCCCGGCAACGGCACTGGAGGGTATCCGTCGCCCGGCGATCTCCTCGTTGAGGAAGCCGAGGCGTATGTGCACGCCCGCCTGGTCATCGGATGTGTCGAAGCGGCCGTCAGTATCTGGCGGAAAGAGGGCTGGACCATCGGCCAGTTCCTCACCGTGATCGCCGCCGTCGACGCGAACCGGGCGAGGCGCAAGTCGTGGGCGTTCCTAGACCAGCCCCCAGCATGACCGAACGCAGCATGACCGAACGTCTCGGGGTCGCCAAAGACGTCATCTGGCTTCCGTACGGCGACGACGGCCGGAAATGGGCGGCGGCGAGGCTTCACAGCAGTCTCGTCCGACGAAACGAGCATGGCTGGTACCGGTGCGACGCGACCGGAGGCCACGTTCCCGTTACCGACTCCGAACTCGACCAGATCCGCCAAAGCGCCCCCCGAGCCGGCGATCTTCCAATCTGGCCGCCCCATGAGCCCCTCGTCGACCGGCGCGCCGACCTCGAGATCGGCGTCCAGCCCGACCGGACCCGGCAGCTGCGCACCGACGCCGGCAACGCAAACCGACTGGTCGCCGCCTACGGCGAGGATCTCCACTGGGTGCCCCAATGGGGATGCTGGCTGACCTGGGACGGCCGGCGCTGGCAGCGCGACCAGAAAGGGCGAGTCGTCGAGCTGGCCAAGACCGTCGCCCAGGCGCTGTGGGACGAAGCTCTCACCGAGACCGACGACACCGAGCGGAAGGCGGCGGTGAAATGGGCCCTGCAGTCCGAGGGCGCCCAGCGGATCGAGGCCATGATCAAACTGGCCCGGACGACCAGCGCCGTTCCCGTCGAACCGCACGAGCTCGACGCCGACCCGTGGCGCCTGAACGTGACTAATGGCACGCTCGACCTCCGCACCGGCGAACTGCGCCCCCACGACCGGCGCAACCTGATGACCAAACTGGCCGGCGTCCACTTCGACCCGGACGCTAAGGCGCCAACCTTCTGGCGGTTTCTCGAGCGGGTCCAGCCCGACCCTCTGATCCGCGACTACCTCCAGGCCGCCGTCGGCTACAGCCTCACCGGCGCCACCAGCGAGCAGGCCTTGTTCATGCTGTGGGGCGCCGGCCAGAACGGAAAGACAACGTTCCTCGAGGTCATGCTGACCATGCTCGGCGACTACGCCACCAACGCCGAGGCCGACCTGCTCATGGTGCGCGGGGACACCCATCCCACCGGCATCGCCGACCTCGCCGGCGCCCGCTTCGTCGTCTCCACCGAGGTCCAGGATGGTCGACGCCTCGATGAGGCCGGCGTCAAGCGCCTGACAGGGTCCGACACCGTCACCGCCCGCCACCTCTACCGAGACTTCTTCTCCTTCACCCCGACCCACAAGCTGTGGGTCGGGGCCAACCACCGACCCGTCATCCGGGGCACCGACTGGGCCATATGGCGCCGGCTCAAGTTGGTTCCATTCACAGTCACCATCACCGACGGCGAGAAGGACCAGCGGCTCCCGGAGAAGCTCCGGGCCGAGCTACCCGGGATTCTGGCCTGGGCGGTAGTCGGCTGTAGCCGCTGGCGGCGTCACGGCCTCCAGGAGCCCGACGTCATCCTGGCGGCCACCGCCGACTACCGGGCCGACCAGGACTCCGTCGCCGCCTTCATCACCGAGAACTGCATCGTCGACGCCGAGGTCTGGGTCTTCGCGGGCCAGCTGTACAGCCGGTATCAGGCATGGGCCAAGGAGACCGGCGAGCACGTGCTCAGCCAGAAGCGACTTGGCGCCATCCTCACCGACAAAGGCTATGAGCGGTATCAGAGCGGCAAGACGAGGTGGCGCGGCATCGCTCTGTCGGGCCCCCTTGATGGTGGAACCATGGAACCTTCGGAGCCCGTTTCGGGAAAGTCCCCCTACACACGCACGCGAAGCGACTTTTCGGAAACGCCCCTCAATGGTTCCATGGTTCCACCATCGGAGGGGACGTTCTGATGGCCGCCCGACGGAGACATGCCGGCGGCCTCTCGACCTCGAGGGCCTCAGTTCGCAGTATCGATGCGCGTGAATCGTGGACGGCTGGCCCCCGCGGGGGCGTCGTATTGCCCCGGCGGGCGGCGGCGACACGGGGTCGGCGTGTTGACATCTCATTGACATGGCTGCGTTTCGGCTGGTCAGCGGCTCGTCGCTTGATTCGGTGTCAAGAGAATGGGTAACGCCCGGGGGTACAGCTGGCCGCCGTTCGAGGTCGGCAACACGGCCCGGCTGCGCCACGGCGCCGATTCCGAACGGATCGTCAGGCCGCTCGCTGATCGACTCGCCGCAGCGATCGTCATCGAGGCCCCGTGGTTGAGCCGACCGGCGTTCGCTGCCGCCTTGGCCGCCTGGTCCAGGGCTGAGGCCCGGGTGCTGCTGGTGTCGGACTGGCTCGACGAGCACGGACTGCTCGACTCCGAAGGCCGGCCGTTCCCGGCGGCGACATTCGCCGACAAGCTCGAGGCCCGCGCTGGGAACGCCCGGGCGCAACTCGGGTTGGATCCGCAGTCCTTCGCCAAGCTGATGGCCACCATCGCCGGCATCCCAGGCGCCGCCAACGAGATCGAGGCGCTCCGCCGGGAGGGCGCGGCCATTCTGGCGGCACAGGCCGCTCGAGGCCTCGCTGCGCCAGCGTTGGACGGGCACGGGGCGGAGTGATGGGGCACCACCTCGAGTCAGCCGAGATCAACCTGGCGGACCTGCCGACGGTGCTGTGTCTCGCCGATGACGCCTGGCGGGCCTACCTGGCCCAAACCAACCGGTTCGCCTGCTCGCACATCGTCAGCGGGTCCGGGGACGGCCCCAGCCCGATCCTGTGCGTTCGCCATCCCGCCCTCGGGCTGATGTGCGGCCGTTGCATGATCGACCACGTCGCCCGCGACCCGGCGATGGAAGTAGCGCCGTGCGACGAGTGCGGGGCTGTCGGCTGCGTGGCGGCGTTCGCCCTGCGAGCTCAGCCGGATCCGATGGCGGTTCGTGACACCGTTGGCGGCGTGGTGCGACTGGTGCGCGGCACCGTCGACCTCGGCCTGGTGGTGCTGTGCGAGTACTGCAGGCACCGGGCGGCGCTGTGAGCCTCGACGACCGGCGTTCCGATGGCCAGCGGCCGCCGGTGGCGATGCGCCGGCATTGCGTCGGCATATGCCCGGGCATTGCTCCGGCATCGACGGGAGGGCGCGGGCGGTGAGCGAGACGCTCGAGGTGCTCAGCGGCTTGATCCTGGAGGACGGCCGGAAGTGGGGTGTGGCAGCTGCGCCTTGGCAGCAGGAGGACGCCCGGGCGATCCTCGAGCCGGGCCCGGGCGACCCGCTGATGCACTTCCTCACCCGCCCCCGTGGCGGCTCCAAGACGACAGACCTCGGAGCGGTGTGCGTGGCGGCGATCGTGGCTCAGCTGCCGCCCGAGTCGAGGGTGTACTGGGTTGCGGCCGACCGGGACCAAGGCCGGCTCGGCGTGGATGCGATGGCGGGGCTGGTGGCGAGGGGCGGCCTGGCCCGGGTGTTGAAGGTGAGCGGCTGGCAGGTGACGGGCCCGGGTGGTATCAGGGTGGAGGTCCTCGCCGCTGACGGGCCCTCGGCGTTCGGTATTCGCCCGGCGTTGATCGTGGTCGACGAGTTCGCTCAGTGGCCGTCGAGCTCAAACGCCCGGCAGGTGTGGGAGGCGGTCATCTCGGCGGTTTTGAAGGTGCCGGGGTGCCGGCTGGTGGTGATCTCGACGGCGGGTGACCCGGTTCATTGGTCGGCGAAGGTGTTGGCCGCGGCGCGGGTGTCGCCGGCGTGGCGGGTGAACGAAGTGCCGGGCCCGTTGCCGTGGCTGTCGGCGGAGAGCCTCGAGGCACAGCGGGAGATGCTGACGGATTCGCAGTTCGCCCGGCTGCATCTCAACCAGTGGTCGGCGTCGGAGGATCGGCTGGTGTCCCAGGAGGCGTTGGCGGCCGCCGTGGTGTTGAAGGGGCCGCTGGAGCCCCGCCCGGGTGTGGTGTACCGGATCGGGGTGGACGTTGGCCTGCGGCGCGACCGGACGGCGATCGCGGTGGCCCACGCCGAGGCGGCGGGGGAGGCGGCGTTGGGTCAGACGCAGCCCCGGCGGGTCGTTCTTGACCGGCTGGTGGTGTTGGCCGGGTCGAGGGAGCGCGAGGTGCAGCTGGACGACGTCGAGGACATCGTGGCGGACCTGTCGTCGATGTACAACAGGGCGATGGTGCGGATGGACCCCTTTCAGGCGATCGGCGTGGCGCAGCGGTTACGGCGCCGGGGCGTCTCGGTCGAGGAGTACGCGTTCAGTACCAGCCACTACGCCGGGATGGCGCAGACGTTGTTCGTGCTGCTGCGGAACCGGTTGCTGTGGCTGCCGGATGATGAGCGGTTGTTGGACGAGCTGGCGCGGGTGCGTTTCAAGGAGATCGGGTCGACGGCGCAGCTGCGGGTGGATCACGACCCGGGGGAGCACGACGACCAGGTGGTCGCTCTCGGTATGGCGGCGACGTCGGTGTTGGAGCATGCCGGGTGGGCGACGGCGCGGGTGACGATGCCGGATCCGCGGCCTCGCCGGATGGACGGTCCGCTGACTGCGGGTCTGTATGAGAGGGGATTCTGATGGGTAACGGTGCTGGCAAGACCGGGGTTCGACGCTGCGAGGTGTGCGGCCGATGGATCGAGGACTCCGATGAGGCGGAGCGGGACCACCGCGAGTGGGATTTGGGTAAGGCGGGGGAACGGGCGCACCGGGCCGAGGAGGAGGCCAGGGTGGCGATGGCTGCCGACGCGGGCGGCCGGAGGAATCTCCGCACGATGCGGTTCTGACGGCGGGCGGGGCTTCGGTGTCGAGAGGGTGTGCAGGTGGTGTGCCTCTAGCGGCAGCAACAGACACTTTGGCTGAGACGGTGGATCTCGATGAATGCGACGCGTGGCCGATCGAAGTCAGTCTTCAGGGAGTCGGTCAGGGTGAGTTTCCGTTGCGATTCGTCGACGCTCGACCGGTTCAACGATCTGGCGCAACGGCGCCAGTTGCTCCCTGGCCAGCTTCTGGCCGAGGCGGTAGCGACACTCGAGGAGGGACACGACCGTGGCTGAGAACGGCGATCATGCGGGGGCGGCGGAGATGATGTCGCTGATTTTCGGTGAGCAAGGGCCGGTCGAATCGGGGCCGCCGCCGGCGGCGGAACCTTCGGCCTTGGCTGGCGCGGGTGATCCGCCGCCTGGCATGGTGCGAGTCGAGGTCGCCGAAGTACTCCGCCTCCAGCGACTCGCCGCCGAGGGCGAGGAGGCCCGCCGCCAGGTGGCGGTGAACACGGCGCTGGCGGGGGCGAACCCCGAGATCGAGGAACTGCTGGCGGCGGCGCTTCACGACGGACGTCTCGTCTCGGCGTCGGTGCCCGGCTGGCGGCGCCGGTTGGCCGGCGACCCCTCGGCCCCGGCTGAACTGGCCGGGCTCGCCCGGATCTCCCAGCTGGCGGCTCCGTCGCCGTCGAGGCTGTCGGGCTCCGCAGGTTTCAACAACCCGCCGCCGGTCGACGTGCCTCGCCACGACCGGATGTCGGCGGCCGGCGTCGTGAATACTGGCGGCCGCACCTCCGCTCGTCTCGACCCTTCGGAGAGCGACCGCTTGGCGTGGGAGGACCGCTTGGCGTGGGAGGACCAGGCGCGGCGCGACCGTGACCGGTACGGCGACGATCCCTGGGATCAGTTTTTCGGGCCGATGAGACTCGGCTCGAGACAGGCCGGTCGGCTGTGACCGTGGCGAAGCTGCGGGCGCTGGTCGACCTCGAGGTGCCGGCGGCCACATGGCTCACGTCCCCCACAAAGGTGGCGGTGGCCGCCGGCGCCACGTTCGATCTCGACTCGGACGTGGAGCGGGAGAGATACCGGGCGTTGTGCCTGGTGCGGCTGGGTCGCGCCGAGGTGGTCTGTCCCCGATTTTTGCGGACCCGGATCCGGATGCGGGCGCTCGGGCTCGACGCGAGGAATGGCGGTCGGCTGTGACCAAATGGGAGCTGCGTGCGCTGGAGACTCTTCACATCAAGGATCCGAGTCGGAGCAGCCCGACCGTCGCGATGGTGGCAGCCGGTACGACGTTCTATCTCGCCCCGGGCAAGGATGCTGACGACCTGATTAAGTCGGGCCGAGTCGAGGTCCTCGGCTGGCTCAACCAGTACGGCGAGCGGGCGAGTGGACCGCCGCGGACCGGGCCGCCGCCGCCACAGCGTTCCCCCCTCTCACCGGCCCCGGTCCATATCCCAGAACCATGGATCCGGATGCGGGCCATCGGGAGATGCAGGACCCCAGTGGGGGAGCGAGGCCCGGGCGACGAATTCCACCTGCCGTTCGACACAAAGGACGAGCGCGAGCAGCTCCTGTGGGGCATCTCGAGCGGAACATGGGAGGTCGCCGGGCCGGTACCCCCGTCTTGGCCGGTCGGCCATATCCGCTCCACCCGAGGCGCGGCCCCGGCCTAATGGCGGACGGCTCCCTCTCCATCGCCGGGCCTAACACCCTCAGCCGGACGACGATCCTCAACTGGTGGGGTAACCGGAGCAACGGCCGACTCATCAGCAACGCGGATATCACCGCCGTCGTCGACATGTACCTGTCCGAGGGCGCCGATCAGGGCATCCGAGGCGACGTCGCCTTCGCGCAGGCCATCATCGAAACCGGCTACTTCACGAATAACGACACGAAGATCAACAACTTCGCCGGCGTCGGCCACTACAACAACGCCCCCTCCGGGTACGCCTACGCCTCGGTGGAGGACGGCATCCGAGTCCACATCCAACTGCTGTGGAAGCTCATCTATGGGAACAATGCGACCCTCGCGCATCCACCACCGGCCGCAACGAGAGGGCCGAAGGTAACCAACTGGGGTGGGCCCGTACCGCTCACCACGTGGAGCGCCCTCGACGGACACTGGGCGGTCCCCGGGAACGGCTACGGCAACCAGATCGTCGCACTGTGGACCGCTATTGGTGGCGGGGCCCCACCGAAGAGCGGTCCCGTCCCGGCGGGCCCGGCGATTACCGGGACGCTGCCCCCGCCGCCGCAGTTCAACCTGCCGACGCCCCCCGAGATCATCGTCCCGGCCATCCAACCGGACTGGCACGCCTCGCCACGCCTCGAAAAGTTAGAAATGTGGAACGGCAGCCTCGACGTCGACGGCACCGCCCGCCACGTCATCGGCGGCAGCGTCGATTTGGCCCACGACCGGCTGTCGCAGTTCGTCTTCACGTGCGTCGACGGCGACTTCGCCATCTCCGGCCGCTTCGGCAAAGAGCTCGGCCAGGGCGCTTCCTTCGGGTCGCCTACCGTCCAGATGACGGTGGCTGTCGTCGAGACCGCCAACGGGCAGGCGGGCCCGGAGACCACCGTGACGTTGCGGCCGGCTCTGAGCGGCTGGCTGGCCCGGGACAAAGGGCCGCTGACCGAAAATGGCGTGTCTGCCACCGACTGGCTGTCGCACCGGGTCTCGGAGTACAACGCCAAGGGGCCGCCGGCGCTGGGAGGCCTGGCCGGCGCTTTCATGGGCCAGCCGACCGCCAAACGCGCCACCATCCAACGCACCGCCCCGGCCGGGAAACCACTCCAGTACGAGTCGTCGTGGGATGTCGGCAAACGCCTGGCGTCGGAGGAGGGCTTCTTTTTTTTCGAGTCAATGGGGGCGGTTTGGTTCGGGAAGCCGTCGTGGGTAGCGGCGCAGGCGACCCGGTTCGATATTGGTTGGGGTCCCCTCGCCGACACGTCGAGGCCCCACGCCCTTTCCTTGTCCGTCCCCGCCTGCCGTCGCTCTCTCGATGTCCTCACCGGCGACACGTGTGTTGTGACGGTGCCGCATGACATCGGGGAGCAGATCCGCCCCGGCATGGTGCTGACGCTCACCGGGGTTTTCGGGTTCAACGCCGACTATCTGGTGGTCCGGGTCCGGTGGACGCATGACGGGTTCGCCACCGCGGTGGAGGTCACCGGTTGGACGATCGTTGACCCGGAGGCGACCAATCCGGGAGGGCTGGGCGCCGGGGCGGCGCAGGCGGCCACCCCCGCCACCACACCCACGTCGCCGCCGTCGGCGATCGTGTGGCCGTTCGACTCAAAGGCACCCGCCCAATATCAGCGGGTCGACCAGGGCTGGGATTTGCAGGGGCCGCCCGGTGGCAACATCCGCGCCATCGCCGCCGGCGTCCTGGGCCGCGCCAACCGCGACCCGGGCGGCTTCGGGAACGACTACCCGTACGTGGTGCTCGACCAGCCGGTCGCAGGCGCCCCGTCCGACACCGTCTACTACGGACATGTGCATCTCGACCCGGTGCTGGTAGGCACGCATGTCGCCGCCGGGCAGGTCATCGCCAAGGCCAACATCACCGACCCGCAAAACGGGTCAGCCGCCCCCGCCGGCTGGTTGGAGGTCGGCTGGGCTCGCCACGCCACCGGCGCCCCCGTCAACGCCGGATCCGGTGTCACCGCCGGCGGCCAATTCATGCACGACCTCCTCATCGGCGCCCCGGTGGCGTCCTGATGGACACCGTCGACACCGTCTCCATCCGAGTCGAGCTCATCGACGAGCTGTCCGGCGGCATCGCCAAGACGCGCGCCGAGCTGACCTCCCTGGCGGCCACGGTCAAGAAGCTCGACGAGGGCAGCGCCGCGGCGGCGGCCGGCGGTCTCGACAAGGTCGGCAAGCAGTTCGACGCCTTGTCCACGATGGGCAAGAACATGCAGTCGAATATCTCCGACCTGGTCGACTGGATCGGCACTCGGCTGGTCAGCGCAGCGAAGCTCGGCGCGGAAGCCCTCGGCGCGCTCACCGTCGCCGGCGCCGCCTGGGGCTTGAAGACCGCCGAGTCCTTTCAGCAGGCATCGCTGTCGGTGAACACCTTTCTTGGTGACGCCACCCAAGGCGCGGCGGTGTTCCAACAGTTGAAGGCGCTGGTCGGGCCCGTGTCGATCGGCGATTTGACGCAGGGGTTCCAGTCGCTGGCCACCGCCGGCGCCTCCCCGAAGTCGGATGTGGCGATGCTCAAGTCGATCGCCGACATCTCCGCCGTGCAGCAAAACCCCGGCCAGGCCTTCCAAGGCCTGTCGCAGGCGATCAACCGGATCCAGGAAACCGGCCTTGTCGAATCCCGCGCCCTGTTGGCGTTCATGTCCAACGGCGTCGACGCCTACGGCCTCCTCTCCCAAGAAATGGGGGTCCCGCGCGACGAGGTCAAGAAGATGTTGTCCTCGGGCGGCTCGATCGCGGCGCCCACGGCATTCCTGTCGGATTTCGCCAACGAGTCAGGCCCCCTCTCAAAGTTCTCAGGTGGCCTCTCGAAGGAACGCCAAACCTTGCCGGGAGAGCTGTCGTTGTTGAAGGCCGACATGGCCCAGGCGCTCGCCGCGGGCGTGCAGCCGATCACCGACTGGTTGGGTAAGGAGACGCCCAAGATTACCGATTGGGTCAACGGGGTGCGGGACCGGATGGGCGTCTTGGGCCCTGCCATCGCCGCCGATTGGAAGTCGGGGAACTGGGGCGCCTTCGGCCAGGACCTCGACACCCTGCTGGGCGGCGGGGGCAAATACGTCGGGGACCTCGAATCATTGGGGAAGGGCCTCCACGGCTTCGCCCAGATCGTCACCAACGACATCATCCCGTTCGGTCGCGATCTGCTGGCCGTGGCGGTACCGGCGCTGAAGGGCCTGGCCGACGTCCTCAACTTCTTTGGTGAGCACAAGGGCCTCATCGAGGGGGCGCTCCTCGTCTTCACCGGCTTCGTCGTCGTCGACAAGGTCGCGGCCTCGATCACGGCGCTGGCGAAGAGCTTCGAGGTTTTGAAGATCATCGTCGGGACCGGCGACTTCCTCGGGGCGATCAGCGCTTTCCTGGCCGGTATGGGGCTCGGCGGCGGCAAGTCGCCGGCGTCGGCGCCCGGGATATCGAGTGCCGAGACCGCCACTGCCGCCGCGGCGGGCGGCGGTGGACTGAAGAGCCTCGGTACGGTGGCCATGGGCGCCGGCGGCGTCTACCTCGCATCGCAGGGGCTCAAGGGGAAGGGCTGGAAGTCGGACGCCGAGCTCATCGGCGGGGGCGCCCTCATGGGGGCAACGATCGGCTCCGTGGTCCCCATCGTGGGCACCGCTGTCGGCGGCGCCGTCGGAGCCCTGGCCGGCGGCATAACCGACGTTTTCAAGCACCTGTGGGGCAACAACAACAAGAAGGGCGGCGGCGGGGGAGGCGGCGGGAACACGGTGATCGTCCACCCGGGCGGGATCGTCGTCTCCGGGGTGTCCGACCCCACCCAGGCGGCCAACCAGGTCGGCCAGTCGGTAGCCGACCAGATCGACGCCGCCAACAAGCTGGCTGCCGAACGAAGCCAGGTGGCACCCTGAGCATGGCCGTCGAGGTGGATATCGCCGACGCCGTCGAGGTGATGGCATCCGGGCTGCCGTGGCGGCGCCACGGCCCCGGCTACCTGGCCGTCCTCAACCCCCAACCCGACGGCGACGGCACCCGCCTGTTGATCGGCAAAACCGACGGCCGATGGTGGCTCACCATCCGACCCCTCGGCGGCCAGCAGACCGTGATCGTCGGCGGCGGCACCCTCAACGAAGTACTCCGAACAGCCAAAGGAGCTGACCGATGAATATGCCCGACCGTCCGATGACCCAGCCCCTCGAGGTCGACCTGACCGGCCGCAAGACGGCCCCCACGGATCCGTTGTTGGATGTGCAGCCGGTCACCCTGCTCGACGGTCTCGCCGACGAGCTCGCCGAGATCGTCGGCGGAGAAGTCACCTTCCCAGCGAAAACCCGGCCCGGCTACACGGTGACGTTCTCCGTCGACGTCGACGGGCCGCAGGTCGCGGCGATGCGCCAGCGCGCCAAGGACGACTCGCAGCCGGACGGCACCAACACCTTCCAGTGGGCGGCCGCGGTGATCGCCACCTACTGCCGGGCCGTGTCCCGCCAAGGGCAGCGCATCGTCGACGCCGGCGGCAGCCTGGTCACGTTCACCCACAAGGACCTGCAGCAGATCCTCGGAGTCGCCAACCACCCGGTGTCACCCGCCGCCGCGGCCGTGAAGAAGTTCTACGGCTCCGACGCCGCCGTCATGTCCACAGCGCTGGCGTTGCTCAAGAAGGCCGGCTACGGCGAAGACGTGACCGAGGACCCTACGCCGGGGTCGTCGACCGTCTAGTCGACGACCCCCGGGTCATCATGGCAGCCCGGGTCGGCAACACCTTCGGCATTGACCCCGTCGCCGTCCTCGACGACCCCGTCCGGCTTCACCGCCTGGTCCGCGAGGCCGGATACCTGATCGTCTGCCGCGACGTGAGAGCCATGTGGAGTAGCTGACGAGCGCCCCGACTCGCGCTGCTGGCGGGCGATCAGGATGTTGCGGGCCACGAAGTCAAGCGCCGACGGATAAGTGACCGTGGCGGGCAGGCCCTGGGCCATCGCCGACATGCGGGCCTTGGCGCCGCAGAAGTCGCTGCGTTCCTGCTCGGTCGCCTTGTCCCAGCGGATCGAGTGGGGGAGAAAGCGCCCAGCTCACGAGCGGCCCAGTTCACGGGCAACGAAGCGCTCGAGCTCGTCGGCCTGGTGGCGGAGATCCCGGATGTGGCGCTCGATGTGCTCGGCCCAGTGCGCTTGTGAGCTCGGCGGCGCCTCGGCAGCACGTGGGGGGGCAAGGTAGTCGTCGAGATCTGACGCCAGGACTTTCATCTGCCGCCCGATGCGCTGCACCGGAACAGGGAGCTCGCCCCGCTTCACCAACTCGTAGGCTGTCGTGACGCCGATCCCGAGCCGCTGGGCCGCCGCGGCGAGCGGAACGATCTCGGGCCCGCGTTCAGTCATCAAGGTCCTCCGCCGTGGTGGGGAAGCGGGATGCCGAGCAGCGCCGCCGCCTTCGGGATGTCGAGCAGGTTCGGGTCGCCCCGGTAGCCGCTCATGACGGCAACTGACGCTATCGCCCGCGGGGTGGCCGTGCCTCGCCGAGCTCGGGTGGCACCGGGGTAGCCCGGTCCTTCGCAGCTTCGGCGATGGCCCCCATCGAGAAGAGCAGCATCTTCATGCGCTCCATGTCGGCGGTCATCTCGCGGGACCATTCCGCCTGGGCCTCGGACCATTCCTGACGCCCTCCGCGGCCCCACCCATAGCGATGATGATCGACTCGATCGTTTCGAGTCGGTCCTCGACGCTCTGCCGGGAGTCGTCCCATGTCGTGAGCACCACCGCCGCCGGGGTTGGTGCACCACCGGTGTCCTCGACGGTGTAGCCGGGGGCGAGAGCCCCGGACCTGACGCCGAGCTCGGCGGTGCCATCGCCTTGCAGTACGGCGCGCACTGTCGCTTCGGCGACCGCACCCTCCTCACCAGCGATGATGGAGAGGTAGGTGTCCGGCTCCGTCGTGTTCAGCCTGACTTGGGCGTAGTTGTCTCGACAGATCATCCCGAGCCGTTCGACCCCGTTGGGCCCGCTCACCAGGATGGCCTCGTGGGTGCTGTCCAATCGCACCCGGACTTGGCCGGCGGCGTCGACCACTCGAAGGCGACGGGTCACGACCTCCTCGGCCATCCGGTCGAGCCGGGCCTCGATGGCAGCCAACCTGTCTCCGATCCGATCGGATGCTTCGCCCTTCGGGTCCTTGGACGCGTCGGCGGACGGGGGTACGGTCCTCATTGTCGCAACCTCCTCGGGGTTGTGGCCGGGCCCCGGGCAGGTGCGAGCTGCGCCGGGGCCATGTACTTGGTGACGTTCGTCATCCTATCCACCCCTGGTGACGTTCGTCAACTATAGGATGCTTGTCGTGTCCGTCGATCTCGAGGATCTCATCGACGCCGGCGACGTCGCCCAAATCCTCGGTCTAGCCAGCCGGCGGACAGTGAGCGTCTACCAGCAGCGGTACCCCGACATGCCCCGGCCGGTCATCGAGCGCTCAGCTGGGCACACGAAGCTGTGGCTGCGATCCGAGATTGAGGCGTGGGCGGCCGGTCGGCGAGTCGGCCGGGACTGAGGGGGTGGTCCCGGGTCGCTGCGGACCGGTCTGGGTTGCGTATGAAATCCTCGGGCCGATCTTACCCCGAGTGCCGTCAGGCGCCTGAAGGCGCCTGACGGTCGATAGAGTGCTCCTAGTGCCAGGCGATGACGGCGAGGACGTGGCTGATGACGTGCCGCTCACTCAGCTCGGGCATGCGGACCTTCGGCAGACATTGAACTGGTCGAGAATCAACATTTCCTTCAGATGCGCGCCGGGACAGAACGACGAA
>DATARN010000200.1:0-20188 GCA_036264135.1 Acidimicrobiales bacterium
TGCACCCGCTGGCCCAGGGCCTCGAGCCGGCGGCGCTGAAGTTCACCGGTCACCGAGGTGCTCATCGGAACGCCTGCGAACACCGCCGCCGGGTCCACGCCGGCCAGGCCGATGACCCACCAGCCTCCGTCGTTGGCGGCTCCGAGCACGGCGCGCCCGGGGGCCACCTCGGCCAGGAGCCGGTCGAGCTCGGCGGGCTGTACCTGCGGGGTGTCCATCCCGATCTGGAGACCCGGGCCGCCGGCGTCGGACCAGGCGTGGGCCAGCCGCTCCGCCAGCGAGGTCCCGCGCTGGGCGATCACCTCAAAACCGGGCGGCAGCCACGGGCCGGGCTCGCCGGCCAGGGCGAGGATGCGTCGGGGCGCGCCGCATCCGGCAACGGCCGCCAGCGTGTCGGCCAGCGCCGCCTCCGCCACCTGCGCCGCCTGCTCGAGGGTGTACGGCGGGCACAGGCGGGTCTTGACCTTCCCAGCGACGGGCGCCTTGGCCATCACCAGGACGTGCCGGCCCGTACTCATCGCAGCACCGCCGCCATGTCGCGGACTGCCCGCGCCGTGCCCCTCACCGTGCCGGTGACCTTGGAGCGACCGGAGCGCGGGGCGTAGGGCACCGGGATCTCGGCGATCCGCCACCCGTCCGTGGCGGCCCGGATGACCATCTCCAGCGGCCAGCCGAACCGGCGATCCTCGATCCCAAGAGCCAGCAGTCGGTCGGCGCGCGCGGCGCGCATCGGCCCGAGGTCGCGCAAGGCGCAGCCCGTTCGCCGGCGCAACTCCCGGGCGAGCACCAGGTTGGCCAGCCGGGCATGGACGGGCCAAGCGCGCCACGTGGTGGGCCGGCGGGCGCCGAGAACGAGGTCGGCGGCTCCGGCCAGCACCGGGTCGGCGACCTGGGGCAGGTCGCCAGGATCGAGTGAGCCATCGCCGTCCATGAAGCACACCACGCCGTCATCCGGTTCGGCGGCCTGCAACCCGGCCCAGCAAGCGGCGCCGAATCCCCGCACCGGTTCCCGGATCACCCGGGCGCCGGCCGCCGCCGCGATCTCGGCGGAGCCGTCCGTGGACCCGTTGTCCACCACGACGGGCCGGTACCCGGCGGGAATGGCGGCCAGCAGACCGGGCAGGGCGGCGGCCTCGTCGAGGACAGGGATGATGACATCGGGCATGGGCACGGTCTATCGGTCCGGCGATTACGGGCGCCTCGCCAGGTTCTCACGATTCGCTGAACAGTCGGCATTCCGCCGCCCTCCGGCGGCGATGATGACGCCATGAGAATCCTGGTCACGGGCGGCTCCGGCTTCATCGGGTCCCACGTCGTCGACCAGCTTCTCGACGCCGGCGTGACCGTCCGGGTGGTCGACCTGGTGACACCCGCCGAGCCCGGCGTGGAGTTCGTGGAGGGCGACCTGGGCGACCCGCGGGTGGCAGCCGCCGCGGTCGCCGACGTGGACGCCGTCTGCCATCAGGCGGCCCGGGTGGGGCTCGGCGTCGATTTCGGCGACGTCCGCAGCTACGTCTCGGCCAACGACAGCGCCACCGCCGTCCTGCTCGACGCCCTGTGGCGTCGGTCGTTCTGCGGCCGGCTGGTGCTGGCCAGCAGCATGGTCATCTACGGCGAGGGCCGGTCGCGCTGTCCCGGCCACGGCCTTGTCGTACCCGCCGCCCGTCAGGTCGCGGACCTTGAAGGCGGGTGCTTCGAGCCTCGCTGCCCGGCCGCCGGGTGCTCGAACGTCGTCGGCTGGGCGCCGGTTGACGAGGATACGCCGACCGATCCCCGCAACATCTACGCCGCCACCAAGCTCCACCAGGAACATCTGTGCGCCCTGTACGGCCGCGAGTCCGGCGCCCCGGTGGTGGCGCTGCGGTACCACAACGTGTACGGGCCCCGCATGCCCCTCGACACGCCCTACGCCGGCGTGGCCTCGATCTTCCGCAGCGCCCTGGCCGCCGGCCGGGCGCCCGAGGTGTTCGAGGACGGGCAACAGACTCGTGATTTCGTCCACGTCCGCGACGTGGCCCGGGCCAACGTCATCGCCCTCACCGGCGAGACGGCGACCGGCGGTGCATACAACATCGCCAGCGGCCACCCCCACACCGTGGGCCAACTGGCGTGCGCCCTCGCCGGCGCCTCCCGCGGCCCCGAGCCCGTCGTGACCGGCCGCTGGCGCCTCGGCGACGTCCGCCACATCGTGGCCTCGCCGGCGCTGGCCGCCTCCGAGCTGGGATTCCGGGCCGAGATCGATTTCGCCGCCGGTATGGCCGAGTTCGCCGCCCTCCCTATCGGGGCCTGACGCGGTCTGCACCGGGGGTGCTCGATCTGTGAGTCGTTGTGGTTCTCAGCATCGTTCTTGACCACAGGTGGCCGCCACGATGCTGAGAACGCTCGCGGCTCACAGATCCGGCAACTCGAACGGCCGGCAGAGCGGTGGGGGCCGTCGGCCGCCCTGCCCGAAGGCATCGAGAGTGAGAGGGCAAGCGCCTAACGTCTCGGTGTGCCCAGGAAGTCCCGTGCCTGAACCCGACCAAGACGGCCGTGGTCGTCGAGATCATGAGTCGCGCCGGCGCTGACTAGCAGCGTCCTCCTGCTCCTCGCCGGCGTGGCCGGTGCCATCCTGCGGCCCCGCAATCTGCCGGCGTGGGTGGTGCCGACGGCCGCCGCCGTCGCCGCCCTCACCTTCGGGACCGTCTCGCACCCCGACCGGGTGTTGCGGCCGTTGGCGTCGCCCATCGCCTTCCTGCTGGTGGCCGTGCCGCTGGCCGCCCTGCTCGACCGCCTGGGCTTCTTCGAGGCGGCGGCCGGCGTCTTTGGTCAGGGCGAGCATCTGGCGCTGGGGTTGTGGGTGCTGGGCGCGGCGGTGACCACCGTCCTCAACCTCGACGCCTCCGTCGTGCTCCTGACGCCCCTGTACGTGCGCATCGCCCGGGGCCGCGGGCTCGATGCGCGGGCGCTGGCGTTTCAACCGGTGCTGCTGAGCTGCCTGGCCTCGAGTGCCCTGCCGGTGTCAAACCTGACCAACCTCATCGCAGCGTCGGCCAGGAACCTGCGGGCGACGGACTTCCTGGTCCACCTCGGCCTGCCGTCGCTGGCCGCAACGGTCGTCGGCTGGTTCGCCTACCGTGCCGTTCTCCACCCCGGGTCGCCGGTCGCGCCCACGGCGAAGCCGGTCGATCGGCGGGCCCTGGCGGTGGGTGGGGCGGTGGTGGCCGGCGTGCTGGTCGGGTTCGTGGCCGGCCCCAGCTTCGGAGTCCCGGAATGGGTCGTGGCGCTGGTCGCCGACGCGGTGCTCATGGCGGCGACCCGCTTCGTGCCCATCCGCGACATCCCGTGGGGAACCGGTTTGGTGGCGGCGTCGCTCGGCCTGCTGGCCGGCGGCACCGCCGCCCGGCTGCATTTCGGGCGGCTGTTGGCGGGCCGGGGCAACGGCGACCTGCTCCGCATCACCGCGGTGGCGACCGCGGGCGCCAATCTCGTCAACAACCTGCCGGCGCTGCTGGTCGCCCTGCCCCACACCGGCGCGGGCATCTGGGCGCTGCTCCTCGGTGTCAACGTCGGGCCGATGGTGCTGCTGACGGGGACACTGGCGGCCTTGTTGTGGCAGGCGTCGCTGCGCCGCCTCGACATCGGGGTCAGCGCGGGGGAGTTCGCACGCGTCGGCGCATGGGTGCTGCTTCCCAGCTTGGCGGCGGCGTTCGTCGTGCTGGTCGCGCTACGACCGGTCGTCGGAGGCTAGGGCGGAGCCACCCCGGCCCCCTTTTCCCCCCTTTTACAACGCCCGCGGGCACCACACCACGGCGCGTGATTCCGGCACGGCGGCGGCCACCGCGGCTTCGACCTGGCGGCCGATCGCCTCGCCCGCCTCAACCGTCGTGCCGGCGGGCACAAACCCCTCCACCTCCACGAGGAGCGACCGTCCCATCCAGCGGGCTCTCACGTGGGCGTGGCGCACGCCGGGCACCGCCATGGCGGCGCCCTCGGCGGTCAGGAGGATGTCCGGTTCGACGCCGTCCATGAGGTGCCGCAGGATGTCGCGTGTGACCTCGAAGCCGACGTGGATGATGAAACCGGTGACCATCAGGCCGGCCACACCGTCGGCCCACCGCAGGCCGGTCGCTACGCCGACCAGGCCGAGCAGGGCGCCGGCGGACGACACAGCGTCGAGCCAGGAATGCTGGGCGTCGGCCAGAAGGGTGGCGGACTGGATCCGGGTTCCGATCCGCCGCTTGTAGCGGGCGACCAGCTGGTTGCCGGCGATCCCGATGGCGGCCGCCGCCATGCCGTAGCCGAGGTGGACGGTACGGCCGTGCTCGGTCAGTTTGTGGATGCTGACGGCGCCGGCGAAGACCGCGCTGGCCCAGATCACCACGGCAACGCCGAGACCGGCGATGTCCTCGGCCCGTTCGTAGCCGTAGGGGTGGGTGGGGCTGGCCGGGCGGTGCGACACCCGGAACCCCAGGAAGACCACCGCCGAGGTGCTCACGTCCGAGAGGTTGTGCAGGGCATCGCCCAGCAGCCCGACCGACCCGGTGAAGACGGCGATGGCCAGCTCGATCAGACCGGTGAGGGCCAGCCCGACGGCGGAGAACCCGATGGCCCGGTGGGCGTCGCGCCGGTCGCTGGTCTCGTCGAAGTGGCGGACCGGCGGGTAGGGGTCCCAGGTTTCCGTGGATCCAAGGAGGTGCATGGGGCTCCGATCAGGTCAGAGGTGCGTGCCCGGCTCGTGGTCGGCGTGAGTCGATGCTTCCAGCTGGAAGGTGGAGTGCTCCACGTCGAAGCAGTCCGCCAGGCAGTGCTGCAGGTGGTCCAGCACCCGGGCGGCGCTGCCGTCGTGCAGGCAGGCGTCGGTCACCACCACGTGGGCGCTGAGGGCGGGCAGTTGTGAGGTCACCGTCCAGGCGTGCAGGTCGTGGACCGAGACCACCTCGGGCGGCTCGTGCAGGTGGCGGCGGACCTCCTCCAGGTTGACGGTCTCCGGAGTGCCCTCGAGCAGCACCCGCCCCGAGGCAAGGAGGAGGCGGGCGGCGGCCCGCAGGACGAGGGCCACGACGACGAGCGACGCCACGGCGTCGGCCCGTTGCCATCCGGTGGTCAGCACGACGATCCCGGCGGCGGCGGTCCCGGCGAACCCGTAGACGTCGGTGAGCAGGTGCTGGAAGGCCCCCTCGATGTTGAGCGACCGGCGGTTGGCGCCGGCCAGGACCCACGTCGCCACCAGGTTCACGGCCACGCCGGCGACGGCGACGACGACGAGCGCGCCACCCGCGACTGCGGGCGGGTGGACCAGGCGTTGCAGCGCCTCGATGAGGACCAGGACGCCGACGACGAGGAGCGTCAGGCCGTTGATGGCGGCGGCCAGGATCTCGGCACGTTTCAACCCGTAGGACCACTCCGGGCACGAGGGGCGGCGGGCCAGGCGGAGGGCCCAGATGGAGCCGGCGATGGCGCCGGCATCGGCCAGCATGTGGCCGGCGTCGGCCACCAAGGCGAGCGAATGGGCGGTGAGGGCCACGATGATCTCGACGGCCATGAACCCCACGATGATGCCCAGGGCGGCGATGAGCCGGCGCTGATCCGTGCCTGCCGTCACCGCGGGAGCGTGGAGGTGCCCCTGGTGGCCCTCGTGCTTCGGACGGTCGTATGAAGGCACGTTCATACGTTACTGCGTGAGGATTGGGATCCGCCAGCGCGCTAGAGAGTGGGCGTGAACTTTGCGGTCGCCTTGGCGGTTTTCCCGATCATCTTCCTCGGGGAGCTGCCGGACAAGACCATGTTCGCCAGTTTGATCATGGCGACCAAGGGGCGCCCACGGCAGGTGTGGCTGGGGGCGGCGGCGGCGTTCGTGGTCCATGCCGTCATTGCCACAACCGTGGGGGTGGGGCTGTTCCACTTGCTGCCGCACCGGGTCATCGACGCGCTGGTCGCGGTGCTGTTTCTCGTGGGCGCGGTGTACGCCTGGCGGGAATCCGGCCGTGACGAATCGGAGCTGGCGACCCACGAGGCGGCCGCCCACACCGTGGTGACCACCACCTTCATTGTCATCTTCGTGGCGGAGTGGGGCGACCTGACCCAGATCCTCACCGCCAATCTGGCCGCCCATTACCACTCGCCGCTGTCGGTGGGTATCGGGGCGGTGGCGGCGTTGTGGGCCGTCGCGGCCATCGCCGTGATTGGCGGCCAGGGCCTCCTGCGGTGGATCAACATCGCCACGGTGCGCAAGGTCACGGCCGTGGTGCTGGTCGTCCTCGCTGCCTTCGCGGCCTGGACTGCGCTGCGCTAACCGGCGTTCTCCGAGCGGCTGGGAACCTGCGAGGCTTCGATGGCCATGTCACGAGGTCGGTCCTTCCCGACGGGCGGGGTTCTGCGGCGCCCACGACTCTCGGGCGTGGACCTGTTCGTCGGTGGCGGCATCGTCGCCCTGCTGTACGGCGTCATCCGATTGGCCCACGCCATGGGTGCCCCGACCGCCACCGCCCACGTGGGCATCGCGGTGTCCACCGGGGTGGCGCATCTTCCCTATTACGCCGCCCGCTCCTTGCTGCGCATGTTCATCGCCCTCGGCCTTTCGGTTGTCTTCACCTTCGTCTACGCCACCGCGGCGGCGCGCAGCCGCCGGGCCCGGGTGGTGCTCATCCCGCTGCTCGACATCTTGCAGTCGGTGCCCATCCTCGGCTTTCTCACCGTGACGATCACGTTCTTCATCGCCCTCTTCCCGGGCTCGATCCTGGGCCTGGAGTGCGCCGCCATCTTTGCCATTTTCACGTCGCAGGCCTGGAACATGACCTTCAGCATGTACCACTCCCTGGTCAGCCAGCCGAAGGAGCTGGACGAGGCGGCCCGGATGTTCCGCCTGACGAAATGGGAGCGCTTCTGGCGTCTCGATGTGCCCAGTTCGATGATCGGGCTGGTGTGGAACGGCATGATGAGCTTCGGCGGAGGCTGGTTCTTCCTGGCGGCATCGGAGGCGATCAGCGTGGCCAACCACCGCTACGCCCTGCCGGGCATCGGCTCGTACGTGGCGACGGCAGCCAACAAGGGCGACCTGGCCGCCACGTTCACCGCCATCGTGGTGATGGTCGTGATGGTCGTGGCGGTCAACGTCTTGTTCTGGCGCCCGCTGGTGGCGTGGTCGGAGAAGTTCCGGGTGGAGACCGCCGAGGCCGCCGACAGCCCGCGGTCGATCACCTTGGATCTGCTGCGCCGGTCACATGTGCCTGCCGCCCTCGGCCGCCCGCTCAGACCGCTGAGCCGGACCCTCGACCGCCTCACCCGGCCGTTCGGGCTGGCCGAGTACCCGCTGCACGAGGCGCCGGTGCGCCGGCGGGCGGGCGACGTGGCCTTCACCATCGTGGTCGGGGCGGCGATCGCCTGGGGGGTGTACCGGGGCGTGCTGTTCCTGGGCCACAACGCCGGCTTCGGGCAGTTCCCCCGTTGCCTCGGGCTCGGGTTCCTGACCTTTCTCCGGGTCGTGGTGCTGGTGATCGGTTCCACCCTGATCTGGGTGCCGATCGGGGTGAAGATCGGCATGAACCCGCGCCTGGCCCGCTACGCCCAGCCCGTGGTGCAGGTGCTGGCCAGCTTCCCGGCCAACTTCCTCTTTCCCTTGGCCACCGTGATCTTCCTGGCCATCCACTTGAGCCTGAACATCGGCGGCGTCTTCCTGATGGCCCTCGGGGCGCAGTGGTACATCCTGTTCAACGTCATCGCCGGCGCCACGTCGATCCCCACCGACCTCCGGGAGATGGCGGACCAGTTCCGGCTGCCGTGGCGGCAGAAATGGCGCCAGCTCATCCTGCCGGCGATCTTCCCCTTCTACGTCACCGGCGGCATCACGGCGGCGGGCGGGGCGTGGAACGCGTCGATCGTTGCCGAGGTGGTCGACTACGGCAAGCATCACCTGGCCGCCCAGGGTCTGGGGGCGTACATCACCCGGGCCACGACGGCCGGCAATTTCGCCGAGGTCCTCACCGGCGTCGTCGTCATGAGCTTCTACGTGGTCGTCGTCAACCGCCTGGTCTGGCGGCCGCTGTACCACCTGGCCGAGAGTCGGTATGCGCTATGAGCCTTTTGCGCCTCAGGCGCCCGTCGGCGCGTCCGTGCGGGTCGGCGCGGTGACGGGAGCCGCCATCGTGGCTGTCGACCACGTCTTCAAGCACTTCACCACGCCCGACGGCAGCGAGCTACCCGTGCTGGAAGACATCAACCTCACCCTCCACGAGGGCGAGATCGTGGCCCTGCTCGGCAAGTCGGGGTCGGGCAAGTCAACCCTGCTGCGCTGCATCGCCGGCCTGATATCACCTACCCAGGGGACGGTGACCTATCGCGGCACGCCGCTGAACGGCGCCAACCCCGGCGTCGCCATGGTCTTCCAGAGCTTCGCCCTGTTGCCGTGGCTGAACGTGCGGGCCAATGTCGAGCTGGGCCTCGAGGCACGGGGCGTGGAACCGGGTGAGCGGCGGACCCGTGCCGAGCAGGCCATCGATCGCATCGGCCTCGACGGGTTCGAGTCGGCCTACCCCAAGGAGCTGTCCGGCGGGATGCGCCAGCGGGTGGGATTCGCCCGGGCCCTGGTCGTGGAGCCGGACGCCTTGCTGATGGACGAGCCGTTCAGCGCCCTTGACGTGCTCACCGCCGAGAACCTGCGGACCGAGCTGCTCACCTTGTGGTCAGGCCGGGACTTCCCGACCAAGGCGATCCTGATCGTCACCCACAACATCGAGGAAGCGGTGCAGATGGCCGACCGCATCTTCGTGCTGAGCTCGAACCCGGGCCGGCTGCGGGCCGCCATCGTCAACGAAATCGCCCGGCCCCGCGATCGGCGCTCACCGGAGTTCGAAGCCCTGGTGGACAAGATCTACGCCATCATGACGGCCCCACCGGGTTCGGAAAAGGGTGCCCCCGCCCCGAAGGTGGACCCGGCCACGGCCTCACCGATCGAACTGCCCTTGCCTCACGCCAGCGTCGGCGGGTTGGCCGGACTCCTCGAAATCCTCAGGAACCGCGGCGGCCGCGATGAACTCCCAGAGCTGGCCGACCTCCTCACCTTCGAGGTCGACGACCTCCTACCCCTGGTCGACGCCGCTCACCTGCTCGGCTTCGCCAACATCGACAAGGTCGAACTGGCGCTGACACCCCTCGGAGACCAGTGGGTGGGCGCCGACATCTTGACCTCAAAGGAGATCTTCGCCGGCCAGGCCCTGCAACGCGCCCCGCTGGTACGGGCCATCGTCCGCGCCCTGGAGGCCACCGACGACGGCACGGTCGACGAGCAACTCTTCCTCGATCTCCTGGGCCGGGGGTTCACCCCCGAGGAGGCCCGGGCCCAGCTGGACACCGCCATCCAATGGGGCCGCTATGGAGAACTGTTCGAGTACGACTCGGTCGAGGGGCAGCTCCTGCTGCCGGTGGCCGACGCGCCCACCGGGCCGCCCGCCCCGGCCGGCGTAGGGAGGGTGGCACCGGACGGCGGTGGGGCGGCGGCCGCGGTCGGCGGTGGGACGGTGGCACCGGACGGCGGTGTGGCGGCGGCCGGGGACCCGGCGACCGGGCGCGGGGGTCCGCAGGCGGGGGAGCCGGGCTCGCCGGCTGGCGACGGGCGCTGAGACGCGCAGCCGGGGGGCCGGGCTCGCCGGCCCGGCACGGGCGCTAAGACGCGACTGCCGCCGCCGCGCCGACCGCCGACGTGGCTGCCGCGAGCGCCTCGCGGGTGCGGGGCACCAGCACCTCGTCCACCAGGCCGTAGGCGATGGCGTCGCCAGCGCCCAGGATGTAGTCACGGTCGGTGTCCTTGGCGATGCGCTCGATGGACTGGCCGGTGTGGGCGGCGAGGACCTCCTCGATGCGGCGGCGAAGGAAGGCGATCTCCCGGGCCTGGTTCTCGATGTCGATCGACTGCCCCTGGGCTCCCCCGTGGGGCTGGTGGATCAGGACGCGGGCGTTGGGGAGGGAGAACCGCTTTCCCGGGGCGCCCCCGGCGAGCAGCACCGCCGCCCCGGACGCCGCCATGCCCAGGCACACGGTCGAGACGTCAGGCTGGACGTACTGCATGGTGTCGTAGATGGCGAAGGTCGACGTCACCGACCCGCCGGGGCTGTTGATGTAGAGGCAGATGTCGCGGTTGGGGTCCTCGGATTCGAGGTGCAGCAGCTGCGCCGTCAGCAGGCTGGCGCTGCCGTCGTTGATCTCGGTGTTCAGCATGATGATCCGGTCCTTCAGCAACCGGGAGTAGATGTCGTACGCCCGCTCTCCTCGAACGGACTGCTCGATGACGGTTGGGACCAGGTAGCTCATGCGGTTCCTCCTCGCTAATCTG
Organism: Acidimicrobiales bacterium; assembly: GCA_036264135.1. Lineage (GTDB taxonomy): Bacteria > Actinomycetota > Acidimicrobiia > Acidimicrobiales > Palsa-688 > DATARN01. The sequence goes on from DATARN010000200.1 coordinate 10,307, forward strand.
CAACTGCAGCGTTGCACATCGAGACTACGGCATAACCCCGTGAAATATGCAACTCTGGAGTTGCATCGCTCTCCGAGGGTGCCTGAACAGTTCCCCCGGTGATACACACCCACGCACCGCACACCCACGCACCACCGACAGGCATGCACCGCAACGTCACCGCCACGAGCCAGGAGGCCGAAATGCTTGAACGCCAGGTCGTGATTCCTGCCAGCCCGGAGGAGCTCTGGGTCGCCCTGACCGATCCCAGTGAGGTCGCCCAGTGGTTCGGGTCCGAGGTGGATTGGGATTTGCGGCCGGGCGGCCGGGCTCGGTTCACCGAGGCTGACGGGTCAATCCGGCGAGGACTGGTGGAATCGGTGTTTCCCGGCCGGCGGCTGAGCTTTCGGTGGTGGCGCGAAGAGGTGGGGGATACCGACACGTCACGGGTGACCTACACCCTCGAGCCGGAGGAGGACGGCACCCGGCTCACCGTGACCGAGCAGCCGGTGGCCGTCCCGCCGTGCGCCGACGTCGGTGCTCCCTCCCACAGCTCGAGCGGCTCCGATACGGGGACGGCTTCGCCGGCGACCGCCTCGGTGCGGCCGGTGGCGGGCGCGGAGGCGCGGCCAGTAACGGGCGGGGCGGTGCCATCAACGTCGGTCGCCGAATCGTGGACCCATTGGGATACCCGGATGTTCCAGTGCTGGGCCCGGGCCGGCGCGGTCGCCGTCACCGTCGCCCGGAGTGGCCGTCGCTGATCCTCGAGTGACCGTGCCGGGAGTCGACGAAGTCTTCGCCGCGCTCTCCGACCCAACCCGGAGGCAGCTGCTCGATCAAATCTCGCGCCAGGGTCCGCTGACCGCGACCCAGCTGGCCGGCGGCTATCCGATGTCGCGGCAGGCGGTCGTCAAGCACTTGACGACGTTGGCCCACGCCGGCCTGCTGGCCGGCGAGCGCCAAGGCCGGGACGTCCGCTACCGCGTGGTGACCGACGGGCTGGGCGACGCCGCCGCCTGGTTGACCGAGGTGGGGGAGCGGTGGGACCAGCGTCTGGCCGCCCTGCAACGCCATCTGGCGCCCGATCGCTCGACCTAATCACCGCTTGTGATGAGTAGCGGGTCTCTACGCCCCGCTACTCATCAAGAGCGTGGATTTTCGCCCCACCTGTCCCCCGCCGCCGCCCGCCGGCCGCCGGCCAACCCCCGCCGTCCCCCCGTCCCCCCGGCCCCCCGCCGGCGAACCCCCGCCCCCCAAGGCCGCCGGCCAACCCCGCCCCCGCCGCCGGGCGGAGGGTTTCTCGGGGGAATCGCTACAGGTCTCGCCCAGGCAGGCCGAAGCTTTCGAGTCAGGGGAAGTAGTCGACCAGTCAGGGGTGCGTCGTGGGAGCAGCGAGGATGCCGAAGGGTGCTCAGGAGCGCGGGAGCGCCGGCCGGCGAGCACGAAAAGGCCCCCGAGCGTGGTTCACCGCGCTCCTTGCCGCGGTGGCGGTGGCCACGCCGGCACTGGCGCCGGCGCCGGCATCAGCCGGGTTGCTGGGGCTGCCCACCACCAGGGTCATCGTCATGGGGACGGACATCGGTAGCGAGACCAATCTGGTCGGGAGCGTCGCAGGAACAGTCCTCAACAACCTGCCCTTGGTCAACGGCGTCGTCGCCGACGTTCCGAGCGCGCTGGTGGGAGTCCTCGGGGCCGTCCCCGGACTCTCCGTCGTGCCTGACGTTCCCGTTTCCGTGGCCGACTTTGGGTCGAGCACGACGCCTACCCGGGCGCCCGCCGCCGTCTTCCCCGACGCGACCGGCGCCAGCCAGCTGGCCGCTAGCGGGGTGACCGGGAGTGGGGTCGGGGTGGCCGTGCTGGACACCGGCATCACGGCGCTGCCCGACTTCGCCGGCCGGTTGGTCGACGGCGTCGACCTGAGCGGTGAAGGTAACCCATTCCACGACGGCTACGGCCATGGCACCTTCGTTGCCGGCCTGATCGCCGGTAATGGGGCGTCGTCGGGCGGCCAGTACGTGGGTGAGGCGCCCGACGCCAATCTCATCTCGGTCAAGGTCGCCGGCTCCTCCGGCAAGACGGACCTGGCCGCGGTGATCCTCGGCGTTGGTTGGGTCGTCGACCATCAGGCGACGGATCACATCAGCGTCCTCAACATGTCCCTCGGCGCCCAGCCGTTCACCTCCACTGTGATCAACCCGCTGGACATCGCGGTGGAAGCGGCCTGGCGCCATGGTGTGGCGGTCGTGGCGTCGGCCGGCAACGCCGGCCCGTTCAACGGCACCATTCTGAGCCCGGGCGACGACCCCCTGGTCATCACCGTCGGCGCTCTGGACGACGGCGGAACGGCGGCGACCGGCGACGACACCATGACCGCTTTCAGCAGCGTCGGGCCGACCAACCCCGACGGCTGGTTCAAGCCCGACCTGGTGGCATCGGGCCGTTCGGTCGTCAGCCTGCGGGCGGCGGGATCGACCGTTGACCGGAACTACCCGTCGGCCCGCATCGGCAGCGCCAACTTCGTGGGGTCCGGGACCTCGTTCAGCACGGCCATCACGAGTGGGGCGGCGGCGCTCGTCATCCAGGCCGGCTCGATCGCCGGTCAGCCTGACGCCCTCAAGGCGCGGCTTCTCGGCGGGGCGACCGCCGGCCCGATCGGCAATCCATTCGTCGACGGCCACGGCTCGCTGAACGCCTACTGGGCGGCGATGGCTGGCAACGTCTCGTTGCACCAAACGACACCATTTCTCCCAACGCTGCCGGGCGCAACCGTCTCCCTCGCCACCACCTGGGCGGCCTCGGCCTGGAACGGCGGAGCGTGGAACGGCTCAGTCTGGAATGGCGGCGCCTGGAATGGCGGCGCTTGGAACGGTGGCGCTTGGAACGGTGGCGCTTGGAACGGTGGCGCCTGGAACGGAGCGGCGTGGAACGGGGGCGCCTGGAACGGCTCCGCGTGGAACTAACCGTGCGAAGCACGCCGCCTCGGAGACGGCCGTTGTGAAGGTCCCTGGGCGCACCGGGGCCATCATTGCGGCCGCCTTCACGGCGGGGGCCACCATCTTCACGATCGCGGTGGTGTCGCTCGTCCATTCCCCGCTACGGGGGGCGAACGAGGTCATTGACTTCGCCACCCTGTCGGTCCTTGTCATTGGGTTGTGGGTGCGACCGCTGGTCATGTACCGAGGGAGCCAGTCGGAGGCCATCAACCTAGACGAGGGGTTTGTCCTGGTGGCCGCGCTGCTGCTGCCAGCCGGGGCCGCCATCTTGGTGTTCGCCATCGCGACCGCCATCGCCCAGGTCGTGCGGCGCCGCCCCCTGATGAAGTCCGTTTTCAACTGGGGCCAGGTGGTGACCTCGGCGGGTGTCGCCGTCGCCGTGACCAGGTTGATCGCCCCGCCAACCCCGCGACTGACGGGCGTCGAACTGGTCGCCGCGGCATTCGGGGCGGCGGCGTACTTCGTCGTCAACGGCGTGGCGATCGCCACGGTCGTCGCCAGCCTCGGCACCTCGTGGTGGTCGGCGGCGCGCGACGGCCTCGCCATCCGTGTCCGCCTCCTCGGAGCGTGCATCGCCGTGGCCCTGATGAGCTCGCTGGCGATTTCGGCGTACCGGTGGTCACTGCCGCTGGCGGTGCTTCCCCTCCTGATTCTGCGCCAGGTCTTGGCCGGCCATTTCGAGGCCCGCCACGACCGCGAACGCATGCTGGGCCTGTTCGAAGCGGCCGTCGAGGCCAATCGCTCGCTGGGCGAAGGGGAGGTGGCGAACGCCGTGCTGGAAGCCGCTCGCCGGCTCCTGCGATGCCCCGACGCCCGGGTCAGCCCGATACCGCCGGGTCCCGATGAGCTCGGGGCGCCCATGCTGGTCAACGGCGAGTCGTGCTGGCTGGTCGTTTCTGGACGGAGCCAGACGGAACCGTTCGACGCCGCCGACCAGGCGCTCCTCGAGACGTTGGGAGCGGTCGGCGCCGGCGCGCTCACCAACGGCGAGAACTACCGCGACAGCCGCTTCCAGCGCGAGCGGCTGGCTGCCATCACCTCCAGCCTCGGCGAGGGCGTGTGTGCCCTTGACCGCTCCGGCGCCATCACCTTCGCCAACCCCGCCGCCGCTCGCCTCCTCGGCTGGGGTGACGACGCACCCCGGGCGACGCCGGAGTTTCTGCGGGCGCCCGCCCTCGCAGTCATGGAGACGCGAGCGATCCTGCGCAGTGACGACACCGACTTCCGCCACGACAGCGGCGAAGTGGTGCCGGTCGCCTACACCGCCTCGGCGATCCTCGACGACGATGAGGTCGCCGGGGCGGTCGTGGTATTCCGCGACATCTCCGAGCGCCGAGAGGTGGAGAAGGCAATCCGAGAGGCCCGGGACCAGGCCATCGAGGCCTCGCAGCTCAAGTCGCGGTTCCTCGCCAACATGAGCCACGAGATCCGGACGCCGATGAACGGCGTGCTGGTGATGTCCCGAATGATGCTCGACACCGACATCGACGACATCCAGCGGGCCTACCTCCAGGTCATCATGGACTCGGGCGACAACCTAATGGTCATCATCAACGACATCCTCGACTTCTCGAAGATTGAATCGGGGAAATTCCAACTGGAAGCAGTCGACTTCGACCTGCCGGCCGCCATCGCCAGCGTTGCCAATGCCTTGTCTGCCTCCGCCTACGACAAGGGGTTGGAGCTGCGCTGGGACCTGGACCCACGGCTGCCGGTCCTGGTGAACGGCGACCCCGTACGCCTCCGCCAGATCGTCACCAATCTGGTCGGAAACGCCATAAAGTTCACCCCTTCCGGCAGCGTCACCATCGCCGCCCATCCCACCGGAGCAAACCGCGTTCGCGTCGCGGTAACCGACACGGGCATCGGCATTGAGCCGGCGGCGCAACCGACGATTCTCGACGCCTTCCGGCAGGCGGACAGCTCCACGACCCGCCGTTACGGAGGGACGGGGCTCGGCCTGGCGATCAGCAACGAGCTGGTCTCCATGATGGGCGGGACCCTGGCCTTCAGCAGTGTGGTTGACCAGGGAAGCAGCTTCTGGTTCGAGATCCCTCTGGCCGACGTTGCGGACCCCGTGGTGCCGCACCGGTCGAGTTTGGCCCTTCAGCCCACCTCCTAGGGAACGTCGAAGGCGGTCGTCGCCCGCGCCGCGACCGCGATGACCGCGCTCAACACCGGCAGCAGGGCGAGGGCCGCAGGCAATGTGATCAGACTGGCCAAGCGGCCGATCAACGGAGGGCCGCCCACGAATCCGAACCAACCGATGGCCGAGACGGCGGCTACGCCGGTGCCCGGGCGCACTCCCGGGAGCCGACCTGCGGCGCTGAACGCCGACGGGACGATGAGGGCCACTCCCGCGCCGAGGCAGGCGTACCCAACCAGGGCGGCGACCGGGTGGCCCACCAGCAGGGCGGCCGCCATCCCGACGCTCGCCACGGCCGCCAGCTGGTCGGTCAACGGGAGGCCGACCGCCACCCCAGCCGCCCCAAGGGCGGCGCCGGTGAACGTGCCCAGGCTCCACGCCCCATGAGTCCCGACATGATGGGCCGGCCGGCCGCCGCCTGGACCGTGATCCCCTGGGTGTTCATCGACACGTCGAGGGCGCCGAGGAACAGCCCCCACCCCGCCAAACCGGCGAACAGCTGCCACTGCGAGCTGGCCAAGCCAACGCCCAATCCGGCTGCGCAGTAGCCAGCCAGACTGACCTGGACCATGCGGCGACTCCCGAGGCGAGCCAGCAACCACGGGGTCACCAGCATGGCCACGGGGCGGCGTGGGCCAGGAAGATGACCGTGCTGCCGATCCCGGTCGCCGACCTCCTCTCTTGGGCGGGAAAACTGGGCCCGGTCGGGTCGGGCCGTCGCGTGCAACGGGCCTGGGAGCACCGAGCGGTCGTGCTGCGCCATCGGGCCGTCGAAGTAGGAAGTCGGCGTTGGGCCAGGGATGGACGGCCGGGCGTGGTGGGGCTCACATAGGTTCGGGTCATGACGACCTGGAACCAGTTCACCGAAGACGCTCCCCGTATCGCCGCCGTCTTCGCCCGTCGCCATGCGGCAACCGGCAACCTGTGCCTGCTCGGCACTCTCCGCGCCGACGGATTTCCCCGGATCAGTCCGCTGGAGCCCCGGGTGTTCGAAGGTGCGTTGTGGATCGCCGGCATGCCGGGCACCCGGAAATTTCAGGACCTGGCCCGTGACCCCCGCTTCTGCCTGCACACCGCAACCGTCGACACCGAGGTGACCGCCGGCGACGCCAAGTTATGGGGCGTCGTGGAGGATGTTCCCGATCCGGCGCTTCATCAGCGGTACGCCCAGTCGCTCTTCGACGAAACCGGCTTCGACATACGCGGGCAGGTGTTTGACCACTTCTACCGGGCCGATCTGGTGAGCGCCTCAGCGGTGGAGGTGATTGACGGCCACCTCGACGTCACGATCTGGAAGCGGGGACAACCCGAACACGTGGTGCGCAAGCACTAACGAACGGATCACCCTGCTCGGCGCTCTTGCGCGGCAATGGTCCGGACATCCGCTCCGATCTGGAAGATCACGATCGTGAACTCGAGGGAGATCCTGACGAGGGTGAGGTACAGCAACCAGACGATCGGGACGACAATAATTCCGAAAACGATCCCGATACCGCCGCGCGTTACGCTGGCGACAAATACCACCAGGGCAATCAGCGTCACCGCGACCGTGGCAATGATGTACACGACCTTGATCACCTTCGTGGTAATCAAAGTCGTAAAGCTGAAATCAAAAAGTGACCGGAAAAAGCCGGACACGCTCGTACCGGGCTGATCTCCTTTAACCGAGGGCGCCGGCCCGCTCCGCCCCGGCGGTGCGGTCGAGGCCGCGGCGGGCGACGGGCTGGCGACGGTTGGCGAGGGGGCGGAGGTGTACTGGGAGAATGTCGCCGCCGGCTGTCGGTCGTCGGTCCAGCGATCGCCGTCCCACCGCCGATAGCGGCTCGGATCTTCAGGGTCCGGGTACCAGCCTGGTTCGGGCATGGGCAGGATCTTGCCAGGTTGGATCGCCCCGGTGCTTGCCCAACGCATGACCCGGCCGCCACCGAGAGACAGTTCACCCAAAGTTCAACTCCAGAGGAGTGGGTGCGTGACCTGGACCGCCGCTGAACGACCGAGGTGCAAGCTTTCGCCAGCAGACCGGCAAGGATGGGTAAAGAGGGCCGGCGCTGCCCGGCTGTTCGCCTGCACCCGGTGTAACCATGGGGCGCGATGGCAGAACCAACCCCCAAGCGGCTCAGGCCATGACTTCGCGGGTCCTGGCGGCGGGGATGGCAGCAGGCGTGATGGCAGTCGTCGCCTGCTCATCGACACCCACCATTGCGGGGCCGGGGGCAGGATCGGCGCCGCCGGGACGAGCGGCCGGCACTCCGCCCGCCAGCACGACGACGGCGGTGGCCACGACCTCGACCACAACTCTGGTGGCCTTCCCCGCCGCGACTCTGACCCAAGGGCAGTGGACGCCGGTCGGCCTGGCAATCCGCGGCAAGGCCGCCTTGAGCGCCACGATGATCGCAGCACCGGGAGCGCCGCCCACGGGCGTCGTGCGGATCAACGGGGCGCTCACCCGCCCTGTCCTTTACGCCGGCACGGCGGAGCCGGGCGGCAGCTGGCCCAACCAAGGCGCCGTGCCAGCGGCACTACAGGGCTCGCTAGTGGCGGCATTCAACAGTGGCTTTCACACCTCATCATCGGGCGGGGGGTGGTTCGACCACGGGCGAATGGCGGTGCCCCTCGTGACGGGCGCCGCCTCCCTCGTCATCCGGGCCGACGGCTCGGCCACCGTCGGGATGTGGGGGCGGGACGCGTCGCTCGCGGCTGACGTGATCTCGGTTCGCCAGAACCTCGGGCTGCTGGTCGACGCCGGCGTCAACTTCGGCAACAGCGGCTCCTGGGGCGCAGTCCTCGGGCGTGGAACGAACACCTGGCGATCCGGTCTCGGCGTCGACTCCTCAGGCAACCTTCTCTACGCCAGTGGGCCGGCCCTGAGCGCCGCCACGCTGGCCCAGGTGCTGATCCAAGCGGGCGCCGTCCGGGCCATGGAACTCGACATCAACCCGCAATGGGTTGCGTTCTCCTACTACGGCGGCACCGGTGCTGGCACCAACCTGCTTCCGGCAATGCACTACCCCCCGAGCCACTGGCTCACCGGAACGGCCCGAGATTTTGTCGTCATCATGGCCCGGTGAGCGGTCCGACGACGGCGGTCAGACTGGCCTTTGGGCCGCGACAACATACCAATTAGACAAGGAAGTCGGCTTGGGCGTCCGTGCGAACCGAAAATCCTCGAGTAGAGAAACCGCAAACCCTATTCTGCCCAGGCGGTCGGCTATATCGGCAGACCGATAGAGGTTGAGAACGTGGTGTTCGTCGACGCGGCGGGAACGGCCATCGGGTTCGCGGACGAATACCGTGATTTCCCGGTCGAGCCGGGGACCGTCGTCGTTGACAGATTCTCTGGCGTTCATGCCCAGGCACCAGTCGGTTGTGCGGACGAACTGGTGTGTGACGCCCTCTGGTCCGCCTCGGCCCGGCCCGGACAGGTCGAACAGCCACCAGCCGGCCGGTTCGAGCGCCCGGAACACTCGTTCCGCCAGCGCTGTGAATCCGGCCAGATTGCCGCTCGGATCGGTGGCGTAGTTCAACGCTTCACCAGTGGAGGCGACGCCGACACATCGTGGCGGGAGGTTGAATGTGTGCAACGAACCGACGCTGAACGTGGCGGCCGGCGAATTTCTTTGAGCGAGAGCGATCATGTCCGGTGATATGTCGACGCCGACGACGTCGAAGCCGGCGGCGCCGACCTCCCGAGCCAGGATCCCGGACCCGCATCCCAAGTCGACCACTGTGCCCCCGGTCAAACCACTCCCGGCCAACCGGTCGAGCAGGTCTGCCGCCGCGAAGCGTGCCAGATTCCCAAACCGGCCATCGTGAATGGTCGCCTGCTCGGGGCCGTAGAACATTGTCGCAACCTACCTGGACGCGAGTGACCGTTGCCGCCCCGGTCGCCACGCCGCAGATCGGTCATGGTTGTTAAGATCAAGCGCTTCCGACCTTGGCTTCAGGGGTCGCATAGGCTGAAGGCGATATCGGGCGCCCATGACTGATCACGACACCGAACACCACGCCGGCGGCCCCGCCGAATGGGACGAGCGCTACTCGGCCAGCAACCGGATCTGGAGTGGGGCACCGAACGGAACCTTGATCACCGAGACGGCCCAGGAAATCCCCGGACGCGCCCTCGACGTGGGCTGCGGCGAAGGTGCAGATGCCGTGTGGTTGGCCCGCCACGGCTGGCAGGTAACGGGGCTCGATGTCTCCGCGGTTGCCCTCTCGCGGGCCAGAGAGGCGGCCAAGGATGCCGGCGTGGAAATCGAATGGGTCCATGGCGGCCTTGTCGACGCCGGCCTGTCGGCCGGCGCGTTCGACCTGGTAACCGCCCACTATCCGGCCCTGCCGAAGACTCCAGGTCACAACACCGAGCGGACACTGCTGGGCTTGGTCGCGCCCGGCGGCACCCTGTTGGTCGTATTCCACGCCGATTTCGACACCCAACACCTGAAGGACCGCGGAATCGACCCGGAGGACTACGTCTGGATGTCCCACGCCGTGGCGGCCCTTGACGATAAATGGACCATCGAGGTCAATGAGCGACGCCCACGCCAGATACCCGCCGGTGGAGACGCCCGCCATACCGCCGATCTCGTGCTCCGAGCGAGGCGCGCTTCGCCGGATGGGGAGCGAAACTAGTGTCCTGTGAATAAAGTTCCTTGACTTCGGTGGGTGATTGTGGGATAATCGGTGATGGCATTGACTGTTGGGGTGGAGGTGCCGCCGGCGGATCGTGAAGTGCTGCTGGCGTGGACTCGGGCGTCAACGATGCGC
>DATARN010000222.1:0-20926 GCA_036264135.1 Acidimicrobiales bacterium
GCGTTGTCGTTGGCGGGCACCGTGTCCAGGTGGCCGCCGAGGATCAGCCGCCGCCGGCGCCCCAGGGCGGTACGGGCCACGACATTGTGCTCCACGCGGGCCACATCGAGCCACGGCACGGTGCGGAGCCGGGCCTCGACATGGTCGGCGATGGCGGCTTCGTGATGGCTCTCCGAGGCGATGGCCACCAGTTCGGCGGTGGCCGCCAGGAAGTCGGTCGCCGGCGGCGCGGTCACGCCGAGACGCCCGCTTCCCGGAGCAGCTCGTTCAGCTTGGCGCTGTCGTGGCGCTGCCCCACCTCGAGGCGGCGGATGATGAGGATGCAGGGCAGGCCGAAGTCGCCGCCGGGGAAGGTTCGGGGCCGCATGGCGGTCACGCCGACGGACCAGGGCGGGACGACCCCCCGGGAGAGTTCGGCGCCGGTCTGGGCGTCGATGACCGGGATGGCGCGGTTGAGGACGCAGCCCTCGCCCAGGACCGCCCCCTCCCCCACCCGGGCCCCCTGGGTGATCATGCACCGGCTGCCGATCAGGGCCTCGTCGCCAATTATTACGGGCGCCGCCTGGGGCGGCTCGAGCACCCCGCCGATGCCGACGCCCCCGGAGAGATGGACGTTGGCTCCGATCTGGGCGCACGACCCGACCGTCGCCCAGGTGTCCACCATGGTGTTGGCGCCCACCCGGGCGCCGATGTTCACGTAGCTCGGCATCAGGATCACGCCCCGGGCCAGGTAGCTCCCCCAGCGGGCCGAGGCGCCGGGAACGACCCGCACGCCCAGCGAGGCGAAGTCCCGCTTCAAGGGGATCTTGTCGAAGTACTCGAACGGTCCATCCTCGACGGTGGTCATCGCCGACAGCTTGAAAAACAGCAGGATGGCCTGCTTGAGCCACTGGTGAACCACGACGGTCCCGTCGTCGGCCACCTCGGCCACCCGGGTCTCGCCCCGGTCGAGGGTGTCGATCGCCTCCCGTACGGGACCGAGCGCCGCCTCGTCGCCCACCGTCAGCTCGGCCCGGTGGTCCCAGAGGTCGTCGATCGTCGCCTGAAGGTCACCCATCGGGCTGGAAACTACTCCGGCCCGCTCGCCGCCGGCGCCGCCGGCGCCCCCGGCCCCACCCCGAGGCGACGGGCCACCAGTTCCAAGCGGTCGACGGGGCGGACCAGGGCGGCGCGCACAAAGCCGGCGCCGGGTGGCCCGTAGATGTCGCCCGGCGAGACCAGGACGCCGCCCTCGACGGCCAGCGTCTCGGCGAACGCCCAGGCATCGCCGTCCGGGGCGGGCGCCCACAGGTAGAAGCCCCCTTGGGGCAGCGGCGCCTCGACGCCACAGGCCAGCAGGATTTCCTGCATGCGGACGAGCCGGGCCCAGTAGCGGTCGCGCTGCTCGTCGACGTGGGACTGGTCGGCCAGGGCCACCGCGCCGGCCAACTGGACCGGGCCGGGCGGCATCATCCCGACGTGCTTGCGAACCTCGCTCAGGTACCGCACCAGCGCCGGGTCGCCGGCGTACCACCCGAGCCGCAACCCGGCCAGGTTGGAACGCTTGGACAACGAGTGGACGGCGACGACCCCGTCCAGGCCGCTCGCCAGGATCGTCTCCGGCGGGCCGTCCCACGTGAACTCGAGGTAGCACTCGTCGCTGAACACGGGGACGCCACGGGCCCGGCCCCACGCCGCGGCCGCGGCCAGATCGTCGCGCTGGCCGGCGGGGTTACCGGGGCTGTTGACCCAAAGGGCCAGGGCCCGGTCGGCGTCGGCATCGGCGACCGCCCCCAGCTGCAGGCGGAAGGCGGCGTCCACCGGCACCGGGACGGCCCGGCATCCGGCGAGGATGGCCCCCATCTCGTAGGTCGGGTAGCTGATGGCGGGATAGAGGATGGTGTCGCGTGCGGGTGTCCGCAGGCGTAGCCACTGCGGAAGGGTGGCCACGAATTCCTTGGTGCCGACGCACGCCGCCACCGCGTCGGGGGGTAGGTCGACGCCGAGGCGCTCGCTCGTCCAGGCGACGATGGCCGCCCGCAGCGCCGCGGTCCCCGCGGACGGCGGGTAGCCCCGCACCGTGCCCGCCTGATCGGCGCCGGCCAGGGCCTCGAGCACCGCCGCCGGCGGCGGGTCGGTGGGGGTCCCGATGGACAGGTCGACCAGACCGCCGGGGAGGGCGGCCGCCTTGGCCTTGGCGGCGTCGAGCTGGTCGTAGGGATAGATCGGCGGTAGGAAGCCGGCGCTGCCGCTCACCCGCCGGGGGCCTCGCGCGCCGCGCCGGGGATCCACTCCCGGAACCGTGCCGCCCCGGCGGGGTCGAGCCGCACCCGAAGCTGCGCCGCCTCGGCGTCGTGCCGCTCGACCAGCACCTCGCCCTCCCGATGGACGGCGGCCAGCACGTCGCCGCGTTCGTACGGCACGACCAGTTCCACGACCCGCGCCATGGCCCGCAGCCGGTCGCCGAGCGCCTCCACCAGCTGGTCAACCCCTTCGCCGGTAAGGGCGGAAATCATCACCGAACCGGGGTACCGCTCGGCCAGGCGCTTGGCCTCGGGGGCGACATCGGCCTTGTTGAAGGCCAGCAGCTCGGGAACGTCACCCGCGCCGATCTCGCCCAGCACGGTGCGCACCGCCTCGATCTGGGCGTTGGGGTTGGCGGCCGAGGAGTCGACCACGTGGATGAGCAGATCCGACTGGTTGACCACCTCCAGGGTGGAACGGAACGCCTCCACCAGCTGGTGGGGCAGCTTGCGCACGAACCCGACGGTGTCGGACAGCAGCACCGACTCTCCCCCCGGCAGCGCCAGCCGCCGGGTGCGGGGATCCAGGGTGGCGAACAGCCGGTCCTCCACCAACACGCCGGCGTCGGTCAGATGGTTGAGCAGCGTCGACTTCCCGGCGTTGGTGTAGCCCACCAGGGATACCGTCGACAACCGGCTTCGGGCCCGGGCCTTCAGCTGCACCCCGCGGGTACGGGCCACGTCCTTGAGCTCGGATTCCAACTTCGTCATGCGCCGCACCAGTCGCCGCCGGTCGACCTCCAACTGGGTTTCACCGGGCCCCCGGGTGCCGATACCACCGGCCTGCTGCGACAGGGCCTTGCCTTTGCCCCGCAGCCGGGGCAGGCGGTACCGCAGCTGCGCCAACTCCACCTGGGCCTTGCCCTCGCGGGTGCGGGCGTTCTGGGCGAAGATGTCGAGGATCACGGCGGTGCGGTCGATGGCGGTACGGCCGAGGAGTTTCTCCAGGTTGCGGGACTGGGCGGGTGTGAGCTCCTCGTCGAAGACGACGGTGTCGGCGTCCACCGCGATGGAGAGGTCCCGCAGCTCGGCCGCCTTGCCGGCCCCGATCAGCGTCGCCGGATCGGCGGAATCGCGCCGCTGCACCACCCGGGCCGCCTCATCGGCCCCGGCGGTGTCTACGAGCAGGGCCAACTCGTCGAGGTGGTCCTCGGTGTCGGCCAGCGACGCCCCGCCGAGGGCCACGCCCACCAGCACGATCTTCTCCCGGAAGCTGCGCTCGATCAGGCTCATGCCGACACTCCGGGCCGGGGTGGCGAGGCGGGGTCGCCGACGGGGTCGACCTCGACCCGGCACCGCGCGATGCGCACCGACGGGCCGCCCAGCACGACGGTGCCGTCGGCTCGCAGCTCGACATCGGCGTCGCCGCCGCGCTGGTGCACCGTCACCCGGGTCCCGACCCGTCCCCAGTGCGCCATGGCGGCGGCGGCGGCCGCAGCGCCGGTGCCACAGGCCAGCGTCTCGCCGACCCCGCGCTCCCAGACCCGCATGGTGACTTCGTCGGGACCGGGGCCCAGGGCCACGAACTCCACGTTCTGCCCGCCGGCCACGCTGGTCTCCAGGGCCGGCCCGAGCTCGCCCACCGCCACCGTCGCGGGATCGGGGCCGAGCACCACCAGGTGGGGGTTGCCCATGTCCACCCGGAGCTGGCCGTGCCCGACGTTGCACCGCTCGCCGTTGCCCGCCACGACCGCCCGGCCCATCTCCACCGTCGCCCACGCCTGGGCCGCGCCGGGGCCGGGGCGGACGGTCACGGTTCGCGGCCCGGCCGGCGTGGCCACCAGGAACGGGGTGTCCGCCGGCACCATGCCGGCGTCGAGCGCGGCGTGGGCCAGGCAACGCATCCCGTTGCCGCTCATCTCGGCGGCGCCGCCATCGGCGTTGCGCAGCTCGAAGGTGAGGATGCCGTCGCCCGAGCCGGTGGCCCGGATCAGGCCGTCGGCGCCGATCCCGCGGTGGCGATCGCACAGCGCCCGGGCCAAGGCGGCGTCGATCGGCTGGCTGGCGTCGGGGTCGAGCAGGATGAGGAAGTCGTTGCCGAGCCCGTGGTGCTTGTGGAGGGTGATGGTGGTCATGGACCCATCCAGTCTCCCAGCAGGGCGGGCACTACTTCGAGTGGATTCTCCGCCGCCCCGAACCAGGTGATGCGCGGGTCCCGGCGCCACCACACCCGCTGGCGCCGGGCGAAGGCTTTGGTCCGCCGCACCGATTCCGCCGCCGCCGCGGCCAGCGGCGCCTCCTCCTCGACGCAGCGCAGCATCTCGCGGTAGCCGAGCGCCTGGCGGGCGGTCCGCGAGAGGCCTCGGGGTCGGGCGGCCAGACCTCGCACCTCGTCGACCAGGCCGGCGGCCACCATGGCGGCGAAGCGCTCCTCGATCCGCCGGCCCACCACCGGCCGGGGCAGCCACAGCCCGGCGACGCGGAACCGGCTGGGCGGGAAGGTGCCGATGCCGGGTCCGAAGGTGGAAAAGGGGCGCCCGCTGCCCAAGGACACTTCGAGTGCTCGCACCACGCGGCGGCGATTCGACGGCAGCATCCGCGACGCCGCCAGCGGATCAATGCGGTGCAGGCGCTGGTGCAGGAGGGCGGTATCGGGCTCGGCCTCCAGCTCGGCCCGCACGGCGGGGAACCGACCGGGTGGGGTCAGGCGATCCACGACGGCCTGGAAGTACAGCCCCGTGCCGGCGATCAGCAGCGCCCGGCCGCCCCGGCCCTCGATGCCGGCCAGGACCTCCTGGGCCGCCGCCTGGAAGCGGGCCACGGTGAAATCCTCGTCGGGGTCGACGAGGTCGAGCAGGTGGTGGGGCACCTCGGCTTGCTCGGAAGGGGTCGGCTTGGCCGTTCCGATGTCCATGCCCCGGTAGACCTGCATCGAGTCGACGCACACCAGTTCCACCGGCCCCCACCCGGCGGCGTCCAACTGGCGGGCCAGTTCCAGGCCCACCGCCGACTTGCCCGACGCGGTGCAGCCCACCAACGCCAGGTGCCCCGGCGCCGGATCGCTCAGACCGCCACCACAGGAATCAGGTTCCGGGTTCTCGGGCGGCTGATGACGGTCTCCAGCTCCCCGACCAGGAAATGGGGCGCCGCCCGGGTCACCCGGGCCGCCACCATGGTGCCCGGCGCCAGAGGCTCGGCGGTGGCCAGGTGGACCAGCTTGTTCTGGCCGGTCCGGCCGCTGGTGACCGCCGGGTCGCGCTTGCTCGGCCCGTCGATCAGGACCTCCTCGAGCCGGCCCACCCGCGCCTCGTGCCGCCGCCCCGCCGAGCGTTCGACGACGACGCGGAGGCGGGCGAAGCGCTCGGCGATGACCTCGGGAGCCACGAACTCGGCTCGCCGATCGGCGGCCTCGGTTCCTGGCCGGGGCGAGTAGATGAAGGTGTAGGCGCTGTCGTACTCGGCCTCGGCCACGACCGCCAAGGTCTGTTCGAAGTCGTCGTCGCTCTCCCCAGGGAAGCCCACGATCACGTCGGTGGTGACCGCTAGGTCGGCCACCGCCGCCCGGGCGGC
Organism: Acidimicrobiales bacterium; assembly: GCA_036264135.1. Taxonomy (GTDB): domain Bacteria; phylum Actinomycetota; class Acidimicrobiia; order Acidimicrobiales; family Palsa-688; genus DATARN01. Next base: position 5,793 of record DATARN010000222.1, read on the forward strand.
GGCCAGGCGATCGAGGTAGCGCTCGGCGGTGTAGCCCCGGTGCATGGCGGCCAGCACCCGATCGCTGCCCGCTTGGAGCGGCAGGTGGAGGTGGGGGCACACCGCCGGCTCCTCGGCCATGGCGGCGATGATGTCGGGACGCAGGTCCTTCGGATGGGGGCTGGTGAACCGCACCCGCCGGATCCCCGGCACCTGGGCGACGGCCCGCAGGAGGTCGCCGAAGACCGGCCGGGCTCGGGGCCGGTCGTCCTCGGCCCAGCGCGATCCCGCCCGGTAGGCCGCCTGGCGCCACGCCGGGTCGGCCCGCAGTGAGGTCGTGACGTCCCTCCCGTAAGAGTTGACGTTCTGGCCGAGAAGGGTCACCTCAACGGTGCCCGCGGCGGCCAGCGAGGCGACCTCGTCGACCACCTGACCGAACGGTCGGCTGACCTCGCCGCCGCGCACCGAGGGCACGATGCAGAAGGCGCAGGAGTTGTCGCAGCCGACCTGGATCGTCACCCAGGCGGCGTGGGTCAGCTCGCGGCGCACCGGCAGGGCCGAGGGAAACAGCGACTCCTCGTCCCGGGGCGCCGCCTCCCAGATCTCCATCACCGGGCCGCCGGCCCGAGCCTGGCGAAGCAGGTCGGCGCCCCGGCCGACGTTGTGCGTCCCCCACACCGCGTCGACCCACGGTGCCCGCTGCTGGATGACCTCGCGGTCCTTCTGGGCCAGGCAGCCGGCGACGGCGATCTGGACGTCGGGCCGGGCCTGCTTGACCGCCTTCAGCTGGCCCAGGTTGCCGTACAGCTTGTTGTCGGCGTTCTCCCGGATGCAGCAGGTGTTCAACACCACCACGTCGGCGTCCTCCAGCCGGTCGGATTCGACCAGGCCGTCGGCCTCGAGGAGGCCGGCCAGGCGTTCGGAGTCGTGTTCGTTCATCTGGCACCCGAAGGTGCGGATGAAGTAGCGGCGCGGGGACTCCACGCCCGCGAGGATACGTTGGACCAGTGACCGACGGCCCCCTGCCGGTACTCGGATCGCTGGATCCCACCTCCCCGGCTCCGTTCCACCAGGCCAGCGCGCTGCGCCGGGTGGCGGGCGAACCGATTGTGAACCTTCTCTACCCGCGGGCCCTCACCATGGAGGTGGCCCATCCGAGCGTGGCCGCGGCGGTGGCCGAGCACAGCCACTTTCAGCAACGTCCCCTTTCCCGGCTGTGGGCCACGTCGGATGCCGCCATGCGCCTGGTCTTCGGCCAGGGCGCCGAGCCCATGGAGGCCGCGCAGCACATCTACCGGATCCACGACCGGATCAACGGCACGAGCGGCGGCGTCGCCTACACGGCCCACGACGCCTCACTCCTGCTGTGGGTGTGGGCGACGCTGGTCGACACCTTCGAGGTGGCGTTCACCCGCTGGGTCCGGCCCTACCGCCCGGGTGAGGCGGAGGAGTTCTACCAGGACATGGCCCGCTTCGCCCGCTTCTTCGGGATCCCCGACCGTCTGGTCCCGGCCGACCGGGACGCCTTCGCCGCCTACCTCGACGGTGTCCTCGCCGGGGACCTGTTGGGCAGCACCGCCACCAGCGCCCGGATGGTCCGGGAGGTGCTGTGGTTCGAGCGCTGGTACCTGCCCCAGCCAGTTGGGTCGGCCCTGCGGATCCTGGCGGTGGGCACCCTCGACGATCGCCTGGCCGACCGCCTTGACGTGGCCCTCGACGCCGGAGATCACCGTCGCTTCGACCGCCTCGACCGCGGCCTCCGCCGCCATTACACGCGCCTGCCGGTGGCCCGCACCGACATGCCGTACCTCTACCTCGGGGTTCGCCGCTCCCTTTCGTCCGCCCAGGCCCTGTTCAGCAGGTCCACCGCCTCGTAATCCTGCACCGGCGCGAAGTCGTGGTAGGCGAAGCCCACGGCGCCGAAGCGCGAAGGCCGAAGCGGGCAGACCACGGTGTCGGCCACCCCGGCCAGCTGCGTCACCGTCGCCGGCGCACCCACCGGGACGGCCACCACGATCTTGGTGACGCCGGCCTGGCGGCAGGACACGATGGCGGCCTCCATCGTCGCCCCTGTTGCCAGGCCGTCATCAACCAGGATCACCCCCCGCCCGCGGCGGACGGGCGCGGGGCGAGACCCCCGCAGACGCAGCGCCAACGCCTCCAGGTGCCGCTGCTCGGCGCCGGTCACCGCCTCGACCGTTCCCGCGTCGATGCCCAGGTTGGTGACGACATCGTGGTTGAGCACTCGCACCGCACCGTCGTCGCCGGCGGCGATGGCGCCCATGGCCAGCTCCTCCTGCCCGGGCACGCCCAGCCTGCGTACGGGCAGGATGTCGAGGGGCAGGCCCAGCGTGCGGGCGATGGGGGCGGCGACCGCCACGCCGCCCCGGGGCAGGGCCAAGACCAACCAGTCAGCGCGGCCGGCGTAGGCGTTCAGGAGGCCGGCGAGTTCCTCTCCCGCCTGGGCACGGTCGCGGTAGGCCCGGGACACCGAGCCCATCTTGGCACCGGGCGACCCGACGGGCTCGAACTGTGAGCAACCGTGGTTCTCAGCATCATTTCTGACCACATATGGTCACCACGACGCTGAGAACGCTCATGTTTCACAGTTCGGCCAGCCCCACGGGTGGCGCCGCCGAGACCCCGCCGGCGGGGCGGCGACGATTGGTGGGTGGCGGCTAGGGCTCTTGCCAGGCGGGGGCGGTACCCGGGCGTGGCTAGGGCACGGCCGGGGCGGCCACCGCCGCTTCTTCCACCACGACGTCGCAGCCGTTCGACGACTCGGCGGGGCGGGGCCGGGACTCGACCAGGAGCCGGATGGCGGTCCGGCTCTGACCGTCGATCTCGATGTCGGCGAAGGTCGGTACGCAGGTCAGGTCGGTCCCCGAGGGGGCGATGTACCCGCGGGCGATGGCCACCGCCTTGATCGCCTGGTTCAAGGCGCCGGCACCGACGACCTGCACCTCGACGGAACCCACCTGCCGAACCACTCCGGCCATGGCGCCGGCGACAGAGTTGGGGTTGGACTTGCTGGACACTTTCAGAACTTCCACGGTGGTTTCCCCAGGGCCAGCGGAGCTCGGATAGAAGAGTGCAGATTATGACTATTCGACCCATAGGTTCGACTTGGAGCGGTGATGTTCCTGTGTCGCCCTCCCCCGAGGGGCCCGGTTCAGTCGCCGGTCAGTCGCCGATCACGATGGGCTCGTCGTCGCCCGCGCCCTGTCCCAGGGGCACGTCGCCGTCGATGCCGACCTTCTGGCGCACCTTCTCGGAGATCTCGATCATGAGTTCGAGGTTCTCGGAGAGGAACTGTTTGGCGTTCTCCCGGCCCTGGCCCAGCTGCTCGCCCTGGTAGGTGTACCACGCCCCCGACTTCTTGACGATGGACAGGTCGACGGCGACGTCGAGCATGGAGCCCTCCCGGCTGATGCCCTTGCCGTACATGATGTCGAACTCGGCGGTTTTGAACGGCGCGGCGCACTTGTTCTTGGCCACCTTGACCCGGGTCCGGTTACCCACGACCTCGGCCCCGTCCTTGATCGACTCCACCCGGCGGATGTCGAGCCGGACCGACGAGTAGAACTTGAGCGCCCGCCCCCCGGGCGTCACTTCCGGGCTCCCGTAGACAATGCCGATTTTTTCTCGCAACTGGTTGATGAATATAGCGATGGTGTCGGACTTGTTGAGGGTGGCGGTGAGCTTGCGCAGGGCCTGGGACATAAGACGGGCCTGCAGGCCGACGTGGGCGTCGCCCATGTCGCCCTCGATCTCCGCCCGGGGGGTCAGGGCGGCCACCGAGTCGATGACCACCACGTCGAGGGCGCCGGAGCGGATCAACATGTCGGTGATCTCCAGGGCCTGCTCACCGGTATCCGGCTGGGAGATCAGCAGATCGTCGATATTGACCCCGATGGCGCGGGCGTACACCGGATCCATGGCGTGCTCGGCGTCGATGTAGGCGCAGATCCCCCCGTTGCGCTGGGCCTCGGCCACCACGTGCATGGCCAGGGTGGACTTCCCCGAGGACTCCGGCCCGTAGATCTCCACGACCCGGCCGCGCGGCAGGCCCCCGATGCCGAGGGCGAGGTCCAGGGCCAGCGCCCCGGTCGAAATGGCCTCGATCTGCATGTGCAGGTTCTCGCCCATGCGCATGATCGAGCCTTTGCCGAACTGCTTCTCGATTTGGCCAAGGGCCAGGTCCAACGCCTTGTCTCGTTCCACCAAAGGTGCCTTTCTCTCGCGACTGGACTGATCGAGGAGTACCGTACGCAGGGTGTGTGACGGTTACACCCCTGTAACTACAGCCGCATGCTATACCCGAACAGATGTTCGGGAGGTGGATGGGGCAATCCCGCCGAGCCGGTCGCCCGTACCATCACGGTGATGACCTGGTCCGCCGCTGACGACGCGCTGCTGGCGGCGTACGGCGCCGGGGACGCCCAGGCGGCGGTGGCGTTCATCCGGCGCCATCAGGCCCGGGTCTACGGGTTGGCCCTCTCCATCGTGATCGACTCGTCGCTGGCGGAGGACATCTCCCAGGAGGCATTCACCCGCGCCTGGCGCCACGCCGCCACCTATGACCCCCGGCGGGGATCGGTCCCGACCTGGCTGCTGACCATTACCCGTAACCTCTCGATCGACGCCCTCCGCCTTCGGCGGTCGGTGCCCGTCGACCCGGCCACCCTGGCGGCCCTCGACCTGACCGCCACCGGTCTGGAATCCGAACCCGGACGGGCCGCCGAGCAGGGCGAAGAGGCGGCGCGGTTGCGAGGCGCCATCTCCACGCTTCCCGAGGACCAGCGGCGGGCGTTGGTGCTGGCCGGTCTGATGGGCCGCACGGCCAAGGAAGTGAGCGAGCAGGAGGGCATCCCCCTCGGCACCGCCAAGACGAGGATCCGGGCGGCGATGGGCAAACTGCGCTTCGCCCTGGCCGACCGCGCCGGCGACGAAATTGACCTGCGCTCGGAACGCCTCGAGGACCGGAGGTGAACGCCATCGACTGCACCGAGTTCCGCCGGCGGTCACCCGAGTTGGCCCTCGGCCTCCTCGGTGGCGGCGAGCGCGGTGCCGCCATCGACCACATGGCGGTGTGTGCCGCCTGCCGGGCCGACCTGGAAGGGCTGATGCGCGTCTCCGACCTCCTGGTACACCTGCCACCGGCCGTCGAGCCCGACCTCGGCTTCGAGTCTTTGGTCATGCGCCGGCTGGCCGCCGAAGGAGCCTTCGCGGCCAGCGGGGCGTCGATGCGGGACACCGGTGGGCGCCAGCGGCGCTGGTTGCGCCCGATCATGGCGGCGGCCGCCGCGGTCGTCGTCCTCGTGGCGGGGATCGCCGGGTTGGTGGCGAGACGAGACACCGGTCGAGCCCGGCCGGCGGCGGTGGCCGGCGTGGCGCCCCGGGCCGTCGTGATCCGGGCCGACGGGGGTCGGTCCTGGTGCCAGCTGGTCGCCTTCCCGGCGACGGGCGGCCAGCCCGCCCGGGTGGTCGTTCAGCTCGACGAACCGGATGGGTCGCTCGACTCCTACGGCGTCCTGGTCGAACCGACCAACCGCCGCCCGCCGGTCCCAGTGGGGATCATCGGACTGGTCGCGGGCCACGGCACGATGACCGCGTCGATCCCGCCGGGTACCGGCTCCGTCGACGCCGTCCGCATCATCGATTCAGCGGGCAGCGTCAAGTACCGAGCCGTTTTCGCCCCGGTGTAGCGGAACCCGGCCGATCACCTGGTAGCGCGCCCCAGCGGGGTGCAGCGTGCTGGCCACCAGGGTGACCTCGTCGACCGGCCAGGAGGCCGCCAACGGCGCGCCGGTGGCTGGTGGCCGCATTCCCGGCCGGGTCCGGGCCAGGGTCAGGTGGCCGCGGAAGGGCCGGGTGCCGGGCGGTTCGCCCACGGCGGCGGTGAGCTGCTCGACCGACACGGCCAGCGGTTCCAGGCCGGAGACGGGGACGCACAGAACCGATTGACCGAGCCGGCTGACAACCGGGCCGGCGACCGCGGTCAACGCGGACAGGGTGCCGAGACGGCCGAGCTGTGCCAGGCCACCTTTTACACCTTCTACCTCGTCATCGGCCACGCCGCCGAGAAAGCGGAGGGTGACGTGCCACTGCTGCTCGGTGGTCCAGCGCACGCCGGGAAGGGGCGGTCGGTCGATGGCCCGGAGCTGGTGGACCACGGCCGGCGACGGCCAGACGGCCACGAAGAGCCGCATGCTCAGCCGGGGCGGGCGAGCAGGCGGCGGCGCAGCAGATCCAGGAGGGAGATGGTGGCCAGCTGGCGGACCTGTTCCCGGCCGCCCGGCAGCTGGACCCGAGCGGCAGTGGCGCTGCCGTCCAGGGACAGGCCGAGCCACACCGTACCGACGGGCTGGCCGTCCTGCTCGCTGGGTCCGGCCACGCCGGTGACGCCGAGCCCGACGTCGGCGCCCAGGACCCGGGCGGCCCCGCTCGCCATGGCCATGGCCGCCGCCTCGCTTACGACCGGGCCTTCCGGCACGCCGAGCAGCTCACGCTTCACCTGGCCGGCGTAGGAGACGACGGCGCCCTGGAAGAAGTCGCTGGCTCCCGGCACCGCGGTGAGACGCGCCCCGACGAGGCCACCGGTCAACGATTCCGCCAGCCCCAGCGTCAGGCCGGCCTGGCGGAGGAGCTTGGCGACGACGACTTCCATGTTGTCATCGTCGACGCCGAACACCACGTCGCCGAGCAACGCCCGCAACTCCTCCGCCTCGGCATCGAGCATGGCCGCGGCCGATGCGGTGTCAGGGCCCTTGGCGGTGATCCGAACCTTGATGCCCTCGATCCCCGAGGCCAGAAAGGCGATGGTGGGGTTGCCCGCCGCCTGGAGGGCGTCGACGCGGGGAGCGACTATCTCCGCCAGTCCCGACTCCGAAAGTCCCCAGGTGCGCAGCACCCGGCTGGCGATGGTGGCGGTGCTGCCGGATCGGCGCCGGAGGTCGGGGATGACGGCGCGGGCGATCATGTCCTGCATCTCGTGCGGGACGCCGGGGACGGCGTACACCACCTGGTCGGCACCCACCGGGCAGATCAACCCGGGGGCGGTGCCCCGGGTTTGGGGGATGATAGTGGCGCCGGCGGGCACGTCCGCCTGGCGGAGGTTGTTGTCGGCCATGGCCCGGCCGCGGGCACGGAACATCTCCCCGATGCGTTCCTCCAAGACGGGGTCGCGGACCAATGGGACTCCCATGACCGCGGCGATGGCCTCCCGGGTGATGTCGTCCTGGGTCGGACCAAGGCCGCCGCAGCAAATCACGGCGTCGCTGCGGATCAACGCCTCGCGGATGGCGGCGCCGATGCGGGCCAGGTTGTCGCCCACCTTGACCTGAAAATGTGAGTCGATTCCCGCGATGGCCAGCTGCTCGCCGATCCACGCCGAGTTGGTGTCCACCACCTGCCCGAGCAGCAACTCGGTGCCGATGGCCACGACCTCGCAGCGCATGGCGGGGTGGTTACGCCTGGGTGGTGCCGGTTGGCGCGGGCAGGCTGTCATCCGCCGGGGCGCGGGCGGCCAGGAGATACTGGATGCCCGTCACGACCGTCAGGACCACGCCCAGCCACAGCAGGATCACCGCGATCAGCGGATGGTGGCCGGTCACCGGCCAGACGACGCTGCCAACGGCCAGCGCCTGTATGAGGGTCTTGATCTTGGCCAGAACCTTGGCGGGTACCGAGACCCCCTCGCGAGCGGCGACGACGCGGTACAGCGAGATCGCCACCTCCCGCACTGCGATGATCGTGACCGGGATCCAGGAGAAGTGGTCGGTCGCCACCAGGGCGTACATGGCGCCGAGCACCAAGAACTTGTCGGCCAGCGGGTCGAGGAAGGCGCCGGAGCGGGTCGTACCGTGCCGCCGGGCCAGCCACCCGTCGATGCCGTCGGTCCCCGCCAAGGCGGTCCACACGGCCCACGTCAGCCAGGACGTCGGCCGTTGCAGGACCATGATCACCAGCAGCGGCGCGGCGAGGAGCCGCATGAGGGTGAGGGCGTTGGCCGGCGTGGCCAGGGCGGTCGGCCCGTAGCCGATGGCACGAACCGGGGCGACCGCGGGGGCCGTCCCGCCGATGGGGGCGCCTCCGATGGGGGCGCCACCGAGGGGGCCGCCCCCGAGGGGGGCGCCACCGATGGTGACGTCGCGCTCGCCGGCCGGCGGTTTCACGCCAGGGCCGCCCTCGTCTGAACCAGGGGCTCGAGTGGTGGCTGGTGCCGCCCGGGCGGGGCGGCCACCACGGCGTCCAGGTCGGGGCCGGCGCTGGCCACGATCCGAGCGTCGGTGAACTGGCCGACCAGCTCAGCGGTGTCGGCGACCGGAAGGTGGATGACGCCGTCGATCTCCGGTGCCTCGCGGTGGCTGCGTCCGACACCGGGGCGGTCGACGAGCACGGTGACCGTCTGGCCGACCAGGTCGTGACGCCGGGCGGCGGTGATGACGTCTTGGAGTTCGCCGCACTCAAGGAGCCGCTCCGTCACCAGGCCCGCGGGGACGACATCGGGAAGCGTTGCCGCGTAAGTGCCGGCCTCGGGCGAGTAGGCGAAAAAGCCGGCCCAGTCCAGCTGGCTTTCATCGAGGAACCGGAGGAGGGCGTCGTGATCCTCCTCGGTTTCCCCTGGGTAGCCGACGATGAACGACGACCGGAAGGCGGCATCGGGATAGCGCCGGCGGATGGTCGCGATGCGCTCGGCGAAGCGGTCTCCGTCGCCCCAACGGCGCATCCGTCGGAGGTGGGCCCGGGAGGCGTGCTGGAGCGAGAGGTCGAAGTAGTGACAGCCGGTCTCGCCCATGACCTCAATAAGACCGTCGGAAAGCTCCGAGGGATACAAATACAGCAAGCGGGTACGGGGGACTCGCCGGCCGACGTCGGTGACGAGGGGGATGATGTCACCGGCCCGGCCGATGTCGCGTCCGTATGAGGCCAGGTCCTGGGCGACCAGCACGACCTCGGCCACGTCGAGTGCCTCCACCTCGGCCAGGATGGCCGCCCGGGACCGTGAGCGCTGACGGCCTCGAAAGGAGGGGATGGCACAGAAGCCGCACTTGCGATCGCAGCCCTCGGCGACCTTCACATAGGCCCACGGGGCGTCGGACTTGGGGCGGGGCAGATTGAGGAGGTCGAACGGGTTCTCGTGCCCGAGCACACCGCTGTCGCCTCCGTCGCCCAGCTGCGGGCTATTGAGGCCCTTCGGATGCTTCGGGGGCTTCGAGCTGACGGTCACCGGGATGCCGAAGCCGGCCACCTTGTCGACCTCGGGGAGGGCATCGGCCAGTTCGGCGCCGTAGCGCTCGGCCAGGCAACCGGTCACGACCAGGTGGGCCCCGTCCTTGCGGGCGTCGCCCAGGGCCAAGATGGCGTCGATCGAGTCCTGGCGAGCGGCCTCGATGAAGGCACAGGTGTTGACCACCACCAGGTCCGCCTGCTGCGGTTCCCCGGCCGGTTCGTAGCCCTCGGCGGTGAGAGTCCCGACCAGTTTGGCGGAATCGACCTCGTTCTTCGGACAGCCGAGGGTTTCGACCCAATACCGCCTGGACATTGGCTGGAGCCTAGTGAGTGACCGCACCGCTGACCGGTGCGGCCAGCGGTCCTCGGTAGCTGATCACAGCGTTGGTCCCGGGGGCGGGAGTGCGGGCGCCGGCTCGGGGTGGGACGCCTCGACGGCGGTGTGGATCGGCAGGGTGGGATCGGGGTGTGAGGCCTCGACGACTGTGTGGATCCCGCCGCGGATCAGCCAGTCGGTGCGCACCGTGACCCGGCGCGGCTGGATGGCGGCGAGGAAGTCGTCGAGGATGCGATTGGTAACCGCCTCGTGGAATGTCCCGACCTGGCGGAACTGCCAGAGATACAGCTTGAGCGACTTCAGCTCGACGATGGACGGCCCGGGAACGTAGGCGATGGTGACGGTCGCGAAGTCCGGCTGCCCCGTCATCGGGCACACGCAGGTGAACTCGGGCGTCTCACAGCGCACCTCGTAGTTGCGTCCCGGCTCCGGGTTGGGAACGGCGACCAGTCTCGGGTCGGCACCGCTCGAGGACTGGCCGCCGTCGGTCATTTGCGGAGGGTGGCGGTGGGTCGGGTGGGAGGGAGCGCTACTTCTTGGCGCCGAGCATCCGGTTCATCTTGGTCCCGCACACCGGGCAGGCGCCCTGGGCGGCGGGCCGACCGTTGGCCAGCGTGACTTCGCTACCCTCGAATTCCCGCTTTTCACGGCACTTCACGCAGTACCCCTCGTAGGTCGCCATAAGACGATTTCTCCTCGCTTTCGCCGCTGACCCGGAGACACTACGGCGTTTCCAGGTGGAGTGGCGCCCGGAGGAGTACAATCTTTCCGTCGTGACCGCTGCTCTGCGGCATAGAACTGCATGACGCGGCGTTACACCATTGCTAGGTCTTGTCGAGTGCAAGTGCGAGGTCTCGTCTAGACCGAGCACGAGCTGAAGGAAGGAGTGCGGTTGCCCAAGATTCGTCATGAGCGTGAAGAGGACCTGGTCCGTTTGTACCTGGATGAGGTCGGTCGTTACCAGCTGCTCACCAAGGACGATGAAGCGCGCCTTGGCCAGTTGGTGCAGGCCGGCCAGGAGGCTCAGGCGGCGTTGGACTCTTCGGCCTCCCTCAGCGCAGCTGAGCGGCGGCAGCACCAGCGCACCGTCCGCGCTGGCGACGAGGCAGCCGACACTTTCGTGAAGGCGAACCTCCGGTTGGTTGTCTCCGTGGCCAGCAAGTACCAGTGGTCCGGGCTCCCGTTGCTCGACCTCATCCAAGAGGGCAACCTGGGGCTCATCCACGCCGTCGAGAAGTTCGACTGGCGCAAGGGCTTCAAGTTTTCGACCTATGCGACGTGGTGGATCCGCCAGGCCATCGGCCGGGCGATCGACAACGCCGGCCGCACTATCCGGCTTCCGGGCCATGTCGGTGACCAGATCCGCAAGGTGAAGCGGGCTCAGGCGACCCTGGAAGCCCGGCTCGGCCGGCTGCCGACCGACGCCGAGGTGGCGGCCGAGTGCGAGCTCACCGAGCAGGCCGTGAGCGACCTGCTCCGCTACGACGACGAGCCCATCAGCCTGGCCGGCCGGGTCGGAGAGGGTGGCGACACCGAGTTCGGCGATCTGATTGCCGACAAGGACGCCGAGAGCCCCTTCGACGCCGCCGCCGCCAACATGCTGCCCGAGGACATCGAGCGCCTCCTCGGCGTGCTGGCCGAGAGTGAGCGCCGGGTGCTCTGGCTGCGCTACGGCCTCGACCGGGGCGAACCCCGTACCCTCGACGAGGTCGGAGCCGCCATGGACCTTTCCGGCGAGCGGATCCGCAAGATCGAGCGCAATGCCCTGCGCAAGCTGCGCGCCGACCTCGCGGGTAGTGACGCCCACGAGCTCCTCGCCAGCTGACCTTCCACACTTGCAGTGACCGGCCGGTGGCCGGCCGGGTTTCCCGGTCGCCCACGGCCGGTTCCTTTTCCCGGACCCTGACGGCTGTGGCCCGTGACGGCTGCGGCCCGTGACGGCTGTAGGAGCGGGTAATGGCTCCTAGGCGGGGGTGACCACTCCTAGGCGGGGGTCACGACCACGCCTTGATGGTCGGGGGCCAGTTGGCGCACCTGGCCGGCCAGGCCCCACTCGGCCAGAAGCTTGGCGCCGGCCTCGGCGACCCGGGAGGCGGCTCCCGCGGTGCAGATGCCAAGAATGCTCGGTCCCGCCCCTGACCAGCAGGCGGCCAAGGCCCCGGCAGCGAGCAGACCGGACATGATCGGGTCGGCCTCGGGGAACAGCGGGCCGCGGTAGCGCTGGTGGAGCCGATCCTCGGTGGCCGCCGAGACTAAGAGACGGTGGTCGGCCAGGCCGGCGACCAGCAGTCCCATGCGCCCCAGGTTGAAGGCGGCGTCGGCATGGGGTAGCGATGCCGGCAGGGCTTCCCGTGCCTGCTTGGTCGGGAGTTGCCGGTCCGGGACGACCACCACGAAGGCCAGGTGAGGGTCCAGCGGAAGCCGGTGGGCGACCGGTTCCCCGTGGACCGTGGCGGCACACACCAGCCCCCCGAGCGCCGACGCGGCGGCGTTCTCGGGGTGGCCATCGATGGCTATTCCCGCCCCGAGGGGGTCGCCGCCGGCGGCTGCGGCGGCCGCGACCGCCAGTGCCGCCGAGGAGCCCAGGCCCCGTCCCACTGGGATGTCGGAATGCACCGAGATGGCCAGGTTGGCGTGGCCGGCGGCCTCCACGGCGACGCGGGCGGCGAGATGATTGGCGTCGGTGGGGAGATCTGCGCCCTCCCCGGTCGTCGTTACGCTGAGGTGGTCCGCCGGCTCGACCGTCACCTCGACGTAGAGGGCGAGGGCCACGGCCAATGCGTCAAAGCCCGGGCCGAGATTGGCCGACGAGGCGGGGGCCCGGGCGCGCACCGCCCTGACAGTACCGGCCGCCGAGCTAGCCGCCGGCGCCTCGTTGCTCCAGTTCGTCGACGGTCATCAGGACCGCCCGGGCCTTGGAACCCTCCGATGGTCCCACGATTCCCCGCTGCTCCAGGAGGTCCATGAGGCGACCGGCACGGGCGAAGCCGACCCGCAGCTTCCGCTGCAGCATCGACGTTGAACCCAACTGCGAGCGGACCACCAGCTCCATGGCCTGCTCCAGCAGGAGATCGTCGTCATCGCCGGCGTCGTCACCACCGCCCAGTGCGCCGGCCGCCAAGTCCTCGCCTTCGACACCGTCGACGTACTGCGGCTGGGACTGCCGGCGCCAGTGGGCGACGAGCTTGCGGACCTCCTCCTCGCTGACCCATGCACCCTGGATGCGGCGCGGCACGCTCGAGGACGCTCCCAGAAGCAGCATGTCCCCCTGCCCGATCAGCCGTTCGGCGCCCGGCTGGTCAAGGATGACGCGGCTGTCCGCCAGTGACGACACCGCGAACGCCAGCCGGGACGGGATATTGGCCTTGATCACGCCCGTGATGACATCGACCGACGGTCGCTGCGTGGCAATCACCAGGTGAATGCCAACCGCCCGGGCCATCTGGGCGATGCGGCAGATGGACTCCTCGACATCTCGCGCCGCCACCATCATCAGATCGTTGAGCTCGTCCACGACCACCAGGATGAACGGCAGGCGGGTATAGGCCGGCGCCGATTCCGCTCCGCCGGGGCCGCCGATGCCGCCGGGGCCCCCGGGGCCGCTGGGGCCCCCGGGGCCGCCAGTCACGCCCCCGGTGCCGTCGGCTCCGGTGCGGCCAGCCTGGTCGGCTGCGCCGTCGGCCCCCATGTCGGGCCGTAGGTCGCCCCGGTCGAAGGCGGCGTTGTAGCCGGTGATGTCCCGCACGCCCACCTCGGCCAGCAGGTCGTAGCGCCGCTCCATCTCGTGGACCGCCCATGCCAGCGCGTTGGCCGCCTTCTTGGGGTTGACGACGACCTGGGTCAGGAGGTGGGGCAGCCCGTTGTACTGGCCCAGCTCGACGCGCTTGGGGTCGACCAGGATCATCCGCACCTGCTCGGGGGTGGCTCGCACCAACACGGAGGTGATGAGGGAGTTGATGCAACTGGACTTGCCGGCGCCGGTGGCGCCGGCGATCAGGATGTGGGGCATCTCGGCCAGGTTGGCCATCACCGCCCGCCCCGCGATGTCCCGCCCCATGGCTACTTCCAGCGGGTGGCGCGCCTCGTGGGCCTCTACCGAGCTGAGGATGTCGCCGAGTGCGACCAACTGCCGTTGCTTGTTGGGAACCTCGACGCCGATCGCCGAGCGGCCGGGGATGGGCGCCAGGATGCGGACATCGGCCGACGCCATGGCGTAGGCGATGTCCTTGTTGAGGCTGGTCACCTTGGCGACCTTCACGCCCGGGCCGAGCTCCAGCTCGTACCGGGTCACGGTGGGGCCCACCGTCATGCCGACCAGCCGGGTCTCGACGCCGTGGGCGGCAAGCGAGTCCTCCAGCGTCTGGCCCAGCGCCTCGACCAGCTTCTTGTCGATCTCGGCGGCGGTGGAGCGCTTGAGCAAGGCGAGCGGCGGCAGACGCCACGCCCCCGGCTGGGCGGCGCCACCGAGCGGGATTCGAAGTTGCTGCGCCGGCGACGTCGTATCGGTCGGGACCGAGAGCTGAACCTTGGGCCGGGGAGGCCGGGACGCGACCTCGGTGGGCGCCGGCGCCTCCTCGGCGGATTCGGCCGACTCGAGGTCCGGGTGCTGCGTCCCAATCGCCGGGGGGACGGCGTGCGTCGAGAAGGTATCCCCGTCCTGGTCGAACAGCGCCGAGGTGACCGCCGGGTGGTTACGAGCGGCGGCCAGGCGTTGGCCCTCGTTGCCGACCGTCGCGAGGGATCGCACGGCGCGCCCGGTGCGGCGGCCGATGGCGGCCACCGCTCGCGCCAGGTAGTGGCCGGCCTGGCGAGCCGGGGTGCCGGTCAACACCAGCAACGCGGCCAGCAGGAGGGTGGCCAAGACGATGCCCGCCCCCCACGGTCCGAGGACCCGGCGGAGCGGGGCGCCGACCAAGGCGCCCACCAGGCCGCCGGCGTTGGTAAGGCTCGTCAGCCGTGGGTGGCCCACGCTCCACTGCGCCGGCCCGCCGACCAGGTGGCTCAGACCGGCGGCGGCCAAGAATGCCCCAACGCAACCGAGGACGATGCGCCCGAACACCTGGCGAGTCCGCCCGAGGATCAGGACCATGCCCAGGAGGGCCAGGGCCGGGGCGACCAGCAGGCGCCCGGTACCCACGACGTCGCTGGCCGCGGTCTTGACGGCGTGCCCGGCGGGGCCGGCCAGGCCGGCATAGATACCAAGGGCGGCCAACGCCGCCGCTACCAGGAAAAGGACGCCCCAGAGATCGTCCGCCTGGCGCCCGAGGGCGGCAGCACAGCCGTGTCCGATCCGGGCCAGTACCCCCGGGGCAGCGGTGGCCTTGGGCGGCGCCTTCCGAGCCCCGGTCGCTGGCTTACGGGCCGATGTCGCCCGCTTGCTGGCCGCCGTCGCCGGTTTCCTCCCGCCGCGGCGGGGGGGCGAAGTAGGTGACGCGGTCGAACTCGTCGAGGCGGCCGTGCGCTTGGTCGTGGTTGCCACAGTGGACCCAACGGTAACACTGACCCCACCAGTCACAGCAGTATCCGCGACAGGGCCGGTGTGCTTGGGGGGTGTCACGGATTTCCGTCGTGTACACGACGGAAA
>DATARN010000133.1:0-7863 GCA_036264135.1 Acidimicrobiales bacterium
TGTTGAGCGACACGCTGGTTGGTGATGCGGGGGCTGTTTGGCGTCATTGAGGGCGAGGATGCCGGCGGGGTGAGTTGGTCCTTGCCGTGTCGTTGATTCGGCGACAGCGTTGGGATGTCCTGTTCGCGCAAGGACCCCCTCGCTGACCTCTTGGCTGAGCACGAGGGGGTCCTCCCGGTGATGCCGGAGGCATCGTGCTCATCGTATGTAGTGACCCGGATCGGGTCGAGGCGGATCTGGCAGTGGGTGTTGTGGGCTGCCCGGCGTGTGGTGGCGTGCTGTCGCGGTGGGGGTTCGCCCGCGGCCGTGTTCTTCGCGATGACGCTGCGCCCGTCTGGGTCCGTCCTCGTCGTGGTCGCTGCCGCGATTGTGGCGTCACGCAGGTGTTATTGCCCGATGTCGCGCTGGCACGGCGGGTGGACACGGTGGCGGTGATCGGCCGGGGATTGCTGGAGGCGGCGGGCGGGGCGGGCCATCGGGCGGTGGCGGTGGCGTTGTCCCGGCCGGCTTCGACGGTGCGGGGCTGGTTACGCCGGTTCCGCCTGGTGGCGCCACGGGTGGCGGCGCATTTCATGGCTTGGGCGTGCGCGTTGGACCCGAACCTGGCGGCGGTCGTTCCGACGGGTTCCGCGCTGGGCGACGCGGTCGAGGCGATCGGGGTGGCGGCGCGGGCGGCGTCGCTTCGGCTGCGACCGCGGCCGGGTTGGTCGTGGGTGTCGGTATTGACCGCCGGGAGGTTGCTTTCCAACACGAACTCACCCTGGCCGATGCCATAGATCAGCGATATCCCCATTTGTTGTTCCTGACCGACGGTCGGGCGGGACGAAAAGTGGAGGGAAAGTCGAATGTCTGATCGGGCGACAGAGGTGGCGTTGTTCCGTTACGCGCTCATCCGGGAGGCGGCAGACCCGGCGTTGTCGAAAGCGCAGCGGGGACGGCTGGTGCGCGACCTGGCGGCGGGGGTGCATGTCGGCCCGGGCGGCGTCGAGGTCCGGGTGGGGCGCTCCACCGCCGATCAGTGGATCCGGGCGTATCGCGCCGGCGGATTCGAAGGTTTGAAGCCCAAGGCGCGGGCGGCGTCGTTGAAAGTCCCCGCCGAGATCCTCGCCATGGCCGAGGCGCTCAAACGGGAGGCACCGCAACGCACCGCTGCGCAGATCAGCCACATCGTGGCCGAGGCGATCGGGTGGGCGCCGAATGAGCGGACGATCCAACGCCACTTCCGCCGGGAGG
The DNA here is from genome assembly GCA_036264135.1 of Acidimicrobiales bacterium. Classification (GTDB taxonomy): domain Bacteria; phylum Actinomycetota; class Acidimicrobiia; order Acidimicrobiales; family Palsa-688; genus DATARN01. The sequence goes on from DATARN010000133.1 coordinate 1,234, forward strand.
GCCTGACCCGGCACTGCCTGTCGGCGGCTAAAGTGGCCTTCGGTCGCTTCGAGGCGTCACGACCGAACGAACTGTGGGTCGGCGACGCCTTGCACGGCCCGATCATCGGGCGGCACAAGGCGATCCTGTTCGCCTTCTTGGACGACCACTCCCGGCTGGTGACGGGGTATCGGTGGGTGACCGCCGAGGACACCGTCCGCGCCGAGGCCGCCCTGCGCTGGGGGCTGGCATCTCGCGGTGTCCCCGGCGCCGTCTATTTGGATAACGGAAGCCCGTTCGTGTCGGCGCAGCTGCTACGGGCGTGCGCCACCTTGGGGATCCGCCTGATTCATTCCCGGCCGGGCCGCCCCGAGGGCCGGGGGAAGATCGAACGGTTCTTCCGCACCGTGCGCGACCAGTTCCTCGTCGAGGTCGCCCAATCCGACATCGCCGACGTGGCCCGCCTCAACCAGCTGTTCTCCGCCTGGGTCGAAGCCGTCTACCACCAGACCACCCATTCGGAGACCAAGATGACCCCACTGGCGCGATACGCCACCGCCATCAAGTTGGCTTACCCGACCGCCGAGCAGCTCCACGAGGCGTTCTTGTGGTCCGAGACCCGCACCGTCACCAAGACCGCCACCGTGTCGCTGTTCGCCAACACCTACGAGGTCGACGCCGCCCTCGTCGGCCGGCGCGTCGAGCTGATCTTCGACCCCTTCGACCTGACCGACATCGCGGTGCGCTGGTCGGGGCGGCCCATGGGAACCGCCGTCGCCATGATCATCGGACGCCACTGTCATCCCGCCGCCCGACCCGAACCGGGCAGCCAGCCACCGCCGCCGGCGACGGGGATCGACTACTTGCATCTCGTCGAGGCCCGAGCCGACGCCGAGCTCGGACGTCGGATCTCCTACGCCGGCATCGACCCAGACGATCAGCTCACCATCCCCGGGGCGGACTGGGACACCATCAGCGCCGCCCGACCCGCCGGTGACAACAACAGCAACGACAACGGCGAGGTGGCCCGGTGAGCATCCAACGACTCCGTTCCCACTGGGGTTTCACCCGCACCCCGTTCACCAAAGACCTGGCCCCGTCCATGCTGTGTCGCTACGCCGGCCACGCCGAAGCCGTCGCCCGGATCTCGTGGTGCGTCGACGAGGCCGCCATCGGGGTCATCACCGGCGAAGTCGGCGCCGGGAAAACCGTGGCAGTTCGCGCCGCCCTGGGCGAGCTCGACAACTCACGGCACACCGTCATCTATCTGGGCAACCCCGCCATCGGCGCCCGCGGCCTCTACACCACCATCGTCAACCGCCTCGGCGGCACACCCCGGTTCTACAAGGCCATGCTCATCCCCCAAGCCGTCGACGCCCTCGCCGCCGAGGTCGCGGAACGGGGACGACGAGTCGTCCTGGTATTCGACGAAGCCCACCTCCTCGCCGCCGACCAACTCGAGGAGCTCCGCTTGTTGACCAACGCCGACATGGACTCCACATCCCCCTTCGCGCTGGTCCTGGTGGGCCAACCGACCCTGCGCCAACGACTCCGACTCGGCGCGTTCGCCGCCTTGGACCAACGCGTGGCGCTGCGCTACGCCATCGCCCCCATGACCGCCACCGAGACCGGCGAGTACATCGCCCACCACCTCCGCCTCGCCGGGAGGTCCGACACGCTGTTCTCCGACGACGCCGTCGGCCGAATCCACAAAGCCGCCCGCGGACTGCCCCGGGCGGTCAACAACCTCGCCCTCCAAGCCCTCATCGCCGCCTACGCCAACAACGCCGCCATCGTCGACGACAAAGCGGCCCGCGCCGCGGTCACCGAAGTCACCGCCGAATGAACCACGACCCCGACGACGCCGACTGCTGGCTGCAACGCATCGTCATCACGGTCGATATCGAAGGCGGCCCCGGGACCCACAACATCGCCGTCGGCGCCCTCCTCGACGTCATCGACCATTTCGAACACGACGGCATCCAACCCCACTGGACCACCCTCGAAATCACCGGACCGACAACGACACCCTGAGCACCACCAGCGACAACCCGAGCACCGGCGGCGACACCACCAGCACCACACGTCCTAAACCAGGGTGTCGCCGCCATGCTCAACCAAACCGTCGGTCAACACTTACCGGGAGAGACCCCGATCGACTTCAACCAAGCAGGTCCGCAAGGACCCCAAGGACCTGCAGGGCCAACCGGTCCCCCAGGGATGAACGGGGCACCGGGGGCACCGGGCATGCAAGGACCCAAAGGCGACCAAGGCATCCCTGGAGCACCTGGCACACAAGGGCCTCCAGGAATGAATGGAACGAACGGGATACAGGGGCCGCCGGGACCGCCCGGAGCGAACGGGGGCCCGATCGCCTATGCCGAGGTCCGAGCGGATGGCAATCTAGAAGGGGCTAACAAGGGTATTGTTCAGTCCGATGTTCTGCATCTGGCGGGAGGCGGCCGGTACTGCATCTATGGCCTGGCTTCTGAGCCGCTCAACGTGCAGGTGACGCCCATTGACTCTCCGAGGTTTGTCTCCGTCTTCCTTGGGCTAGGGACTTTGACCCGGCAGGGTCGTTGTCGGTGAGTCAAGTTTCCCAACAGGCGTGTGTTTGCCATGGGAATAAGCGTTGTTGGCTGTCTATGCCGCTATTCGCAGGGATTGGGCGACGCGGTCGATCTCAGTAGCGACGTTGTCGAGGGCGCGGCCCAGCGGTGACGGGTGGCACGGTTCGGGCGCGGCGTCGGCCATGACCGTGGTCAGGAACCGGTTGTGGATCCGGGTCAGGATCAACGCGGATCGCAGCCCGAAGTCGGTGGTTTTGTAGCGGAAGGTGTGGGGGGTGCGTTCGATGAGGCCGTGGAGGCGTAGTCGTCGCAGGTGGTAGGTGAGCTGTCCCGGGGTCATGGCGTCTGGGGTGAGTCCCAGTGCGGGGGCGAGAAGTTCTCGCAGGTCGCGGCTATAAAAGCCGTCGGGGTGGGGACAGAACACGACCAGGGCTACGAGCAGCGCCTGGGTGACGGGGTGGTCGAAGCGCAGGGCAGGCACGCGTTGTCCGTCCACGATGACGGGTTGGCACACCTTGTGGTAGGCGTCAGCGCCGGTAAGGGGGTCGCAGCTGGTTCGTTCGACGTCGAGGAGACGCCGGTTGGCTCGAAAGCCGATCCTGGCCAAGGTTGGCAGGTTGTGCAGTCTGCGGCCGACCCCGAAATCGGCGGCGTTGTTGATAGTGGTCTCGGTGCGCAGCGCGCGGCCGAGTTTGAAATACTGCTTGACCCGGGTGTTCTTGTAGTCGACGTGGACCGACGGGGTGACCCCTTCGGTGATGACCCGGGTGCGGAACCGGCCCGGCGTGGGATGCTTCCCGCGGGTGCGGACCGTGCGGTCGAAGATGAGCGACACCTGGTCGGGGCGGCCGGCGTCGAGGTTGTCGCGGATGACCTGCTCGAAGAACACCCGGCCCGCCACGGGACGGTCCAGCACCTGGGTCAGGGAGAACTCGGCCTGGAGCACCGAGATGTCGTAGTCGTAGCCGGCGGCGCGGTCAGCGGCAGTCAACGGCTGCGGCAGCCGCTCCATCCATTTCCGGATGAACGCCTCCACCTGCTGCGGCCCGAAGCTCGCGCAGATCGCCTGCAAGGCGGCCGGGTCGTCGCAGGACAAGAAGCCGTTGTCCAACATCTCGAAGCCGATACCGGCCTTGGCCGCTTGGCGTTGCGCCCAGTGGTGGCCGTTGAAACAGCATTTCGCGGTATAAGGAAAATAGGAGCCGAACTTGATGAAAAACGGTCCGAAGTCGTCGTCGACACCGTAAAAATAGAACTGGTTCACCACGGCGGAGGCCTTCACGATGAACGGGTAGGCGGCCCCGGTGTTCGGGTTCACCCGTTTCTCGGTGCGGCACACCGTGCACTTCTCCTGGGCCCGGCCCACGAACAAGATCCCTTCGCCACCGTCGTGGCCGGCCAGGTAGCGCAACGCCACGTCGTCCTTGCGTTCACCTTTCACGAAATGGACCAAGTCGACCGCTTCGGTCTTGACGAAACCGTGGATCGACGCCACGAACGCCTTGGTGATCGGGTCCATCAACGCCCCCGACGCGAACGGCATACCCCGGTGATGCTTGAAGAAGCCGACCACCCCGACCGGGTACATCAACTTGGGCACGTACAAGTTGACATACGCCCGGTCGACACACTCGACCGCCAAGGTCACATGACCGTCGAGGACATCTCCGACACTGCGAGGTAGATTCACCGCTGGGCTCCGGTCGTTCCGGGAAGACCCCTCCCAAAGGGTCAACCTTCCGCTTCGAGCGGCACATGACGGCGGGCTCACCCCCGCTATATCCCGATCGACCGGAGCCTACGACCACCCAGCCATGACCGGCCACGGGGTGCTACCCGGGGACTTCGCCCCAGCCCCACCGTGCCCCACCACCAACATGAACGTCACCACCACACGACTCGTCGGGCTGGGGCAAAGCCCCGTTGGACTTCAACTGTACTGGCTCACTCTTCCTTCCTGGCTTCTCGGTTTATACCTACGATCTTGGGGGCAAGCCTGTCGACACCTCGTTTTTCGTTTCCGTAGTCGCGTGAATGGGGTGGAATCGGTCGCCCCAACCCCCGATCAGATCAGGGGCCCTTGCCCAATCCTGGATCCTATGACAGTCGCTCGATCTCGAGCCGCTCACATGGGTCCAACAGCCATGACACGAGCGCCGAACGCGACTCGGACCCGTGTGAAAACGGCAGGCGGACACCCCAGTCTCCCAGAATGATCCTGCCAGTTCCCGGGCCAGCCCCTAAATCGTGAACTCGCGGGGTTCCCAAAATGGTGGGACCAGAGCAGGCGAGCGCGGGGCACGACTTCTGAAAGGTCACGACTCAACGCAGCCGAGCTCCGACCCGCCCGGGGCCGAAGCGCTGTGTTGTCTGCCTCCACCAACTGTGCCACGAACTACAGTTGTGTGATTTGTGGAGGTGTCCGCCATGGCTGGCGAGGTCGACAAGGTCCGTCACGCAACGAAGACGTCGAGCTTCGGGGTCGGCAAGCGGGAGAGCCACGACGCGTCTCAATTCTATTCGAGGTTCGTTCCGCCTACCCTGAGCGACGACGAAGTGGTGGCGACGTGCGACGTGGCCGACATGCTCTTCCTCGGCGACAGCCGGGACATGTCCAAGGTCGCGGACGGGTCCGTGAGCCTTGTGACGACGTCACCGCCTTACCATGCCTCGAAGGATTACGAGATCGATGTGAACGCCGGACATGTGCCGAAATCGTATGTGGAATATCTCGCGCTTCTCCATGATGTGTTTGCCGAGTGCCAGCGAGTCCTCGAGCCGGGCGGCCGCATCGCGGTGAACGTCGCAAACCTTGGTCGCAGGCCCTTCCGTTCTTTGTCGAAGGACGTCTGGGTGGTGCTCGAGGACCTCGGGTTCCTACCCCGGGGCGAGATCGTCTGGACGAAGGCAGCAGGGTCTTCCGGAAGCTGCGCCTGGGGCTCGTGGATGTCGCCGTCCAACCCGTCGCTGCGCGACCTCACCGAGCGGATCCTGATCGCGAGCAAGGGCCGGTTCGACCGGGCACTGCACTGGAAGGTCCGTCGGCAGCGGGGCCTGCCATGGGAGTCGACGATCGGCCGTGAGGAGTTCATGGCATGGACCCTCGACACCTGGGACATCCGGCCCGAGTCGGCGAAGCGCCTCGGCCATCCGGCCCCCTTCCCGGTGGAGCTTCCGGCGCGGCTGATACAGCTCTACACGTTCAAGGGCGACGTCGTGCTCGACCCGTTCATGGGGGCCGGCACCACGGCGGTGGCAGCCGTCCAGGCCGATCGCCGCTACGTCGGGTTCGAGATGGTGGAGGCCTACGTGGACCTTGCCGAACGTCGAGTCGCCACCGCGCGGAAGGCGAGCGCCGAGGCCTGACAGGACACGACTCTGACGTCGGGGCCATCTCGGCTTTGGTCCTGACCTACGCCGAGCGGTTGGATCTGGGCGACTTCGCCGGTGTCGCCGCCCTGTTCTCCGACGCGACCTACCGTGCCGTCACCCCCCGGGGAATCGTGGCCCAACGCGGGTCAGCCGAGGTGCTGGCGACCATGGAGGCGGTGATCCGGACCTACGACGGCATACCGGCCACCAAGCACGTCACCACCAACCTCATCGTGGAGATCGGCGTGGGCGGTGATCCCGACCGGGCCTCGTGCCGCTCGTACTTCACGGTCCTCCAGGGTCTGCCCGGGCACGGCCTGCAGCCGGTCGTCGCCGGCCGCTACCACGACGAGTTCGGTCGGGGCCAGGACGGGTGGCGGTTCACCGATCGGCTGATCTACACCGACCTGATCGGCGACGTGAGCCGGCACCTGCAGGCAGGCGTCCTTCGCTGAGCCACTACGCGAGCAGGGCTCGGACGTCGTCGATGGTGTCGGCGTCCGCGGCCACCTTGTCCGGGCGGTAACGGCGCACCCGGGCGAACCGGAGCGCGGCACCGCCGGGGTACCGGGTCGAGGCCTGGGCCCCGTCCAGAGCGATCTCGACGACCAGCTCGGGCCGGATCGTGACCACGTGGTCGGTCTGATCTGTGGCGAGCTCCTGAAATCGTGCCGTCTGCCAGGTCAGCAGCTCGTCGGTCAGCCCCTTG
>DATARN010000022.1:0-23045 GCA_036264135.1 Acidimicrobiales bacterium
GCCCGTCGTCGCCGGCGTCCTCGGTTACGAGGACACCGTGCTCCCCCAGCTGGAGAACGCCCTGCTCGCCGGTCACGACATCATCTTCCTGGGCGAGCGGGGCCAGGCCAAGACCCGCATGATCCGCTCGCTGACCGATCTCCTCGACGAGTACCTGCCCATCGTGGCGGGGTCGGAGATCTTGGACGACCCGTATCACCCCGTCTCCCGCCACGCCCGTGAGATCGTCGCCGAGCTGGGCGACGCCACACCGATCAGCTGGGTCCACCGCCAGGACCGACTGGGCGAGAAGCTGGCCACGCCCGATACCTCGATCGCCGACCTGATCGGTGAGGTTGACCCCATCAAGGTGGCCGAGGGCCGGTACCTGTCGGACGAACACACGTTGCACTACGGGTTGGTGCCGCGGACCAATCGGGGCATCTTCGCCATCAACGAGCTGCCCGACCTGGCCGAGCGCATCCAGGTGGGCCTGCTGAACGTGCTGGAGGAACGCGATGTCCAGATTCGGGGCTACAAGATCCGTTTGCCTCTCGATGTGATGCTCGTCGCCTCCGCCAATCCCGAGGACTACACCAACCGGGGCCGCATCATCACCCCACTGAAGGACCGTTTCGGCGCTCAGATCCGCACCCACTATCCCCGTGACGTCGAGACCGAACTGGCGGTTATCGAGCAGGAGGCCCAGCCCCTCTCCGTCGGCCTGCGGGTCCAGGTGCCGGATTTCATGACCGAGGTCATCGGCACCATCTCCCACCTCGCCCGCCAGAGCCCCAACATCAACCAGCGCTCGGGGGTTTCGGTGCGCCTCAGCATCGCCAACTACGAGACCCTGACCGCCAACGCCACGCGCCGTGCGCTGCGCCTCGGTGAGAAGGACGTGGTACCCCGCATCAGCGACCTGGAAGCGTTGAATTCCTCGACTGCGGGCAAGGTCGAGATAGAAGCCCTCGAGGAGGGACGCGAGGGCCAGGTGGTCGACCGACTCATCAAGCAGGCCATCCTCACGGTCTTCAAGGCGCGATGCCCGATGGACCAGCTTCGTGACGTTGTGGTCGGCTTCGACGAGGGCACGTATGTCCACGCAGGTGACGACGTCTCCTCGGCCGCCTACGTCGAGGTGCTCGGCGCCATGCCCGTCCTGCGCCGATCGGTGATGGCGCTGGCGGGCAGCGAGAGTCCGGCCGCGGTCGCCTCCGCCACCGAGTTCATCCTCGAAGGCCTGCACCTTTCCAAGCGCCTCAACAAGGACGCCGTCCGGGGCCGGGCGACGTACCGAGGCCGTCAGTAACCAACCAGGCCCTACCATTGTCAACTGAGGGAGGCCGCGTTGCGGCCCCCACAGGAAAGGGCACTCACAGAGATGTCAATGCAAACAGCCGGCCGTTCGGCTCGTATGGAACGTGCGTTCGATCGGATGTCCGACACCTACCCGTTGGCGCCGGGGGCCTCCACCTTTTCGGCGGCCCGGGTGTACGACAAGGTGGGCGTCCTGGCGGTGCTGGCCCTCGCCACCGGCATGGTCAGCTACCTGGCGAACAGCCCCGGGCTGATCGTCCTCGGGTTTGTCGGTGGCCTGGTGTTCAGCCTGGTCGGGCTCTTCAAGCCGGAGACCGCCAAAGTGGTGGCCCCGCTGTACGCCTTGGCCGAGGGCCTGGCCCTGGGTGGCTTTACGGCCTACTACGCCAGTAGCGCCGGAAGCGGGATCGTCCCGCTGGCCATCATTTTCACCGGCGGCATTTTCCTGGGCGCGCTGATCACGTTTCGCAGCGGCCTGGTAAAGGTGACCCCGAAGTTCGTGTCCATGACCTTCATGGCGGCGATCGGCTTCTTCCTCGTGAGCCTGGCCCTCCTGTTTGGTCTCCCGGTGCCTGGCCTGTCCGGGGCGGGCGGCCTGGCCATCCTCGGTGTGTTCGGCGTGTTGATCGGCGTGGCGTTCCTCTTCATGGACTTCAGCTACGTCCAGACCGCTGAGGACCGCGGGTACTCGGCGGACGGCGAGTGGTTCGGCGCGCTGCTCCTGATGACGTCGCTGGTGTTCGTCTACATCAACGTCCTGCGCATTCTGGGCCGCCGGCGGTAGTCGCCGGTTCTTCCGGTCCGGCGTCATTCGGTTCCCGTCGGCATGGACCGGCGTGTGTATGAGCAGATGCAGGCGGTCGAGGATGACCACTGGTGGTTTCGCGGCCGCCGGTCGGTCATCGCCTCCGTCCTGGACTCGCTGCGCCCGAACTCCGGCGTCGTCTTGGACGCCGGCTGCGGCAGCGGGGGAAACGCCGCCGTCTACTCCCGCTTCGGACCGGTTTTCGGCGTCGACACCGAAGCCCCCGCCCTCCGTGCCGCCCGGGGCCGCGGCTATCGAGGTGTCGGGGTGGCGTCGCTGGCCGGATTGCCGTTCCGTGACGGCGCGTTCGAACTGGTATGCGCCACCGATGTCGTCGAGCACGTCGCCGACGACCTCGGCGCCCTCCGCGAACTGCGGCGGGTCACCCGGCCGGGGGGACACTTGATGCTGACCGTGCCCGCCTATCGATGGCTGTGGAGTGACAGCGACGTCCAGCTCGGCCACTTCCGCCGCTACACCCGGGGTGAGATCACCGCCCGTTGCAACGAGGCCGGATGGAATCCGGTGCGGGCCAGCTACTTCAACAGCACGCTCTTGCCCGCCATTGCCGGCGTACGGTGGGTCCGCCAGCGCCGAGGCCAGCCGACCGGTGCGACGGAGTTGGAACAGACCGGACCGCTGGCCAATCGGCTTCTGAGATGGCCGATGGCGGCCGAGGCCCGCCTCGTCGGCGCCGGCATCGCCCTTCCCGCCGGCGTGTCGATCATCACCCTGAGTCGCCGCCCTTGAGCCGTCATTAGGACTGTCCGGGACAGGCGACGTCGGGTACGCCGACCACCTCGAATACCAGGACCACGGCGTCCCGGGCGACCGGCTTGAACGCCGGGTCCTGGCTGAGCCACCTTCCCCACACCGTCCCGGGGATGGCGGCGGACCACTGGTAGCGCCCCGCGATGACCGCTTCCTTCCACGCCGGGCAGGAGTTGACCTCGACCGGTGCGTCGCCCAGCGTCCGGGTGAGGGTGATCACCCGGTTGTGGGCGCCGGGCCCGTACAACAGCCCGACGTCCGGTGCGTAGCCGACGATCCGCGCCCCGGTGTGGCGTGCGGCCCACTGCACGACCGGGTCGGTGGCGGTGAGGCTCGGATAGCGCCGGTCGACGAGTCCCACCCCCACCAGCCCGATGACGACCGCCGCCAACCCGGTTACCAGCGTCAGGCGCCGAACCGCCGGCCACCGAGCCAGCGCCAGCGCAGTAGCGCCGACCACGGCGGCGGCGACCAGCCAGTCGAAGGCCCGGCCGCCGATTTCCGGCGTCCAGAACGCCAAACGCTGCCCGGGCACGATTCCGGTGGCGACGACAGCAACCCCGAGAAGGGGAAACAACGGCGCCAGGCGCCAGCCGGCGAGGACGATGCCGCAGGCGATGACGCCCGCCACCAGAGCGACGGCGGCGTAGTGCAGGTTGATGACGAATCCCGACGGGTCGTGGCGAGCGCCGTCGAGTCCGAAGGCGCTGGCGGGTGTGGCGAGGTAGCCAATGGCGGCGACCAACGCAAAAGCGGCGAGACCCCTGCGAAAGCCATCGCGCTGCACCAGCCCCGCTCCGATGCCGACCACGCAGAAGGCCAGCACGACCAGGAAGAGGGGCCCGAGGCCTCTTTCGAGCCCCCGGTGGAACTGACCGTAGTAGCGGCCCCGCACCAGGAATCCGAGGGCGGTTGACGACCTTGCCCCGAGCTCTGTCGGTATCTGCCGTAAGTGGATGGGGCCGAGGCCGATGCGGCTTGGCGGCACCGGGTTGCCGTAGGTGATGACGTTGCGGAGATACCACGAACCACCGGCCAGGCCGGCGGCGACGAACCCGGCGACGGCGACCCGGACCCGGTGTTCGGGCAGACGGACGACCAGAAGGACGAGGGCCAGGACCGCCAAGGCGGCCGCCGGGGCGACACCGGAAAACTTGACACCGGCCGCGGCGCCGGCGCAGGCCAAGGCCAGCACATATGGTGCCGGGCGATCTCGGGCGTGGGCCAGCAGGGCCACGCCGCCGACAATAAGGAGCACGAGAAGCGTGTCGTTGACCCCTTCGCCTGGTTGGGTGAAGGCGATTACCGGAAGGCCCAGGACGAGGGCGGCGCCGGCGACGGCCAGGACGCCGGCGCCGTAGGCCTTTCCGAGGGCGTGGGCGGCGACGAGCACCAGGCCACCGAAAAGAAGGTTTTTCACTGTCGTGAAGGCAAACGAGTGGGTAAGGGCCAGGGCGATGGACTGCAGCAGCTCGTCGTTGGCCGGATAGAAGTGGACCGGGAAGGTCGGCAAGACGTAGAGGTGCTGGTTGGCGTAACCGGTTTGGGCAAAGGTGGCGGCGAAGGGGAGGTGGTAGCCGAGGGAGTCGGGGTCGTTGATTCCCCGATGAACCACGATGACCGTCCGGGCCACCCAGATGGCGGCCACGAGGAGCACGAGGACGGCAGAGGCGTACAGCAGCAGCCACGAGCTGGGCCCCGTGGCCTCGCCGGCGCCTCCTGCTCCGGCGGCCTTGCCTCCGCCCGCCTCGCCGGCGACCGCCTCGGTGCGAAGCAACAGGCTGGCGCCGGCGGTGATCATCGCCCCGAGGAGGAGGGCACCGCGGCGGAGGAGTCCGACAGCGCCCAGTAGCTGTCCCAGGGTTAAGGCCCAGCAGATCCACACCATGGCCACCACCACGACGCCCTGGCTGCCTCGCCACGAGGCGAAATACGCCTGACGGATGGCCAGCGCCACAACCAGGCCGCATCCCACGAACACCCCGCCGCACAGGATGGCGAGTAATAGTTCGGCCCCGCTCACCCTCGCCGGCCGGCTCCCGGCGAAAAGGTTGGGAATGGCCAACCCTTTCTCGCCCCGACCCTCCTTGGTCGCACGGCGGGGGGGCCCGGGCGAGAGGTGGGGAGGACCCCGCCGGGTTGTGCCGCGCCCGTCACGCCGGGGCGTTGGCGCCGGCCCGCCGGCGGGAAAGGGCGGGAACGATGCGCAAGTGGTAGGCGAGGCGGAGCACGTCGCGGCCCATGCCGGCGGAGTGGACGACCGGCCGGACGCGCGACTGCGAACCGTGGTGATACGAGATCGGCACCTCAGCCACGTGGTAGCCGCCGGCGCGGGCCCGCATCAGGAGCTCGACGTCGAACGCCAGCCCGGGGACGAGCAGCGAGGAGAGGAGCAGCCGGGCCAGGTCCACGGGCATCAACTTGAACCCGCACTGCGTGTCGCGCACCGCCAGCCCGGTCGTGGCCCGGACCAGGGTGTTGAACCCGCGGCCCACGACCATGCGCGACGTGGGGGCAGTGACCGACGATCCGGAGACGTCGCGGGAGCCGATGGCGATGGCGGCGCCCGTTCGGAGCGCCGCCCCCAGCTTGGGTGCCTCCGACAGGGGGGCGGCCAGGTCGACGTCGGAAAGGAGCAGCAGGTGCGATGAGGCGGCCATGGCACCCCGGGCGACGGCGTCGCCTTTGCCCCGGCTGGTGGCCGACGCCGCGACGACCCGCCACCCCGGCCGGGCGACCAGGTCACGTAGGCAGGACGCGGTGGTGTCGGTGCTGCCGTCGTCGACGAGGACCACCTCGCGCAGCACCAGGCCGCCACCGAGCGGCCGCCCGACCAGGGGCCCGACGGCATCGGCGAACGGCGGCAGCCGGCGTTCCTCGTTGCGCAGGGGCACGACGAGGGAGACCCCGCCCGGGTCAGCGTCGGGCGACGACATACTGGGTCCACAGCAGGCCCCGCCACGGCGGAGTCTGGAGGCGGGATTCGAGGGCCTGCTCGACCCGGAGGGCGGCGTCGCCCCCGAGCTCGGCCAGGACGGGCACGTAGACGCCGGTCCAGCGGCGTTCGGTGACCTGGAGGCCATTGGCGGCCAGTTCCCGGCCCAGGGCAGCGGCGGACACCAGGCTGCAGTGGCCGGTCTCGAGGATCGGTTCGCGGTAGATGGCCCGGACCAGGCGGATGACGCCGGGCCGGAAGGCCACCTTGCCGAGAAGCTCGAGTGGGCTGTTGGGCTGGGGGGTCGAGAGAACCAGGGCGCCTCCCGGCCGCAACAGCCGGGCCATGGACCCCAGCGCCGCCCGCCAGGCGGGGATGTGCTCCAGGACCTCGGTGCACAAGATCAGGTCGAAACTGGCCGTCTCCAGCCCGGTCGAGCAGATGTCGTCGACCACGAAGCGGGCCGAGGGATGGGCCGCCAGCTGGGTACGGGCCCGATCGAGGAACGACGGCTCGATGTCGGTCACCACCACCTCGCCGGCGAGGGAGGCCAGCAGGGGCAGGTAGACGCCCGAGCCGGGGCCGATCTCCAGCGCCCGGTCGGCGCCGTATCCGGCGACCGACCGAACGAGGCCTTCGATCATGTCCCGCCGGCGGGTGTGGATCCACCGCCGAGTGGGATTTTTCGACTGGTACAAGGTGTCCTGCAGCTGCAGGAGCGTCGGTTCGCCGGTCACATTGGTCACCTGGCCGGTGCGGGCACGAGGGGCGACGATACTCGACGCCGTCCGGCGGGGGGCAAGCGGCGGCGAGACGGCCGGGGACCGGCCAGGAGAAGGGACCAGCCAGACGTAGTCTCGTCGCCGATGCCCCGCTTCGAATACTCCCGCTGGGACGGCAGTCAGGTCGGCTTCGAGCTCGACGCCGACGACGTGCTGGCGGAGATCACCGACGACCTCCTGTACCACGGCGACCTCAATCAGGCGCTGCGCCGGATGATGCAGCAGGGGTTCCAGGACCGCAACGGCGAGCGCATCGCCGGCCTCCGCGAGTTGCTGGAGAAGCTCCGCCGGCGGCGTCGCGACGAGTTGGAACGCTATGACCTGGGCGGCGTCTACGACGACATCGCGGAGCGGCTGCGCGATGTCGTGGCCATGGAGCGCACCGGGATCGACGAGCTGGCCAACGAGGCTCGCCAGTCGGGCGACGCCCGGCGCCAGGAGATCACGGAGGAAGTGGCGGCCGAACGGCGTATGCAGCTCGATCTGCTGCCCCCCGACCTGGCGGGCCAGGTCCAGGCGCTGCAGGAGTACGAGTGGACGTCCTCGGAGGCCCGTGAGCGGTTCGACGAGCTGGTGGACTCGCTGCGCCGGGAGCTGATGCAGAGCTACTTCAACCAGATGGCCGGCGCCATGGCCGACACCTCCCCGGAGCAGCTCCAGCGGATGAAGGACATGTTCAACGGCCTGAACGAGCTGCTGGAAATGCGCCAGCGGGGCGACGACACGACTGCCGCCTTCGACCAGTTCATGGAGCAGTTCGGCGACTTCTTCCCCCAGAACCCGGGGTCGCTCGATGAGCTCCTCGAGCAGCTGGCCCGGCAGATGGCAGCCATGCAGAACCTGCTCAACTCCATGACGCCCGAGCAGCGGGCCCAGCTCCAGGGGCTGGCCGAGGCGCTGCTCGGCGACATGGATCTGCGCTGGCAGATGGACCGCCTGGGGGCGAACCTCCGCCAGGCCTTCCCGCAGGCGGGGTGGGACCGCGGGGGATACGGCTTCAGCGGCCAGGATCCCCTCGGTCTGTCCCAGGCGGCATCGATGATGAACCGACTGGGCGACATGGACCAGCTGGAGCAGCTGCTCACCACCGCCACCAGTCCCGGCGCCTTGGCCGACGTCGACCTCGGGCCGGCCCGCGACATCCTGGGCGACGAGGGGGCACGGTCGCTGGAACGGCTGGCCGAGCTGTCCCGGCAGCTGGAGGAAGCGGGCCTCATCGAGCAGCGCGAAGGTCGGCTGGAACTGACCCCGCGGGGGATGCGGAGGATCGGGCAGAACGCCCTGCGGGACCTCTTCGCCCGCCTGGCCAAGGACCGCACCGGTCGGCATCAGATCGACCGGGCCGGCGTGGGCCACGAGCGGGCGTACGAGACAAAGCCGTACGAGTTCGGCGACCCGTTCAACCTGCACATCGAACGAACCGTGCGCAACGCCGTCGCCCGCTCCGGCGGTGGGACACCGGTTTCTCTCTCCCGGGACGATTTCGAGGTCGAGCGCACCGAGACGCTTACCCGGTCGTCGACCGTCCTCATGCTGGACCTTTCGCTCTCCATGCCGATGCGTGACAACTTTCTGGCCGCCAAGAAAGTCGCCATGGCCCTCCACACCCTTATCTCGATGGAGTATCCCCGCGACTACCTCGGGATTGTCGGGTTTTCCGAAGTGGCCAGGGAACTCAAGCCGTCCCAGCTGCCCGAGGTCTCGTGGGACTTCGTCTACGGCACCAACATGCAGCACGGTTTCCTGCTCAGCCGGAAAATGCTGGCCAAGCAGACCGGCACCAAGCAGATCATCATGATCACCGATGGTGAGCCGACGGCTCACCTCATGGCGGGCGGCGATGTCTTTTTCCACTATCCCCCGGTCAGGGAAACGGTGGAGGCCACGCTCACCGAAGTGGCGCGCTGCACCCGTGAGGGCATCCAAATCAACACGTTTATGCTCGACGCCACCGGCTACCTGAAGGATTTCGTGGAGCGCCTGACCCGGCTTAACCGGGGCCGGGCGCTTTTCACCACCCCCGAGACCCTCGGCGATTACGTGCTCATCGACTTCATCGAGCACAAGCGAGCGGCTCGATCGGCCTAGCCGGGGCGTGACGGATCCCGACGACCGAGGGCGCCGGCTGGCCCTCGCCAAGCTGACCCTCAGCCTGCGGGTCACCGGAGTCCGGGCGGACGGCTATCACCTGCTGGACTCGGAAATGGTCACCCTTTCCCTCGCCGACGAGTTGGAGTTCTCGTCCGGCGACGGCCTGGAGGTGGTTGGGAACGCCCCCGCCGGCC
This sequence comes from Acidimicrobiales bacterium, assembly GCA_036264135.1. Taxonomy (GTDB): domain Bacteria; phylum Actinomycetota; class Acidimicrobiia; order Acidimicrobiales; family Palsa-688; genus DATARN01. The sequence continues at coordinate 8,878 of DATARN010000022.1, forward strand.
TGCCCCTGGACGGCACCAACCTGATCGCCCGGGCGTTGGCGGCGGTGGGGCGCCGGGCCCACATCCGGGTGCGCAAGCTCATCCCGCTCGGCGGCGGCCTCGGTGGCGGATCGGCCGACGCCGCCGCCGTTCTGCGCTGGGCCGGCGTGGCCGACCTGGCGGTGGCGGCATCGTTGGGTGGTGACGTGCCGTTCTGCCTGGTCGGTGGCCGGGCACGGGTCTGCGGCGTCGGCGAGGAGGTCACGCCGCTGCCGTTCGAAGCCCGGACGTTCACCTTGCTGTCCCCGCCCGTCGCCGTGTCGACGGTGGCCGTCTACCGGGCATGGGACGCCCTCGGCGGCCCCACCGCCGAGGGGTCCAACGATCTCGAGCCCGCCGCCCTGGCGGTTGAGCCCCGCCTGGCCCGCTGGCGCGACGAGCTGGGGGAGCGGACCGGCCAGATCCCGCGGCTGGCGGGCAGCGGGGCAACGTGGTTCGTGGAGGGGGCGTTCACCGGCCCGGGACTCGTCACCGCTACCACCCAGCGCCCGTAGGGCTACACCGTCACGACGACCTTGCCGGTGTTGGCGCCGGTGAAGAGCATGTTCAGGGCTTCGGGGGCCCGCGGTAGACCGTGGACCACGTGCTCCTTGTGGAGGATCTTGCCCTCCATCACCCACTGGAACAACTGGAGCTGAGCCTCGGGGAAGCGGTCGAAGTAGTCGAGGATGAGGAAGCCCTCCATTCGGCCCCGTTGCACGATGAGGTTGGGGTAGTTGGACGGCCCCGTACCGTGGGACGGGTCGTTGTAGGTCGAGATGGCACCGCACAGCACGATCCGGCCTCGCAGGGCCAGCCGGCGGAGGGCGATGTCGAGAAGCTCGCCGCCCACGTTGTCCCAATACAGGTCGATTCCCTGCGGGCACAGCTCGCCCAGCGCCGCCGCCACGTCGTCGCGGTGGTAGTTCACCGCCGCGTCGAACCCGAGTTCGTTGACCAGCCAGGCGCACTTGTCGTCCGAGCCGGCGATGCCCACCACCTTTGCCGCCCCCTTGATGCGGGCGATCTGGCCGACGACCGAGCCGGTGGCGCCCGCCGCGGCCGACACCACGACCGTGTCGCCCGCCTTCAGCGCCCCCACCTCGAGGCCGAAATAGGCGGTCATGCCGGTGATGCCGAACACGTTGAGGGCGGTCGGCGGGTCGATGCCCGCCGGCAGGACCGTCATCTGCTCCGCCCCGTCGCCGGCCACCATGTAGTCCTGCCAGCCGGTCATCCCGAACACCAGGTCACCGGGGGCGAAACGGTCGCTGTGGCTGGCCACCACCTCGCCGATGCCGGCGCTGCGGACCACCTCGCCGAGGGCGATGGGCGGCACGTAGCCGCCGGCGGCGTTCATCCACGTCCGGATGGTGGGATCGATGGACAGGTACCGCACCCGGATGAGCGCCTGGCCCGGACCCGCCTCGGGCACCGGCGCCTCCTCGAGGCGCACCGTCGACTCGTCGACCATGGCGCGGGGCCGCTCCGCCAGCACCAGGCGGCGGTTGTGTTCGGTCATGAGCACGTCCTTTCGTCGAGCCGGCTGATCCAGCCGGGCCACGGCCGCAGGTCGGGGGGCATGAACTGGGGGCGCCCCGCAACGCCCACCGGCGGAGTGTAGGCCCCGTTGGGAAAAGGGGGCCCGGGTTGCTTCTCGTCCCTCGTCCGCCCCGGCGTCGCCGTCCGGCCCCAGCCCTACGGGACGGGGCGGTCCAGCCATCCCGGTATCCTTTTCCCAGGGTGAGCCGGGAAGCCTGGTCGGCACCGATTCGACGCGGGACCAGGAGACGGAATGGCGAGGAGCAACGGACCGGGGCGGGAGGCGCGGCGGACCAACCTGTGGCTGCTCCCGTCGCTCATGGTCGCCGGCGCCGTGGTGCTCTTCGCCGCCACCTACGCCGTGGACCGGGCGGCCGCCGACGGCACGATCCACCTCCCCGGCGTCCTCAACAATGACAGCGCCGACGCCGCCCGCCAGGTGCTTATCGGTATATCGGCGGCGGTCATCACCGTGGCGGGGGTGGTGTTCAGCATCACCATCCTCGCCCTGCAGCTGGCGTCGCAGCAGTTCGGTCCCCGGATGTTGCGCAACTTCATCCGTGATCGGGGCACCCAGGCCAGCCTCGGGGCCTTCGTGGCGACGTTCACCTTCTCGATCCTGACGCTCGGGTCGGTGAGCAGCCGGTTCGTGCCGGAACTATCGACCGGGACGGCGCTGGCCCTCACCCTCGGCAGCGTCGGCGTGCTGATCTACTTCATCCACCACGTGGCCCTGACCATCCAGCTGACGTCGGTGGTGTCGTCCATCGCCGGCGACTTCCAGAGCACCGTGGCCGAGCTGTTCTCCGAGTCCGACCATTTCGACCGGGGGCAGCCGGAGGCCGGCTTGTCGGTGCCCGAGCTGATGTCCCGGTTGGCCACCGACGGCGCCACCCTGCCCGCCGCCGCCAGCGGCTTCCTGCAGGCGGTGGGCCACGACCGCCTGATCGGGATCGCGGCCAAGTCGAACGCCGCCATCCGGCTGCTGAACCGTCCCGGCCATTTCCTGGTGGCGGGACGGCCGTTGGCGGTGGTGTGGCCCGCCGACGCCGCGCCGGCGATCGCCCGGGCGCTGCGCCGGGCCCAGGTCATCGGTCCGCACCGGACCCTGACCCAGGATCTGGGTTTCGCCGCCGACCAGCTGGTCGAGATCGCCCTGCGCGCCCTGTCGCCGGCGGTCAACGACACCTTCACCGCCCTCAACTGCATCGACTGGCTGGGCGACGGGCTGTGCAAGGTCTCCGCCCGCCCTCTGCCCGACGGCATTTACCGGGACCGGCACGGCTACGTCCGGTTGATCGACCCGGTCATCACCTATCCCCGCCTGGTGAAGGGGGCCTTCGACAAGATCCGCCAGGCGGCGCGGGGCATGCCGGCCGTCTACATCCGCCAGCTGCAAAACCTGGAGAAGATCATGCAGTACGTCTGCGCGGTCGACCAGTGCGACGTGCTGCGGGAGCACGCCGAGATGATCCTGCGGGCCAGCGACGAATCGGTCCCGGAGAAGAACGACCGCCTCGACGTGCTGGCCGCCTACGAACGGGTGCTAAAGGCGCGTCAAGAAGCCGCCGCGTTCACCGGCCCGTCGCTACCGTGAAGTCCGTATGAAATGGAGCCGCGTGTCGCTCGGGGCCGCCTTCGTCGTGCCGGTCGTGGCCGCCGCCGCCTTGGTCCCATGGCGCAACCGGGTCGACAACACCAACGTGGCCCTCGTCCTGGTCGCCTTCGTGGTGGCGGTGGCCGCCTGGGGTGGCCGCCTGGCCGGGGCGGTGGCCGCCGTGTCGGCCGCCCTCAGCTTTGACTTCTTCCACACCCGGCCGTACCAGTCCCTGACCATCACCCGTCACACCGACGTCGAGACGGCGGTGCTGTTGCTGATCGTCGGCTTGATCGTGGGCGAGCTGTCGAGCCGCAGTACCCGCCACCGCAACGACGCCGACCGCTCGAGCGCCGACATCGCCCGCATCCATTCGGTGGCGGAATTGGTGTCCGACGGCGGCGGTGTCGACGAGGTGCTGCTGGCGGTGCGCAACGAGCTGCGCGACCTGCTGCTCCTGCGGGAGTGCACCTTCACCCGGGAGTTCGCCACCCGTCCCCGGCCGCGCCTGGAGCGCGACGGCGAGGTGATGATGGCCGGCCTGCGCTGGGGCACGTCCCGGATGGGCCTGCCCGGCAAGGAGGTCGACCTCATCGTGCACGGGCGGGGCCGGCCGATGGGGCGTTTCGTGCTCGTGCCCAGCCCCGGCGTGCCGGTGTCCTGGGATCGCCGGCTGGTGGCGGTGGCGCTGGCGGACCAGGTCGGGGGCGCCCTGCTTACCGCCGGCGGGGGCCTCGGGGTCCGCTAACCCATCAGGCGGCGCCGCCGACGGCTAGTGGTGGGTCGGGGGGGCCTCGACATCGGGTTCGGGGAGGATGCGGTACAGCGGGTTGAGGATGGCCAGCTTGCCGCCGTGGTCGCCCACCATGCCCTCCGCCACCAGGCGGACGCCGGGCGCCAGGCCGGCCACGTGCTTCCGCCCGAGGAACACCAGGTTGACGCCCCCGGTCCCATCCACGATGACGCATTCCAAGGTGGCCACGCCGGCCCACGGCTGGACCCGCTGCGAGCGGATCCTGCCCGCCACCCGGGCGCGCTGGCGGTAGGTCACGTCGGCGATCGGCGTGACACCCTCGGGAACCTCGGCCGCGGCCACGATGGGCGCCTCCGCCACCGCCGTCAGGGTCTTGGCCTCGCGTTTGGCGCCGCGGCGGCCGGCCGACCGCTTGCGGCCCGTCTCCGCCGCCAGCATCGATTCCAGCTCCCGCTGCCGGCCCGACTGGCCCAGGTGGTAGGGGACGAAGGTGACGTTGGCGTGGGGGAGGTTGCCGACGGCGGCGGCGATGGAATCGGCGGTGCGGTCATGGAGCAGCCGGTGCCACGAGCGGGTGTAGGCCCGGCGGGGGAGCAGCAGGCTTACTTCCGTGTCGCCGTCCATCAGCGTCTCGGCGCACAGCTCGACGGCGACGCGGGTCAGGCGGCGGTCGGGCACGTCGATCAGCTCGAGGGGCAGCCGGGACAGCCCGAGGCGGCGCCATTCCTCGGTGAGATGGTCGGCGTGCTCCCGGTCGAGCACGAAATGCACCGCCCGCAGCTCATCGGGTGCCAACGTCCGGGCGTACTGGATGGCCCGGGCGGAGGCAACATCCAGGTTTTCGATGAGCACGAAGACCACGTGCCGGCGAAGGATGGGCGCCTCGGCGGCCCGGGGGGCGTCCTCGGCCAGCTCCTCGGCCTCGGATTCGTACTCCTTGTTTAGCCGGGTGATGCCGTACACCATGATCGGGATCAGCACGACGACGACCCAGGCGCCGGCGGTGAACTTCGTCAGCAGGATGATGACGTCGACGATGAGGGACAGGACGGCGCCCGTCCCGTTCACGAACAGCCCCTTGTGCCAGCCCGGCTCCTTGTGGGTCAGGTGGTGCTTGGCCATGCCCGCCTGGCTCATGGTGAAGCTGGTGAACACCCCGATGGCGTAGAGGGGGATGAGGCGGTCCACCTTGGCGCCCGTGCCCAGCAGGACAATCGACGCCGCCACCGCCAGGGAGATGATGCCGTTGGAGAACACCAGGCGGTGGCCCCGCTTCGTCAGCTGCCGGGGCATGAAGTTGTCGCCGGCGTGGAAGCTGGCCAGCCGGGGGAAGTCGGCGAAGCTGGTGTTGGCCGCCAGGACCAGGATGAGCAGGGTGCCGACCTGCAGCAGGTAGAACAGGGTGTGGCCGATGGGGCCGGCGCCGAAGACGATCTTGCCGACCTGGGAGATGACCGTCGGGGTCCCCGAGATGTAGGGGATGGGATGGGTCTGGGTCGACAGGATGGAGAGGCCGAGGAACAGGGCGCCCAGGGTGCCGCCCATGATGAACAGCGTCCTGCGGGCGTTCAGCCACTCGGGACGGCGGAAGGCGGTGACGCCGTTGGAGATGGCTTCCACGCCGGTGACGGCGGCGCCGCCGGACGCGAACGCCTTGAGTACCAGCCAGAGGCTGGCGCCGAAGAGGAGGCCCTGGTTGAGGCCGCCGTGGACGCCGATGGGAACGGCGCCCTTCAAATTGTGGAGGTTCTGCGGGTGGAGGCTGCCGCCGATGGCCCGCACCACGCCGACGACGATCAGCAGCCCCATCATGGCGATGAAGAAATACGTCGGGACGGCGAACAGCTTCCCCGACTCCCGGACGCCTCGCAGGTTGCCGTAGGCGATCAGGATGACGAAGAACAGGGCGATGACGACGTGGTAGGGCGCCAGCGCCGAGACGGCCGAGGTCAGGGCGTCGGTGCCCGCCGCGACCGACACCGCCACCGTGAGGATGTAGTCGGTCAGCAGCGACACGCCGGCCACCTGGGCGGGCAGGAGGCCGAAGTTGTCCCGGGTCACCATGTAGGCGCCGCCGGCCGTCGGGTACTCCTTGATCGTCTCCCGGTAGGAGAGGATCAGGAAGAACAGCACCACCAGCAGGGCCACGGTGATCGGCACGACCAGGCTGAAGGCCAGGACGCCGATGATGGGGACCAGGCGGACCAGGATCTGCTCAGTGGCGTAGGCCGACGACGAGATGCAGTCGGAGGAGAACACCGCCAGCGCCGTCGGGATGCCGAGCCGCTCGTGGGCCAGGCGTTCGGTGGCCAGCGGCGGTCCAAGGAGCTTCTTCTTGAACCGGTACTTCAGGCTCTCCGGGACGTCGACGGCATGCGGCAACCGCTTGGGCCCCGGCACATCGGCCCGGTCGAGTTGTACCGCCTCTTCAATTGCCACCGGGCCAGAGTAGGGCAGCTTTTGACGCTCCCTTAACGTATGCCCCTCGGCGATGTGGAAGGCTGCTCGGCGATGCACGCCATTGTGGTCGGATGCGGCCGGGTCGGGTCGGAACTGGCTATCCGCCTCCAGAACGACGGCCACGACGTGGCCGTCATCGACAAGAACCCGCGTGCGTTCCGGCGCCTCCCTGCGGACTGGCCGGGCCTCACCGTGGTCGGTTTCGGGTTCGACCGCGACGACCTGACGGCCGCCGGCGTCGACCAGGCCGGGGCGCTGGCCGCGGTCACCAGCGGCGACAACTCCAACATCCTCACCGCCCGCATCGCCCGGGAGACCTACCAGATCCCCAACGTGGTGGCCCGCATCTACGACCCCCGCCGGGCGCTGATCTACCAGCGGCTGGGCATCCCCACGGTGGCCACCGTGACGTGGACGACCGACCAGGTGGTGCGGCGACTCTTCCCCGACAAGTCCATCACCGAGTACACCGACGCCACCGGCGAGATCGACTTCCTGGAGCGCACCCTGCCCGACGAGTGGGTCGGGCGGCGGTTGGGGGGGCTGGTGGAGGGTGATCGTTTCCGGCCGGTGCTGGTGACGCGGGCCGGTCAGGCCAAGATGGCGGTGCCCGAGCTGGTCGGCCAGGTCGGCGACGTGCTGCTCCTGGCCGTGCGGTCGGGCGCCGAGGACGAGCTGGAGGACCGGTTGCATCCCGCATCGTCGCCCGGTGCCTCGGTAGCCCACGGAGGGAAGTCGTGAAGGTCGCCATCGCCGGCGCCGGCAACGTGGGGACCTCGATCGCCTCCGACCTCCACAACGGGGGCCACGAGGTGCTGATCATCGAGCAGGACACCGACCTCGTCGCCCGGCTGCGCCCGACGCTCGACATCACCTGGTTCGAGGGTGACGCCTGCGAGGTCAGCACCTTGCAGCGGGCCGGGCTGGCCGACGCCGACGTGGTGGTGGCCGCCACCGGTGACGACGAGGACAACCTGGTCGTGTCGCTGCTGGCCAAGATGGAGTTCGCCGTGCCCCGGGTGGTGGCGCGGGTCAACCACCCCAAGAACCAGTGGCTGTTCAACGAGACGTGGGGTGTGGATGTCTCGGTGTCGACGCCCGACCTGCTCACCGCCCTGGTCGAGGAGGCGGTCTCGGTCGGGACACTGGTGCGCATCCTGCAGCTGGCCCACGGCGAGGCCGGCCTGGTCGAGGTCACCCTGGCCGAGGACTCGCCGGCCAAGGGGCTCTCGCTGTCCCAGCTCGACGTGCCCCGGGACGCCTCCATCGTGGCCGTCGTGCGGGACAACCGGGTGGTGGTACCCCACGGCGACACCGTCCTGTACGCCAGCGACGAGGTGATCGTGCTGGTCACCGACGAGTCGGAGGACACCGTCAAGACCCTGCTGGTGGGGCCGGGCGGCGGCCGCTGACGCCTCCGGGGTCGTGGAAGGCGCTCAGCCGTCGAAGCGGTACCCCATACCCGGCTCGGTGACGAAGTAGCGGGGGTGGGACGGGTCGGGCTCCAACCGGCGGCGGATCTGGGCCAGGAAGACCCGGAGGTAGTGGGTCTCATCGGAGTAGGCGGGGCCCCATACCTCCTGCAGCAACTGCCGTTGGGGGACGAGGCGGCCCCGGTTGCGGACCAGCACCTCGACGAGATGCCACTGGGTGGGCGTCAGGCGGATCTCGCCCTCGGGGCCCACGATCCGCTTGGCGGCCAGGTCCACACGGAAGTGGTCGGTGGTGACAACCACGTCGGTCTCCGGTGGGGCGGCCCGCCGCAGGGCGGCGCGCACCCGTGCGACCAGCTCGTCCATTCCGAACGGCTTGGTCACGTAGTCGTCGGCGCCGGCGTCGAGCGCCGCCACCTTGGCCTGTTCCGTCTCGCGGGCGGACAGGACCAGGATGGGCACCGTGCTGTGCCGGCGCAGCGAGGCGACCACGTTGATGCCGTCCATGCCGGGAAGGCCGAGATCGAGGATGACCAGGTCGGGGGGCCGCCGCGCCGCCAGGTCCAGGGCCGCCTCGCCCGAGACGGCCAGATCGACCGAGTAGCCCCGCGCCACCAGATTGAGCTCCAGGGCCCGCAGGATCTGGGGCTCGTCGTCGATCACCAGCACCCGGCCGCCCGGTGCCGGCGTGGCGTGCGGCGTCGCCGTCACGGCGTCGCCAACTCCTGGCGCACCTGCTCGCCGTCCCCCCTCGGCAGGGTGGCGTCAGGAGGGACGGAGTCGGGAGCGGCGCCGTCGACACTCGCCAGGTGCGCCGCCGGCAGGCTGATCACCCCGGTGAGGCCGCCGGCCGGGGTGTCCTCGAGGCTGAGCTCGCCGCCCATGGCCTCGACGAACCCCTTGGCCACCGCCAGGCCGAGGCCGACACCGTCCTTGGACGCCGGACCGCCGTCACCGAGGCGCTGGAACGGCTGGAACACCGCGTCGCGCTGGGCCGGCGGGATCCCCGGCCCCCGGTCGACGACCCGCAGGTCGACGCGGTCGCCGCAGCGCCCCGCCTCGACCCGGATGGTCAGCTCGGGTGGGGACCAGGTCAGGGCGTTGTCGACGAGATTGGCGACGGCCCGCTCCAGCAGGGCGGCGTCGGCGACGACCCGGGGAAGGGTTTCGGGAACCTCGACGACGACTTTGCTGGCGTCGCGTGACGACGACAGGCTGGCCAGCGCGGCGTAGACGACCTCGTCCATGCCGACGGGGCGGACATCGAGGTGGAGCACGCCGGTCTGGAGGCGGCTCATGTCCAGCAGGTTGCCGACCAGGGTGTTCAGCCGGTCGGCTTCGTCGTTGATCGTCTCGCAGAAGCTGGTCACCGCCTCCGGCGACCAGGAAATTTCGTCGGAGAGCAGGCTGGTGGCCGCCGCTTTGATCGACGCCAGGGGGGTGCGCAGGTCGTGGGAGACGGCCGCCAGCAGGGCGGTGCGCAGCTCGTTGGTCTCGGAGAGCTGCTCGGCCGACGCCGCCTGGGCCGCCAGCCGGCTCCGCTCGCGGGCCAGGCGGAGCTGGGCCACGAAGGCGCTGAGCAGCCGGCGGTCGTCGGCGGCCAGCTCGGACCCGGTGAGCACCAGCATGGCCCCGCCGCCGAGGGCCGCCGAGAAGGCGGCATCGTCGGGGCTGGTCGGCACCGGTGACCCGGCCGCCGCCTGCACCGTCCATCGCGCCGTAGCCTCCGACCGGGCCGCCGCCCCGCTGTCCGCCGGCGCCTCGTCCGAGGGCGTCAGGATGGCCACCCCCCGCAGACCGAAGGTGGCGCGCAACTCGGCCAGCAACGACGGCAGCATCTCGGGCCCCGACGCCAGCGCCCCGCCGGCCAGCCGGGCCAACGCCTCGGACTCGCCCCGCGCCCGGGTGGTCTCCAGGCGCCGGCGGGCGGACTGGTCCACCAGGAGGCTCACGACGACCGCCACCAGCAGGAACGTCACGCCGGCGATGGCATCGGCCGCCCGCCCGATGGTGAAGGTGTGAAACGGGGGGATGAACAGCCAGTCCCCGAGCAGGAACCCCAACACCGCACCGGCCAGCCCGGGCCACACGCCGCCCAGGGCGGCGACGCCAAAGGCGCCCACCAGGAGGACGGGCAGCGACCCGATGGCGCCCAGCGAACCCCGGAGGGGCACGAGGGCCAACGCCAGCAGCGGCATCCCGACGATGGCCGCGACCCACCCTCCGAGCACCCGCCGGCGGGGCAACGGGGCCAGCCGGCGCGGCCGGGGCAGCAGCGGCAGGCGGGGGACGTCAGCGGCGCCGGTCTCCGACCCGTCGGCCCGCTGGGAGATGATGTGGACGTCGATGCCGTCGGCCGCCCGCAGCACCTGGTTGATGACCGAGCCGTGCACCAGCTCCGACACCCGGGACCGCTGGGTCGCGCCCAGGATCAGCTGGGTGGCATTCTCGGCCTGGGCGAACTCCACCAGCGCCTTGGCGACGTCGCTGCCGGTGATCTCCTCGTAGCGGCCGCCCAGCTCCCCGAGCAGGGTGCGGTGGTCGTCCAGCTTCTCCGTCGAGGGCCGGGCCAGCCCGTCCACGGCGCGGATGTGCACGCCGACCAGCTCGGCCCGGGTCCGCGCCGCCATCCGGGCGGCGCGCCGGATCAGCCGCTCTCCCTGTGGCGAGCCGGTCAGGGCGACGACGACCCGCTCCCGCGTCTCCCACGGCTGGGCGATGCCGTGGCGCTCCCGGTAGTCCTGTAATCCCTCGTCGACCTTGTCGGCGACCCACAGCAAGGCCAGTTCCCGCAGGGCGGACAGGTTGCCGACCCGGAAGTAGTTGCCGAGGGCGGCGTCGACCCGCTCGGCGGTGTAGATGTTCCCGTGGGCCATGCGCCGGCGGAGCGACTCGGGCGCCATGTCCACCAGTTCCACCTGGTCGGCGCCCCGCACGAAGGCGTCGGGGAGGGTCTCTTTCTGGGCGATGCCGGTGATGCGCTGCACCACGTCGTTCAGCGACTCCAGGTGCTGGATGTTGACCGTCGAAATGACCTGGATCCCCGCCGCCAGCAGCTCGCCGACGTCCTGCCAGCGCTTGGCATTGCGGCTGCCGGGGACGTTGGTATGGGCCAACTCGTCGATCAGGGCGACCGCCGGGCGGCGGGCGAGGATGGCGTCGACGTCCATCTCCTCGAAGCGCTGGTCCCGGTACTCGATGGTGTGCCGGGGCACGACCTCCAGGTCGCGAACCTGGGCGGCGGTGTTCGGGCGGTTGTGGGTTTCGACGAAGCCCACCACCACGTCGGTGCCTCGCTGCTTGCGCCGCCACCCCTCGTTCAACATGGCGTACGTCTTGCCGACTCCGGGCGCCGCTCCCAGGTAGATGCGGAGCTTGCCTGGGGTCATGCCTCCAGTGTGCCCCTCGGGCCGAAGCCGGGCTACGGGGCGGCCGTCAACATCTCGTATAAGTCCAGGGTCGCCCGGTCGTAGGCCACCAGCCGCACCAGTTCGATCCCGGGCACCGCAGGCGCCGTCGCCCGGATCGTGGCGACGGCAATGGCCGCCGCCTCGTCGGGCGGGTAGCCGTAGATGCCTGTCGAGATGGCGGGGAAGGCCACGCTTCTGGCCCCCAGCTCCGCCGCCACCAGGAGTGACCTTCGGTAGACCGATTCCAGCAGGGCGGACTCGCCGTGACCGCCGCCCCGCCACCGCGGGCCGACGGCGTGGATGATCCACCGCGCCGGCAGGTCGAAGCCGGGCGTGGCCTTGGCGTCCCCCGTGGCGCATCCCCCTAACCCGGCGGTGGCCGCCCGCAGCCGGGCGGCCCCCGCCGCCCGGTGGATGGCGCCGTCCACCCCACCCCCGCCGGCCAGCGCCTGGTTGGCGGCGTTGACGATGGCGTCGACGTCCTCGGTGGTGATGTCGCCCTGTATCGCTTCGATTCGCATCGTTATCCCTGGCCATAGCACGTAGCACGAGAAATCTGATGGATACCCCTTGCGTTCCGGCTCCGAACCGACCAAGATCACACTCGTGTAGTTACAAAGATGTACCTCGGTGCGAGAGAGGGAGACCACCGATGGACCGGATATTCGAACTGCTGCAGCGGCCCCCGAAGCCGTGGCAGCGCAATGCCAACTGCATGGGGGTCGACCCCGACCTGTTCTTTCCGGAGCGGGGTGCATCCACCCGGGAGGCCAAAGAGGTGTGCCGGGGCTGCGTCGTGCGCGAGGACTGCCTGGAGTACGCCCTGGCCAACGGGGAGAAATTCGGGATCTGGGGAGGCTTGAGCGAGCGGGAGCGCCGCCGCATCCGGCGCCGCCGGGCCATGGAGCATCGAGTCGACGGTGCCTCGGCGTCTTGAGGTACGCCGGTCGGGCGCCCCGCCAGCACTGACGCTGGTGGGGCGCCCGCCGGTCCCTCTCGCTTCAGCTTCCCCCGTCGAGGGCCGCCTGCTCGAGGCGGCCCTCGATCGTTCGTGACCAGTCCACGTCCAACTCCGCCCAGCGGGGGGAAGGGATGGCGGTCAGCACTCGGGCGGGCAGCAGCCCCACCAGTTCCGCCCTCGCGACGGCGCTTTGAGTGGCAACGGCATCGAAGACAGCGGCCGGCCCGACCGCTTCCGGGTCGATGAGATTGCACGAGACCTGCACCGCGTCACCGACCTGAAGCCCGAGGGCGCGCACCGCCGGCCCCCGCAGGTCCGCCGCCAGGCGTCGGGCCACGGCCAGATCGGCGCCGGCCAGCCACAGGTTGTAGGCCACGAGCGGCGGGCGGGCGCCCACGGCCACCGCGCCCGCGGTGGGGTGGGGAAAAGGGGGCCCGGTGTCGGGAGCGATCGTCTTCCACGCCCCCCGCCTCACCTCGGGAAGGGTTCGCTCGGGGCCGTAGAGGAAGCCGGGAAGGCGGAGGGCGTCACCGGCCCAGACGGCAAAGGCATCCCGGGCCGCCTCGGCCAGGGCGACGGGCTCGGGCACCAGCGGCCACCCCGACATCACCACCCAGGGGACCACGTCCAGCACGCCGATGCGGGGGTGGGCTCCGGCATGGGCGCGCAGATCGAGCCGGGCCACCGTGGCCGCGGCCAGGGTCCGCACGCCGGAGGCGACCAGCGCCGCCGGGCCGCCCAGGGTCAGCACGCTGCGGTTGTGGTCGCCATCACGGTGAACGTCGAGCAGCGACGGGCCGGCGGCGGTCGCCAGATCGGCGACGACGTCGAGGCGGCGTCCCTCGCTGACGTTGACGACGCACTCCAGTACCCTCGAGGTCACGGAACCGAGCCTGGCATCCGCGCCTGCCCGTAGCGACGAACAGAGTTCCGACCGCTAGTCTGGAGTGACATGATGCTTGCCAACATTCTCGGGCCCGACGCCCTAGTCGTCCTGCTTCTGGCCGTAGTTGTCATCTTCGGGGCCAACAAGCTGCCCAAGATGGCCAAGAACATCGGCGAGGCCAGCAAGGAGTTCAAGAAGGCCCAGGCCGAGGCGGAGGCGGAAGCCCAGGCGGCGGCGGCCAAGCCGACCCCGAGCGACACGGTCACGCTGAGCAAGTCCGAGCTCGACGCCCTGCTGGCCGAGCGCGAGGCCAAGGCCCGCCGCGAAGCGGCGGACCGCCCACCGGCCACCAACTGATCCTCGCCGGGCGGCCGGCGCCGGTCGACTCCGAGACCTCGCCGGCCCCGCGGGCGGGGACCAGAACAGGCGGCGGAACCGCCCGGATCAGGAAGCGGAGTCGGTGGAGTCGCTGGTGACGCCGGCCCTGGCCCGGCTCCCAGTGGCCGACGAGGCCGGGGGGACGCCACCCCGGCGACGGCGGGCGATGCGCCGGCGTTCCCGCTCGGAGGCGCCGCCCCACACGCCGTGCTCGATCCGGTTGTACAGGGCGTACTCCAAGCACGGCTCCTTCACCGGACAATCGGCGCAGATGCGGCGAGCGATCTCGACGCCCACCCCGTCACTCGGGAAAAAGGTCTCGGGCGGAAGCTCACGGCACTTGCCCTGCTGCATCCACGTTGTGTCCATTCCGCCTCCGTGCGCCCAATCGGCAACGATGGACGCCCATTCAGGTTTGCCTCGAAGAATCTTCATTCCCCTTCCTGGGATGCATTACGGGTCAATTGGCGGTTCGGGATTGAAATACGTTGAAGAGACCAGCGAACGATGACCGATTCCGGTGAGCCTTCCCCGGTCGGTACGGGTACCAGTATGCCTTTCGAAGATATGACGCACGAACTGGGGTCAACGGTTCCCAACTCGCCCACCGCCCGTCCGCCTCGGCCGGTGAAGGGGGATGCTACCGCCGCCCAGTTCTTCGCCCACCCGCCGCCGGCGGGTGCGCCGGCGTTCGCCTACCCCTACCCGCCGCCGGCCGCGACGCCGGCA
>DATARN010000084.1:0-4013 GCA_036264135.1 Acidimicrobiales bacterium
CGGTGGAGGTCGCCGTTTCCCCGGCGACCGGAGCCGACGTGCCCGTCGCATCGGGGCGGTCCTCCGCGGAGACGCCCCCCTTCTTCTCGATCAGCGCCTTCAACCCGTAGGCGAAGGACCGAGGCACGGCCTGGAGCAACCCGGCGAACTGCTGCAGCGGTGCGGCCAGGGCGCCGGCCAAGCGGGCCAGCACGACCTCACGGGGCGGCAGGTCGGCCAGGGCGGTGGCGTCGGCCATCGACATGATCGTCTTGCCCAGCACGCCGCCCTTGACCGTCAGCCGGGGGTTGGCGCGGGCGTACTCCCGCAGGGCCTTGGCGACGCTGGAGGCGTCGCCGTCCACGAAGGCGATGGCGGTGGGCCCGGTGAGCAGGCTCTCCAGGTCGTCGAGACCGAGGTCCCGGGCGGCGAAACGGACCAGCGTGTTCTTGTAGACCTTGTACTCGCCGCCGGCGTCCGTGAGCAGGCGGCGCAGGGCCGCCATGTCCTTGACGGTGAGACCGCGGTACTCGGTCAGGATGGCGGCGCTGGAGCGTTCGAAGCGCTCACGCACCTCGGTCACCACCGCCACCTTCTCTGCTCTCGGGTTGTCCATCGGTCACCTCCTCTTGTGCTCGTGCGAGGCGCGAACAAGGACCCGGAGGGGTTGACCCGTTCGCCTCGTCAGGATTTACGCGCCCGGGGGCGCACCGGATGTCTACGGCGTTGTTGGAAACTCGGAAGCCAGCTTACCCGGCGGGGACCAGGTCCTCGTCGGTAATCCGCAGGCGGTTGATGTCGATGTCGACACCGGGCCCCATGGTCGACGACACGGCCACCGACTTCATGTAGCGGCCCTTGGCCGCCGCCGGCTTGGCCCGGTTGAGCTCGTCGATCACGGCGCGCAGGTTGGTCAGCAGCCGGTCGCGGCCGAAGCTGACCTTGCCGATCGGCACCTGGACGACGCCGCGGGAGCGGGTGTCGGCCCGGTACTCGACCTTCCCGCCCTTGAACTCCTGGACGGCCCGGCCCACGTCGGTGGTGACGGTGCCCGTCTTGGGGTTGGGCATGAGGCCGCGGGGCCCGAGCTTGCGGCCCAGGCGGCCGACCTGGCCCATGAGGTCGGGCGTGGCGATGGCGACGTCGAAGTCCATGAATCCGCCGTCCACCCGGGCCACCAGGTCGTCGGCGCCCACGATGTCGGCACCCGCGGCTCGCGCCGCCTCGGCGGCGTCACCGGCGGCGAACACCGCCACCCGGACCGGCTTTCCGGTGCCCGCAGGCAGCGATACCGTGCCCCGGACCACCTGGTCGGCCCGCCGGGGGTCGACGCCCAGCCGGACGGCCAGCTCGACGGACTCGTCGAACTTGGCGTGGGCCAGGCTCTTCACAAGGTCGACGGCCTCGCCCGGCGCGTAGGCCTGCTGGGGGTCGAAGCCCTTCCTGGCGTCGATGTACTTCTTTCCGTGCTTCGGCATTTTGCCTCCCTCTCGGTAGCCGGCCTGAGGCGAGGTCGTCCTCGGCGCCGGGGTCTGGTTGGTGGTTAGGCCTCGACCTTGATGCCCATAGACCGGGCGGTGCCCCGCACCTGCGCCTTGGCGGCGTCGAGGTCGGGGGTGTTGAGGTCGGGCATCTTGGTCTGGGCGATCTCGGTCACCTGGGCGTCGGTCACGCTGCCCGCCACCGCCCGGCCGGGCGTGGTTGAACCCTTGTCCAGGCCGGCGGCCTGGCGCAGCAGCACCGGTGTGGGCGGGGTCTTGAGGACAAAGGTGAAGCTGCGATCGCCGTAGATGGTGATCTCGACGGGGATGACCTGGCCGACCTTGTCCTCGGTGGCGGCGTTGTACTGGCGGCAGAACTCCATGGTCTGCACGCCATGGGGGCCGAGGACCGTGCCGACCGGCGGCGCGGGCGTGGCCTTGCCGGCGGGCAGCTGGATCCTCACGATGGCAACGACTTGGCGCTTGGCCATGAAACGCTCCTCCTAGAGCTTCGCGACCTGCGCGAACTCGAGCTCGACCGGTGTCTCTCGGCCGAAGATGTTGACGAGGACCTTCAGCTTGAGCTGATCCTCGTTGATCTCGGCGATGGTACCGGTGAAGTCGGCGAAGGGGCCTTCCTTGACCCGAACCGACTCACCGACTTCGTACTCCAGCCGGGGCCGGCCCTTCTTGGTCGGCTCCTGGCCGTCGACCTTGACCTGGAGGATGCTTTCCACTTCCTTGCGCGACAGCGGCGTGGGGCGGGCGCCGAGGCCCACGAAGCCGGTCACGCCCGGGGTGTTGCGAACCACGTACCACGAGTCGTCGTCGAGGTCCATGCGGACGAGCAGGTAGCCGGGGAAGACCTTCTTGGAGACGACCTGCTTCTTGCCGTTCTTGAACTCGATGACGTCCTCGACGGGGATGACGACCTCGAAGATGCGCTCCTCCATGTTCATGGAGGCGATGCGGCTCTCGAGGTTCGACTTCACCTTGTTCTCGTAGCCGGCGTAGGTGTGGACGACGTACCACTTGCCGGGACGGTCGTAGGCGCTCTCGACGACGGGCGCGACATCGGCGGCCTCCTCCTCGGGGGCGAGGCCGAGCACCTCGTCCTCGGTCATCACCGCCTCGTCAGGGTCGGCTTCGACGGGCGCGTCGGTCAAGACATTGCTGGGGTTCTGTTCGATTTCACTCATCACTTAAAGAGGAATTTGGCGGCGGCGGAGAAGCCGTAGTCCAGGAAGAAGATCAAGATGATCAGGATGACAAGGGTTATGAGCACGACGGTCGAGTAGTTGATCGTCTCGGCGCGGGTGGGCCACGCCACCTTGCGGAGCTCGACGTTGACCTCGTGGAGGAACTCGCGGGGCTTGACCCGGCTGCGCTGCGCCGCCTGGGTGGTGGGAGAGGGTCGCGTCTGCTCGCGCTTTCGCGTCGCCGGCTCGCCGTCCGCGCCGAGCTGGCCCTGGCGCTGGAGCAACCGCTTTTGTTCTCGGTTCATGCTCACGTTGCGTTGACCTTCCACGAGTGGAGCAGGGCAGGAGGGACTCGAACCCCCAACCGCCGGTTTTGGAGACCGGTGCTCTACCAATTGAGCTACTGCCCTATTGCAGGCGGTGGGCCTCCACGAGCGAGGATAGCATCCAAGTCCGGACTTTCACTCTCCCCGGCGGCGAGAGCCGGGGGACCCTGGACCCCTTTTCCCCGACCTAGCCGGCGAGCGGCATGCGCCGGCGCGCCGAGGCACGGGTCACCAGCACGATTGTCCCCGCCGCACCCGCGGCGGTGGCGGCCACGGCGACGCCGCCGATGTAGGCGGCCCGGCGGCCCGACAGCAGCGATCGGATGGCGCCCTGCTCACCCGCCTCCTCGATCGTCGCCAGGATCCCGCTCAGCACGCCCGGGGCCGGCTCGAGGTACTCGGTGCGCAGCTGGCGCAGCGCCCGCAGCAACCGGCGGTAGTGGACCAGCTCGGCCTGGCACTTGAGGCACGTCTCGACATGGTGCTGGACGCGGCGGTCGGCCCGTTCGTTGCCGTCGACGATGGCGGGCAGGGCGGCGGCCACTTCCTCACACGTCAGGCGCCGGGGGGCGCGCCACTGGTGCTCCCGATGCTCAGACAGCATGGGCGTCACCTTCCTCCTCATCGACAACGGGGTGGGAGCGGGCGGGGAACAGCCGCTCGCGGAGCTTGCGGCGGGCCCGGTGCAGGCGGACATTGGCGGCCGCCTCGGTGATCCCGAGCTCGGTTGCGATCGACCCGTGGGAGAGGTCGTAGACATCCCGGAGCACGATGACCGCCCGCAGGCGCGACGGCAGCTCGGCGAGGGCCGCGGCCACCTGATCGCGCTCGAAGCTGTACTCGGCCTGCCGCTCGGGGTCGTGGCCCGGGTTGATGTCGATGATCTCGGCGGTCTCGTCGAGGTCGTCATGGCGGTGGCGGGACCGCTTCGCCAGATGGGTCGAGGAGCAGTTGGCGGTGATGCGGTACATCCAGGTGGTGAAGCGGGCGTAGCCGCGAAAGTGCTTCAGGCCACGGTATGCCCGGAG
>DATARN010000131.1:0-30666 GCA_036264135.1 Acidimicrobiales bacterium
GGTGTCACGGATTTGTGTTGTGTACGCAACACAAATCCGTGACACCCCCCCCGCTGTCGTCTCGCTCAGTGTGGTTGCGAGCGCAGTTTCAGGGCCAAGGCTGGGCAGTTGTCCGCCGCCCAGCGGGCGTGTTTGAGTTGATCCCGGGGGATGGCGTCGGGGTTGACGATCGGGTAGCCCCAGTCATCGAGGCGGATCCATTCCGGGAACAGGTCGGCGCAGATGCCTTCGCCCGTGCAGGCAATGGGGTCGACGTGCAATACGTGTCGGGGCATGGTCATCTCCAGGTGGTGTGGGTGGCGGGCACAGCAATGGCAGGGGGCGCCGCCGATCCGGGACAGCCCCCGCCCAGCTCGTGGCGGTCGAGGTCGCGGGCGAACACCCAGAGGGCACTGCGGAGCAGGTTCACCGCGCCGTCGGGATGGTGGCAGGCGCCGCGGCCCTCGATCTGGGCGGCCCAGTGGCGGAGCTGGGCGACCTGGTTGGCCGCCGCCGCGCCGTGAGCGAGGGCCGCGGCGCCGGCGGCCAGGTCGGCCAGGCCGTAGAGGCACGGGCCGCATTGGCCGGCGCTCTCGGCGGCGTACCACGCCAGGATCCGGGCCGTCTCGGCCAGACCGCAGGAGCCTCCGGGCAGGACGATGATCACGCCCGCGCCGGGCTGGGCCCCAAAAGGGGCCAGGCCGGCCCGGCTGAAGGGGGCGTCGAGGGCGGTCGGGAACGCGACCCACGTCCCGAAAAAGCCGCCGACGAGCAATGCTTCCGGCGATCCCTCGACACCGCCGGCTCGAGCCAGGATCTCGCCGATTGGGGTACCGATGGCCGCCTCGACGACGGCCGGTTGGGCCACCGCCCCGCTGACGGTGAGGAGCATGGTGCCCGGCTCGGCGGTGGTACCGGCCTGGCGGAACCAGTCCGGGCCGAAGTTGGCGATCTGCGCCAAGTGGGCGAGGGTCTCGGCGTTGTTCACCAGCGTCGGCCGGCCGGCGACGCCTTTTTCGGCGGTCAACGGCGGGGACGATGTCGGCTTGGCCGGACCGTCGTTCAAGAAGTTGACGAGCGCTGACGATTCGCCGGCCACGTAGCGAGGCGGCGTTGCCGTCACGTGGATGGCGACCGAGGTCTCGCGCTGGGCGGTCCGCTCGGCGACGGCATGGCGGAGGGCGGCCAGGGCGGAGGTGTGGGTCCGGTCGATGCACACCTCGACGCGGTCGCCGCCGACGGCCGCCGCGGCCAGGAGGGCTCCGTCGAGTACCAGGTGGGGAAGGCGGGTGAGGAGCAGCCGGTCCTTGCCGCTCGCCGGTTCGCCCTCGGCGCCGTTCACCACCACGACCGGGGCGGCTCGGCCTTGGGCCACGGCGTGCAGCTTGCGCGCGACGAGAAAGGCGCCGCCACCCCGCCCGGTGAGACCGGAGCGGCCGATGAGGCCGATCAGCTCGGCCCAGCCAGGCCGCCGGGGCGCGGGCGGCGCCGGGTACCGCCGCCGATGCTCGGCCAGGGTCACGGTGCTCACGCCCGGGCTCAGGTCGGCCAGGAGGCGCCCACCGCCGGCCGGCCGGCGGTCGAGCGGGGCCGGGGCCTCACCCCGGACCGACAAACGCTCGGCCGGGGCCGGCGGACGCTCGTTGATGGTGGCTTCGGCCAATCGCATTTCGATCCTTTCGGGTCGGGTCGAAAGCGATTCTGCAGTCAGTTCCTCAGATTGGGCTGGGACCCGGCTTCGGAGTCCCGCTGACTACCGACGGTCAGTTCCAGAACTGGACGTCATGCCACACCCGCGACAGCACTCCCGGCTTCTTCTTGGCCGCCGCCGGCGCCTTGGGCGTGCTTGGGCGTTGGGAGGGGACAATGACAAATGCCTTCTCCCCCGGCTTGACGAGTCCGTACTGCTGGCGGGCGATCCGTTCGATCTCGGCGTTGGTTTGCAGCTGTCGGGCGGAGGCGGCCAGCTTGGCGTTCTGATCCTGGAAGACCCGCAGGCGGGTCTGGGCAACAGACAGGCTGTGGCGCTGGGCCAGGTAGGTCCGGGTGGGCAGCACGAAGAGGAACAGGAGGGCGGCCAGCGCGATGGAGGCCGCCACCAAGCCGAGGATCCGGGGGGCCCTCACGGCGCCGGCGGCGAGCCGGGGTTGCGGCGACGGGGCGCGAGGGCGGCGCCGCCCCAGAACGCCGCCGCCTCCCCGAGCTCGGCTTCGATCCGCAACAGCTGGTTGTACTTCGCCACCCGGTCGCTGCGAGCCGGCGCACCGGTCTTGATCTGGCCGCAGTTGGTGGCGACGGCCAGATCGGCGATGGTCGTGTCCTCCGTCTCACCCGATCGGTGGGACATGACCGAGCGGTAGGCGGAACGGCTGGCCAGGCCGACGGTGTCGAGGGTTTCGGTGAGGCTGCCGATCTGGTTGACCTTGACGAGGATGGCGTTGGCCACGTTGGCGTCGATACCTCGCTCCAGGCGCGCCGAGTTGGTGACGAACACGTCGTCGCCGACCAGCTGGATCCGGTCCCCGAGGGCGCGGGTCAGCGCGGCCCAGCCGTCCCAGTCCTCCTCCACCATGCCGTCCTCGATGGAAACAATCGGGTAGCGGTCGGCCAGGTCCACCAGGTAGGCCACGAACTCCTGCGAGGACAGCGAGCGGTTTTCCGCCCCCAGGCGGTAGGCGCCGTCGACGAAGAACTCGGTAGAGGCGGCATCGAGGGCGAGGGCGATTTCCTCCCCGGGGATGCGACCGGCCCGCTCGATGGCTTCGACCAGCACCGCCAGGGCGCTCTCGTTGCTGGGAAGACTGGGGGCAAAGCCGCCCTCGTCGCCGATGGCGGTGGCCAATCCCCGCTCGTGGAGCACCCGCTTCAGCGTGTGGTACGTCTCCACGCCCCAGCGCAGCGCCTCGTGGTAGGACGCCGCGCCGACGGGCATGACCATGAATTCCTGCAGGTCGACGTTGTTGTCGGCGTGCGCCCCGCCGTTGAGGACGTTCATCATGGGGACCGGCAGTACGTGGGCCCCGGGCCCACCGACGTAGCGGTACAGGGGCAGGTCCAGTTCCGCCGCCGCCGCTCGGGCGACGGCCAGGGAAACACCGAGGATGGCGTTGGCGCCCAGGCGGCTTTTGTTCTCCGTACCGTCAAGGTCGATGAGGGCCAGGTCGACGCCCCGTTGGTCCAGCGCCTCCCAACCGGCGACGACGTCGGCGATCTCGCCGTTGACGTTGTCGACGGCGTCCAGGACGCCCTTGCCGAGGTAGCGGTCGCCTCCGTCGCGCAGCTCGGTCGCTTCGAACTGGCCGGTCGACGCGCCGGACGGGACGGCCGCCCGGCCGAAGGCGCCGGATTCCAGCGTGACGTCCACTTCAACGGTGGGGTTGCCCCGGGAGTCCAGAATTTCCCGCCCTCGCACCAACTCGATCGCACTCACGGCTGCCTGTGACTCCTGTTGCTGGTGTGATTTCTGTTAAAGACGGTACCTGACGAATAGCCGCGCCGGTGACACCCCCGGATCCCGCCGGCGATGAGATCAGCCGGGCGGCGTCAGGGCGGCCTTGACCTCGTCCCAGAGGGCGTCGAGGCCGGCCAGATCGAGGGCGCGCAGGTCCGTGCCCCGGGACGCGGCCAGCCGCTCGAGGGCCATGAAACGGTCCCGGAACTTGACGGTGGCGGCCCGCAGCGCCGATTCGGCGTCGACGTTGAGGTGGCGGGCCACGTTGACCACGGAAAAGAGCAGGTCGCCCACCTCGTCCGCCACCGCACCGGCGTCCCCCACACCAGCGCCTCCCGCGTCGGCGTCCCCCGCACCGGCGCCGCCCGCGCCGGCCATTGCGGCTTCCAGTTCCGCCAGCTCCTCGGCGATCTTGGGCCAGGCGCCTTCCACGCTGTCCCAGTCGAAGCCCACCGAGGCCGCCCGGCGCTGTGCCTTGGCGGCGTACAGCAGGGACGGGAGGTGACTGGGGACCCCGTCCATCACGCTGGCCCGGCCTTTCTCCGCCTGCTTGATCTGGTCCCAATTGCGGATCACCTGGCCGGCGGTGCGGGCTTCGACGTCGCCGAAGACGTGGGGGTGGCGGTGGACGAGTTTGTGGCGGATGCCCCGCGCCACGTCGGCCAGGTCGAAGAGACCCTCCTCCGATGCGAGGGTGGCGTGGAACACGACCTGGAAAAGGAGATCGCCCAGTTCCTCTTCCAGGTGCTCGGCGCCGGCGAAATCCGGGCCTAGCCGGTCGATGGCCTCCAGCACCTCGTAGGTCTCCTCGATGAGGTGGGGGGTCAGGCTCTGGTGCGTTTGCTCCCGGTCCCAGGGGCATCGCTGGCGCAGGGTGTGAACCAACTCGTCGAAGCGGACCAACTCGGCGGCGACCGGTGAGGCCAGGCCCGGGATCCAGACCGTCGTGAGATGGTCGGCCTCGACCTCCCGGTCCAACGCATCCCACGGCACCGTGAACACGGATTCGTCGGGCAGGCCGAGACGCTGCAGCACGGTGACCGTGGGGCCGTCCTCGACGGCCAGCTTGATGGCGGAGAGGACGGTCTTGCTGTCGCACTGCCCCACCAGCAGGGGGCCCGGTTGGCCGGCCGCCTCGACGGCGAACCGCTGGCCGTCGACCAGCCGGGCGCCGGCGGCCAGCGGATCGACGCCGAGCCGGGCCCAGGCCAGGTCGAGGAAGGACATGGCGGGCAGGATCTCCACCTCCACCCGAGAGTCGGCCTGGAGCAGCTCGACGGTGCGCTCCCCCACCAGCGGCGAGCCGGGGACGGCGTAGAGCACCTCGCCATGCTCCTCGGCCGCCTCCACCAGGGCGGCCACGATCGACGGGTAGACGTCGTCGAGCCGGGTGGCCTGGTCGTAGACCCAGTCGAACGATCGCCCGTCGGTCACCGCCGGGGCACTCGGGTGGCGGGTGGTGCGCACGAAGCGCACCGGGATCCGCTCGATGGCGGCGAGGGTGTCGGCCGTCAGCAACCCGGAAGCGCCGGGGCCCAGGCCGACCACGACAATGTGGCCCGGCACGCGGTTCCGGTCAGCCGCCGCTGGTCGAACCCGAGCCCGCCCCCGTCGACCCCGACCCCGCCGTGGTCGACCCGGACCCCGCCGTGGAGGAGCCGCCGCCGGCGGAGGCAGTGCTGGTCAGGTTGGGAACAGCAGGCGGCGTCACCCCGGGGATCTGCCCGTTGGCATCGGACTTGCCGTTGAAGGTGCCGAACTCCGGGTTCACCTTCACCTTGGCGGTGGACACCAGCTTGGTGAGGGCCTGGCCGGCCAGCCGGCGCTGGATGTCGGTGGTCACGGTGGCGTCGAGCGGCTCGGTGACCCGCTTGGTGACCTCGATCAGGTGGTAGCCGAACTGCGTCTTGACCGGCGGGCTGACCTGGTTGACGGGCAGGCTGGTGACCACCTGGGCGAATTCCGTGATGAGCTGCTGCAGGTCGGAGCTGGTGAGGCAACCGTCGCTGGCCGAGCCCTGCAAGCTGCCGCCGACCGCCGCGCTGCCGCCGTTCGTCCCCTGGTTGTCCTGCGAGTACTGCTTGGCCATGGCGGTGAAGTCGGCCCCGGCGTCGAGCATGGCCTTGACCTTCTGGGCGTCGACCAGGCTGGCGGCGTAGTCGAGCTGGCCGCTGGCGTCCTTGTCGGCGATGAGGATGTGGCGCACGCAGGCCTCGGTGGCGTAGTCGGCGAGGTGGGATTGATAGAACTGGTTGAGGACGTCAGGCGGGACATTGCCGGAGACGACGGTGACGAAGGCATCGGCGTTGGCCTGCTGGCCGGCCAGCAGGTTCTGGTAGCGGGCCGGGAAGGCGGCGAACACACCGGAGGGGAAGGCCTGGGTCACCTCGGACTTGGCCGAGGCCACTTTGGCGGGCGACGGCAGGGCGTGGGCGGCGGCCAGCTTCTGGCGGATGATCTCGTAGCGCACCTGCTGGTCGAGGAGCTGGGCGACGAACGCCTTGTTGTACGTGCCCGCGGCGGCGCCGGCCACGGGACCCGTCCCGCCGGGCTGGTCGATCAGCTGGACGTACTGCTTGTTGGCCGAGATGTCGGCCAGCTGCTGATTTACCGAGGCCTGGCTGATGACGGTGCCATTGACGAGGGCGGCGTAGCCGAGGGTGGAGGCGCAGGAGGACAAGGCGACGGCCAGGAGGCACATGGCGCCGAGCGCGGCCAGAGGAGCGCGGGCGCGGCCGGTTATAGGAAATCGTTTCGTCACGGTGACGGCGATGCTACTGATACCGCGACTTCGGCCGGGTTCGTGGGCACCAACGTGCTCAGCAGGTCGATGACGAACTCGGCGGGCTCGGCGCCGCGGGGCAGGGGCAGGACGATCTGGCCGATGTCCTCCTTGTAGACCGCCCGGGGCCACATGCGCTGCAGCCGGATGCGCTGGCTGGTCTTGAGCGCCAGCGGCGACAGGCGGGCGGTCCCGCCGGTCCCCCCGCCCAGAGCGCCGCTGCCGGGGGCGCCGCGAACGACGGTCACCTCCCGCACACCGGTGCGGGCGCACTCGGCCCGGAGGTGGCCGATGCGCAGCAACGCCCGGGCGGGATCGGGTAGCGGGCCGAAGCGGTCCAGCCATTCCGATTCGATGTCCTCGACCTCGGCGTGGGTGACGACGGTCGCCAGGCGGCGGTAGGCCTCGAGGCGCAGATCCTCCCGGGTGACGTAGTCGGCCGGCAGGTGGGCGTCGACCGGGACGTCGAGCTTGATCTCCGCCGGCTCGCGGTGCACCTCGCCCTTCATCTCGGCGACCGCCTCGCTGACCATCTGCACGTACAGGTCGTAGCCGACGGCCGCGATGTGGCCGGACTGGTCGGCGCCGAGCAGGTTGCCGGCGCCGCGGATCTCGAGGTCGCGCATGGCGATCTTGAAGCCGGAGCCGAGCTCGGTGTGCTCGCCGATGGTCCGCAACCGCTCGTACGCCTCCTCGGACAGGGAAACGTCGGCCGGGTGCATCAGGTAGGCGTAGGCCCGCTGCCCGGCCCGGCCCACCCGGCCCCGAAGCTGGTGGAGCTGGCCCAGGCCGAGGCGGTCGGCACGGTCGACGATCATGGTGTTGACCGTCGGCATGTCGATGCCGGACTCGATGATGGTGGTGCAGACGAGAACGTCGGAGCGACCCTCCCAGAACTCGTAGACCACCTTCTCGAGGTTGGCCTCGTCCATCTGGCCGTGGGCCACGACCACCCGGGCCTCGGGGACGAGGCCCCGGATCTCGGCCGCGACCTTTTCGATGTCCATGACCCGGTTGTGCACGAAGAAGACCTGGCCTTCGCGCAGGAGCTCGCGGCGGATGGCCTCGGCCACGGCGCGGTCGTCGTACTCGCCCACGTAGGTCAAGATGGGCTGGCGTTCGGCCGGCGGGGTGTTGAGCAGGGTCAGGTCGCGGATGCCGGTGAGGCTCATCTCCAGGGTCCGGGGGATGGGCGTCGCCGTCAGGGTGAGCACGTCAACGTCGGTCCGCAGCTTCTTCATGGCCTCCTTGTGGGTGACCCCGAAGCGCTGCTCCTCGTCGACGACCAGCAGGCCCAGGTCCTTGAAGGTCACGTCGTTGGCCAGCAGTTTGTGCGTCCCGATCACCACGTCGACGCTGCCGTCGGCCAGCCCGGCGACGACCTTGGCCGTCTGGGCGGCGGTGAGGAAGCGCGACAGCATCTCGACACGCACCGGGTAGGGGGCGAAGCGGTCCGAGAAGGTCTGGAAGTGCTGGGACGCCAGCAGCGTGGTGGGGACCAGCACCGCCGCCTGCTTGCCGTCCTGCACCGCCTTGAACACCGCCCGCAGCGCCACCTCGGTCTTGCCGAAACCCACGTCGCCGCACAGCAGCCGGTCCAGGGGGACGGGAGCCTCCATGTCGGTCTTGACCTCGGCGATGGCCTTGCGCTGGTCGGGGGTCTCGGTGAACGGGAAGGCGGCCTCCATCTCGGCCTGCCAGGGCGTGTCGGGGCCGAAGGCGTGGCCGACGGCGTGCATCCGCTTCTGGTACAGCACCACCAGTTCCTGGGCGATCTGGCGGGCGGCGGAGCGGACCCGCGCCTTCGAGCGCTGCCAATCGGCGCCGCCGAGGCGGTTGACGGGCGGCGCGTCCCCGCCGGTGTAGGGCCGCAGCAGGTCGATCTGGTCGGAGGGGACGTACAGCTTGTCGCCGCCCCGGTATTCCAGCAGCAGGTAGTCCCGCTCCACCCCGCCGATGGCGCGGGTGACCATGCCGGAAAAGCGCCCGACGCCGTGCTGGTAGTGGACGACGTAGGCCCCCGCCTTCATGTCGTCGAAGAACGTCTCGGTGGCCCGGGCCCGGGCCCGCACCGGACGGTGGGCCCGCCGGCGGCCGCTCAGGTCGCTCTCGGCCAGCACGGCCAGCTTGATGGCGGGATAGACGAATCCCCGCTCCAGCGGCTCGACGATGACCCGCACCCCCGGCCGACCGAGATCGGTGGTCGCCGCCTCGGAGGCGGATAGTAAGGGGGCGGTGACGCCTCCCTGGCTCAGGACCGACGCCATCCGAGAGCCGCTGCCTTGACCCTCGGCGCAGATCACCACGGCGTAGCCCTCGCCCGCCAGTGCCGCGATGCGCCGCACCAGGCCCTCGGGGTCGCCGACGAAGCGGTCCCAGCCGCTGGCCGCGATGGTGGTGGTTCCGGGCCCCTCGGCAACGGCGGTCAGGCTGGTGACCGGGGCCGCGGTGTGGGCCAGCAGGCGGTCGAAGGACAGGTGGAGCTGGGGGAACTGGTGACCGGCGGCGCCCCAGGTCGAGGCCAGCGAGGAGGCCAGCGCCTGTTCCTCGTCCAGTAGCTCCGCCGCCCGGTCCCGCATGCGCCGGGCCTCGACCAGCAGGATCTGGGCGTCGCGGCCGACGAGGTCGAGGAGGACGTGCTCCCGGTCGGAAAGCCAGGGCAGCCACGACTCCATGCCGTCGAAGATCAGGCCCTCGGCCAGCCGCTCCCAGCGGTCGCGGCCCCACGGCTGCTCGGCGACGAGGGCTGCCGCCCGGGTGCGAACGACCGGCGTGGGCAGCAACTCGCGGCAGCCGAAGATCTCCACGCATGCGATGTCGGCCGTGGAGCGCTGGTCGGCGACGGAGAACTCGGTGAGCCGGTCGACCTCGTCGCCCCACAGGTCGATGCGGACGGGTACCTCGGCGGTGGAGGGGAAGACGTCGACGATCGAACCCCGTACCGCGAACTCCCCCCGGTGCTCGACCTGGTACTCCCGGCGGTAGCCGGCGCCGGCCAGACGGGCCACCAGTTGGGCCTGGTCGACCTGGTCCTGGCGGCGCACGAGGATCGGGTCGATGTCGTCCACGTCTGGCCCGAGGCGTTGCAGCACGGCCCGTACCGGGGCGACAAGCACCTTGGGCATGCGCTGTGGGTCGCGGAGTCGCCAGATGGTGCGCAGGCGCCGGCCCATGGTCTCCACGCTGGGGCTGACCCGCTCGAAGGGCAGCGTCTCCCAGGCAGGAAACACGTCCACCTCCTCGTCGCCGAGGAAGGCCCGCAGGTCGTGGGCCAGCCGGTCGGCCTCCGAGGCGGTGGGCACGGCGACCACGGTGGGGTGGCGGCCGTTGTGACCGGCCATCGCGGCGATGGCGTAGGCCCGCGCCGCTTCCGGCACGCCCACCACGGTGGCCCCCGACCAGCCGAGGTCGGCCAGGGCGTCGTCGCGCCGAATCAGGCTCAGCAGAGAAGAGAGCGCCACGTCAGCCATTGAACCGGTTTTGGGCGGCAACGACACCGTCGCTCAGGATCACCTCGACGGCGTCGGCGGCCTGCTCGACCGAGACCTCCAGCTCCTTCTTCTCCCCTTTTCCGGGGGGTCCGAGGACGTGGTCGACGCCCTCCCGCCGGCCCGCGGGCTTGCCGATGCCCACCCGGATCCGGGTGAAGGCGTCGCTGTGGAGATGGGCCGTGATGGACTTCAGCCCGTTGTGCCCGGCCAGGCCGCCGCCCGCCTTGACCTGGATGCGCCCCACCGGCAGGTCCAGCTCGTCGTGGACCACCACCAGCCGGGCCAGGTCGGTGACCCCGAAGCGGCGCACCAGCGGGGCCACCGCCAGCCCGGAATCGTTCATGTAGGTCTGGGGAAAGGCGAGGGCGAGCCGGTGGCCCCCCACCGTGGCCTCGGCGACCAGAGAACGCTGCGACGAGGCGGCCCGGAGGCGCTGCCCGTGGCGCGACGCCAGCAGGGCGATCACCTCGGCGCCGATGTTGTGACGGGTGCCGGCGTACTCGGCGCCCGGGTTGCCCAGGCCGACGGCCAGCAGGTCGGCGGCGGTTCCCGTCCGGGGTTTCAGCAGGCGGCGCCCCCAGGCTAGGAGCCGGCGGCGCCGTCGCCCGAGGTGGAGGCCGAGGCCGAGGCGCCTTCGTCCGACGCCGCCTCCTCCGCCTCCTCCGCCTCGCCGGCGGCGCTGCGGGCGGCGATCACGACCGCCTCCTCCGCGTCGAGCTCGGTGGACACGCCCGACGGCAGGGCGATGTCGCCGACGCGAAGGGTGTCGCCGATCGTCATGCCGCTGATGTCCACCTCCACGTGCGAGGGGATGTTGGCCGGGGTGGCATGCACGGTGAGGCTGGTAAGGATCTGCTCGACCAGGCCGTCGGCCTGCTCGACCTGGCGGGCCTCGCCCACCAGGTTGATGGGGACGTCGGCGGCGACGATCTCGTCGCGGCGAACGATCAGGAAGTCGACGTGGGTCACCGTGCTGCGCACCGGGTCACGCTGGATCTCCCGGGCCAGGGTGAGATGGGTCTCGTCGCCGAGTTGCAGGGCCAGCAGGGCGTTCAGGCCGGCGCCGGTGGTGAGGGCGGCGCGCAGCGACCGGGCGTCGACGGAGATGGGCAGCGGGTCGCGGCCGTGGCCGTAGATGACGCCGGGGATGCGGCCCTGGGCCCGCAGCCGGCGCGCCGGGCGCGACCCGGTGGGCCGGGGTGCTTCTGCGACGACGGTGATTTCGGCCATGGCGCGCGCTCCTACGACGACGGGCACTGCGGGACAGAGAAAAATGGTACCCGACGAGCCGCCGGGACCCACCTACGTCTGATTTTCCCCGCCGAAGATCTCCGAGACCGAGCCGTCCTCGAACACCGCGTCGATGGCGTCGGCGAACATCGACGCCACCGAGCACACCTCGATCTTGTCGATCTGCTTCTCCGACGGCAGGGGCAGCGTGTCGGTAACGACCACCCGGGCGATCTGGGAGTTCTTGAGCCGGTCGACGGCGGGTTCGGACAGCAGGGCGTGGGTCGCCATGGCCCACACCTCCGTGGCCCCGTTGTCGATCAGGATGTCGGCGGCGGCACAGATCGTCCCGGCGGTGTCGATCATGTCGTCGATCAGCACGCACATCTTACCCTTGACGTTGCCCATCACCCCGAGTGCCTGCACCTGATTGACGGCGTCCTTGGGCCGGCGCTTGTAGACGCTGGCCACGTCGACGTCGCCGGAGAGGTGGCGGGCGGCCTGCTCGGCCACCTTGGTGCGCCCGGTGTCGGGCGCCACCATGACGAACTCGTCGGAGGCGTGTTCGCGCAGGTAAGCGGTCAGGACGGGCACCGCCGTCAGGTGGTCGACGGGGCCGTCAAAGAAGCCCTGGATCTGGCCGGAGTGGAGGTCGACGGACATGATGCGGTCGGCCCCGGCGGTGGCGAAGAAGTCCGAGACCATGCGGGCGCTGATCGGCTCGCGACCCTTGGACTTGCGGTCCTGGCGGGAGTAGCCGTAGTAGGGGCACACCGCGGTGATCCGCTTGGCCGACGCCCGCTTGGCGGCGTCGATCATCAGCCAGTGCTCCATCAGCGAATCGTTGACCGACCGACCGGGCGTGCGGCAGTGCGACTGGATGATGAACACGTCGGCGCCCCGCACCGACTCGGCGAAGCGGGGCCGGATCTCACCGTTGGCGAAGTCGACCAGACCGGCGCCCGCCAGCTCGACGTTGAGGTGGGCGGCGATGGCCTCGGCCAGCTGCGGGTGCGACCGCCCGCACAGCAGGTACAGCCGGCGCTTCGGTACCACTTCCATGACGGACATTACGGCGCCCCCAATTCCTCGTCCTCGCTGCGACCGACGAAATACGGCCCCGTCACCAAGCCCGCCGGAACCCGGGCGCCCGGCATGATGGTGGCGTAGGGACCGACCACCGCCTCGGCGCCGATCTCGGCGTAGCGGGCGACGGAGTTGGCGACTGCGGCCCGCTCCCCGACCACGCAGTCGACCAGATGGCTGTTAGGCCCGATCTCGCATCCGCCGTCGATGACGGTCGCGCCCTGCAGCAGGGTCCCGGGAAACAACGTG
Organism: Acidimicrobiales bacterium; assembly: GCA_036264135.1. Classification (GTDB taxonomy): domain Bacteria; phylum Actinomycetota; class Acidimicrobiia; order Acidimicrobiales; family Palsa-688; genus DATARN01. The sequence goes on from DATARN010000131.1 coordinate 12,269, forward strand.
ACGTCGGGCGCCAGGCTCACCGACGTGTCCACGTAGGTGCGTTCCGGGTCGAGCATGGTCACGCCCCGGCGCATCCACCGCTCGTTAATCCGATCCCGGAGTTCCGCCTCGGCCACGGCCAGCTGGGCCCGGTCGTTCACGCCCGCCACCTCCATGGAGTCGGCGACGAGCTGGCTGGTCACCGGGTAGCCGGCGTCGTGGAGCACGCCGATGATATCGGTCAGGTAGTACTCGCCCTGTACGTTGTCCGGGCTGAGGCGGCGCAGGGCGGGGGCCAGCACGCTGCGCCGGAAGGCGTAGATGCCGGTGTTGACCTCCCGGATCTCGCGCTCGGCGTCGGTGGCGTCGGCCTGCTCCACGATGCGCGCCACCCGGTCGTCCTTGCCCCGCACGATGCGGCCGTAGCCCGCCGGGTCGGCCACCTCGGCGGTGAGCACGGTCGCCGCCGCCTGGGCCTGGCGGTGGGCCCGCACCAGCGCCGCCAGGGTGGGGGGCCGCAGGAGGGGCGTGTCGCCCGGGAGGACGACGATGTCACCGCCGTCGTCATCGTCGTCGTCGGGGAAGGCGGTCAGGGCGACCGCCACCGCGTCGCCCGTCCCCCGCTGGACGTGCTGCTCGACGAACTCCACGGTGAGCGAGGGGGCGCCGAGCTCGAGCAGGGCCTTGATGACCCGCTCGGCGCCGTGGCCGACCACCACCACCGCCCGCTGCACCTTGAGTTCGGCCAGGGCGTCGACGACGTGGAGCACCATGGGGCGGCCGCAGAGCCGGTGGAGGGGCTTCGGTCGGGCCGAGTGCATCCGCGTCCCCTGGCCCGCCGCCAGCACCACCGCCGACAGCGGCCGGTCACTCACGGGGTGGCCACCGAGTCGCCGCATTCACCATCTCCCTTTCTACCAACTCGGGACGAGGCCCTTGGCGCATCGGGGGCGATGATCTAGCGTAGGGACCCGGGCCTGGGGCCGAGGGGTGGTTTTGGCGCACGCCGAACAACTGCGTCGTACCGGCGAGACGAGCGCGGCGCGCCCGTGGCCGGTCGTGAACGGCCAGATCGTTCCGGAGCCGGGTGCCCCGCCGGCGTGGGTCGCCCGCCTGTCGCGCCGTGAGGTCGCCGTGCTGCGGCTGCTGGCCGAGGGCGAGAGCACGGCCGACATCGCGGTGGCCCTCGCCTACTCGGAGAGCACCATCAAGAACGTGATCCACGAGATGGTGCGCAACCTGGGCGCCCGCAATCGGGCCCACGCCGTCGCCCTGGCCATCCGGGGCGGCGCGATCTAAAGGCTGACGGCCAGGTATTTCACCTCGAGGTACTCGTTGATGCCCTCGTGGCCACCCTCGCGGCCGTAGCCGGAGTGCTTGATGCCGCCGAAGGGGGCGGCGGCGTTCGACACCAGGCCCTGGTTGAGACCGACCATGCCGGTCTCCAGCGCCTCGGCGACGCGGAGGGCGCGGTCGAGGCCGGCGGTGTAGAGGTAGGCGACCAACCCGAACTCGGTGTCGTTGGCCTGGGCGATGGCCTCATCGTCGGTGTCGAAGGTCACGATCGGTGCGACCGGGCCGAAGATCTCCTCCTTCAGGAGGCGGGCGTCGGGTGGCACATCGGTCAACACCGTGGGCGGGAAAAAGTAGCCGGGTCGCTCCAGCGCCTTCCCGCCGATCAGGCACTTCGCCCCCCGGCCGACCGCGTCGTCGACCAGCTCGGCCACCTTCGCCAGCTGCTTTCCGTCGATGAGGGGTCCGAGTTGGCTGCCCGGATCGGCGCCCGGGCCGACCTTGAGGTCGGCGAAGCGGGCCACCAACCGCTCCGTGAACTCGCCGGCGACGGAGCGGTGGATGTGGAAACGGTTGGCCGCGGTGCACGCCTCGCCGCCGTTGCGCAGCTTGGCGGTCATGGCCCCGTCGACGGCGGCGTCGAGGTCGGCGTCGCCGAAGACCAGGAACGGGGCGTTGCCGCCGAGCTCCATGGAGACCCGGAGCAGCTGGTCGGCGGCCTGGGCGGCCAGGCGCTGACCCACTTCGGTCGACCCGGTGAATGACAGCTTCCGCAGCCGCCCGTCGGAGAGGAGCGGACCGGTGGTGTCGCCGGCGTGAGCGGTGGTGACGAGGTTCAGCACCCCGGGAGGCAGGCCGGCGTCGCTCAGCAGGTCGGCCAGGGCCAGCGAGCACAGCGGTGTCAGCTGGGCCGGCTTCATGACCATGGTGCAGCCGGCGGCCACCGCCGGGCCGATCTTGCGGGTCCCCATGGCCATCGGGAAGTTCCACGGGGTGATCAGCAAGCAGGGGCCGACCGGTTGGCGCATGGTGATCAGCCGGCCGTGGCCCGCCGGGTTCTCGGCGTAGCGCCCCTCGATGCGCACCGCCTCCTCGGCGAACCAGCGGAAGAACTCGGCGGCGTAGGAGATCTCCGCCGCCGATTCGGCGACCGGCTTGCCCATCTCCAGGGTCATGAGCAGGGCCAGCTCGTCCCGGCGGTCCATCAGCAGCTCGAACCCGCGCCGCAGGATCTCGCCCCGCTGGCGCGGCGGGGTGGCCGCCCATCCCGGCTGGGCGGCGACGGCCGCATCCAGGGCGGCCCGGGCGTCATCGGCCGTGCCGTCGGCGATCTCGGCGATGACCTCGCCGGTCGCCGGGTCCTCGACGGGGATGGTCCGCCCCGAGGAGGAGGGCCGCCACTGGCCGGCGATGAACAGTCGGTTGGGCACCGATTCCAGCACCTTCTGGCGGCGCTCGGGCGAAAAATCCGTGGTCATAGGAAACAAGCTTCCCACCAGTGGCAGAATTCAACACCGCCCATCCACGTAGCCGCCGAAAACCTGGGGACCTTTATGAGCGACAACACGAGCCACGGCCTGCTCGCTGGTTGGGACCGGCGCGGCGACCAGGTCCCGCTGGCCGCGGCCGCGGTGGCGGCGTTGCTGGCTGCCCTCTCCTGGGCGAGCGGGTGGCACGGCGCCGACTTTCCCGCCGCCCTGCACCGCATCGACCTGTTCCGGGCCGTCGGGTTCTCCCCCTGGGACGCCCAGTGGTTCGGAGGCCACTACACCCTCGGCTACAGCGTGCTGCTGGCGCCGCTAGCCGTCGTCCTCGGCATCGGCGGCCTGGTGGCGGCGTGCGCCGCCGTGTCCGCCTGGTCCTTCGCCCGGCTCATCCGGGCCCATTTCGGGCGCACCAGCTGGCTGGGCGCGGTGTGGTTCGCGGTCGGCCTGGTCGCGCCGGTGGCCATCGGCCAGCTGGCGTTCATCCTCGGCGCCGCCTTGGCCCTGGTCGCCTTGCTGGCCTTCGCCGCCGGCCGCCGGGTGATCGCCGGCGGGCTCGGGGTGTTGTGCTCCCTGGCCAGCCCGGTCGCCGCCGCCCTCCTGCTGCTGGCCCTCGGGGCGTGGCTTTTCACCACGCAGGGCCCGGGCCGCCGGGCGGTGATCGGGTTCGGCCTGGTCGTCGCCGTGCCTATCGCGGTGCTGGAACTGCTGTTCCCCCAGGGCGGCCGGATGCCGTTCGCCCTGACCACCCTGCTCGGGGTCCTGCTGGTCAGCGGACTCGGCTTGTGGCTCTTGCCGGCATCGGAGCGCACCCTGCGCCTTGGCGCCGCCCTGTACGGCCTGGCCGGGTTGGCCCTGTTCGTCATCCCTCAGCCCATGGGCGCCAACCTCGGCCGTCTCGGCACCGCCGTCGGCGGCCCGCTGGCCGCGACCATCTTGTGGCCCCGCCGCCGCCTGCTGCTGGCGGCGGTGGCCGTCCCCCTGCTGCTATGGCAGTGGATCCCCGCCATCGCCACGGTGGTGAACGACCATCCCGATCCGTCCCAGTACCAGGTGTTCTTTTCACCCCTGGTCAGCTACCTGCACGGCCAGGGCGCCCTTTTGACCCGGGTCGAGATCCCCCCGACCCAGGACCACTGGGAGTCGCTCTGGGCCGCCGCCGACCTGCAACTGGCCCGGGGGTGGGAGCGCCAGGTGGACATCGCCGAGAACGCCATCTTTTATGACCCCGCCACCCTGACCCCAGAGAGTTACGCCGCCTGGCTCCGGGCGAGCGGCGTCAGTTGGGTGGCGCTGCCCGCCCTCAAACTCGACTACTCCGGCGAGATGGAAGCCGGGCTCATCCGCGCCGGCCAGCCCTACCTCATTCCCGCCTGGCACGACGCCAGCTGGCAGGTGTGGCGGGTGGCCGGATCGCCCGGGTTGACGGCCGCCCCGAACCGGCTGACCGCCATTGGGCCCAACAGCTTCACCCTCCAGGTCGCCACGCCCGGCTCGGTGCTGGTCCGGGTGCGCTTCACCCGCTTCTGGACGGCGACGGTGGGACAGGCCTGTATCACGCCTTCTCCCGATGGTTGGACCCAGCTGGCGGTGACCCGGCCCGGCAAGGTGGAGGTGGTCTCCAAGCTCATCGGTGGCGGAAACGGCTGCGCCGCCTCCCCCTAAGGGGCGCTGGTTCCCATCACGCGCGGGCGTGAAATGCTGGCGGGGGAGGACTCGAACCTCCAACCCCCGGATCCAAAGTCCGGTGTTCTGCCAATTGAACTACCCGCCATGGATAGCGGTCCTAGCGTCGCACAAGCGGGCGTAACCCGCTAGGGTGCCCTCCGGCCATGGGTTCCCTCATCAAGAAGCGCCGTAAGCGCATGCGCAAGAAGAAGCACAAGAAGATGCTGAAGGCCACCCGCTGGCAACGCCGGGCCGGGAAGTAGCCGGCTCCCCTCAGTCCCCTCGGGCGTGGGCGGCGGCCGCCAACCGGCCCCAGTCGCTGACCGCGAGTTCCTCGGCCCGCGCCGTCGGGTCGATGCCCGCCGCCGCGAAGTCGTCCGGGCCGACCAGGCCCTCCAGGGACCTCCGTAGCATCTTGCGGCGCTGCCCGAAACCCTTTCGTACCAGGGCGAACAACTCGTCGGCGCCAACCCGCGAGGGGTCGACCGCCGGCGCGTTCCGCCGGGTGATCTCGACCAGGACCGACTCGACCGCCGGCCGGGGCACGAACACGCTGGCCGGCACCCGGCCCACGATGGTGGCGGTGGCCCAGTAGGCGACCTTCACCGACACCGCCCCGTACGCCTCGGTCCCTGCCCCGGCGGCCAGCCGCTCCCCCACCTCGCGCTGGACCATCACCACCATCCGGCGGATGACGGGCACCGTGTCCAGCAGGTCGGCGACCAGCGGGGTGGCGATGTTATAGGGGAGGTTGGCGACCAGGGTCCAGCGGTCGGCGGCACCGAGCAGCGCCGTCCAGTCGAGGCTCAGGGCGTCGCCCTCGATCACCGTGACGGCGGCGGCGGCCGTGGTCGCCCGGAGAACCGGAACCAGATAGCGGTCAACCTCGACCGCCGTCACCCGGGCGCCGGTTTCGGCCAACGCCAGCGTCAGGGAACCGAGGCCGGCGCCGATCTCGACGACGTGGTCACCGGGGCCCACGCCGGCCAGCCGGGCGATGCGGCGGACGGTGTTGGGATCGGCGACGAAGTTCTGCCCGAGGGCGCGGCTGGGGTGCAGCCCGTGGTCGCCCAGGAGGTCGAGGGTCTGGCGGCGGGTGAGGGTCGTCCCTCCGTGCTACCAGGTGACGGTCACGCTCACCAGCCCCGAGGAAACCGTCGACAGGGCGGCGAAGGTGGCACGGGACAGGTCGACGACCCGCCCCGCCACGAACGGGCCGGTCGAGACCACCCGGCAGGAGACGGAGATCCCGGCGGCGTTGGTCACGGTGAGCACCGCTCCCATCGGGGCGGCGTTGTTGGCGCAGGTGCCCGGGGCGATGGCCAGCCAGCTGGCCACCCCCACCTGGACCCGGCCGGCGGTGACGTGGGCCGCCCGCACCGCCGGTGGGGCGACGGTGGCGACCGGAGAGCGGTGAGCCGGCGCGGCCGGCGGAGCCGGCGGTGTCGCAGGGAGCGCCTGCGGGACAGGGTGGGGAGACGCCTTCCACGCCGCGCTGGTCACCAGCAGGGCGGCCAGCGAGTCGGCCCCATCCGACCCCGGCCCCGCCGGCCCGGAGAGGGAGTGGGTCGTCCCGCTCGCCCCGCTGGCCACGGACAACATCGGTACTACGGCAAAGCCACTGCAGAGCCCGAGCAGCACGAAGCCGCGAGCCCGTTTGCGTGCACCCTTGGTGGTTGGCAGGGTTCGACCCTTTCGTCGGCGGCAGGACGGGCGAGAAGAAGGCTCGAAGCTCGAGCCGGCCTCACCCCAGAGCCGGCGACGTTAATGTCATCGGTGCAATTAGGTCAAACACCGTAAAGCGTCCGTTAATCGGACAGTCGAAAAAGTCGCTCGGTGTTGGCCCAGGTGGCGGCCTCGACCTCCTCGGGGGGGCAGCCCCGGGCGGCAGCCACCGCCGCCCCGACCAGCGGCACCCAGGCCGGCGAGTTGGTCTTGCCGCGGTGGGGAACCGGGGCGAGGAACGGCGAGTCTGTCTCGACCAGCATGCGATCGAGGGGGCACAGGGCGGCGGCGGCGCGGACGTCGGGGGCGCCGGGGAAGGTGACGATGCCCGAGAACGACAGGGACGCACCGAGTTCCAGGGCGAGGGTCGCCTCGGCCGGCCCGCCGGTGAAGCAGTGGAACACGGTGCGGGCCGGGACGCCCTGGGCCCGCAGCACGGCCCACGTGTCGTCCCAGGCCTCGCGGGTGTGGATCACCAGCGCGAGGTCGCGCTCGTGGGCCAGGGCGATCTGGGCGGCGAAGGCCTGGCGTTGCACCGGCCGGGGCGAGTAGTCGTAGTGGTAGTCGAGGCCGCACTCCCCCACCGCCACCACCTTGGGTTCCCCGAGCAGCGGTTCGATGGTGGCGACACCCTTGCTGGCGTCGTGGGGGTGCAGGCCGACGGTGGCCCACACGCCGTCGTGGGCGGCCGCCACCTCGATGGCCACGGCCGACCACGACGCGTCGGTGCCCACGACGATCATGCGGCCGACACCGGCGTCGCGGGCGCCGGCGATGGCGTCGGCGCCCACGTGGCAGTGGCTGTCAGTCCACAAGTCAGGCCGCGTTCGGGGTCAGGCGGGGGAAGAGCGGGGCGCCCTTCTCCACCGGCAGTCCACCGGGGTAGCCGCCCCAGGCGGCGGCCGCCGGGAGTCGCTGCTCGGACAGCGGGCCGGCGCTGGCCGTCAGGCCGATGCGCCGCCAGATCTCCTCGGCGGCGTCGGGCACGGCGGGCGACGCCAGCAGGGCCACGATGCGCAGGGCCTCCAGGGCGTCGCCCATGACGGCGTCGACGTCGGGGCCGGGCGCCATCTTCCACGGCTGGGCCGCCTCCAAGGCGGCGTTGGTCTCGCGGACGAGGCGCCAGGTGGCCTCCAGGGCATCGCTCGGCGCCACCCGCGCCCACGCCGCCGCCGTCGCGTCCACGACCGCCGCCGCCACCGACGACAACGCCGAGTCGGGCGCCGGCGCCGGCCCGATCCCGTGGCACTGCTTGGCGACCACCGTCGCCACGCGGGAAAGGAGATTGCCCAGGTTGTTGGCGAGATCGGCGTTGTACCGGGCCACCATGCCCTCGTAGGAGAATTCGCCGTCGGGACCGAACTGCTGGTCGCGGAGGAAGTGGTAGCGGTAACCGTCCACGCCGAATTCCGGCACCAGGTCGGCGGGAGCGATCTGGTTGAACGCCGTCTTGGACATTTTCTCGCCGCCGACGAGCAGGAATCCGTGGACGTGCAGGTGGGCGGGCGGCGCCTCGCCGGCGGCCATCAGCATCGCCGGCCAGTACACGGCGTGGAAGCGGAGGATGTCCTTTCCGATCAGGTGGTGCACCGCCGGCCACCACGCCTCGAACCGCTCCTGGTCGGAGCCGTACCCGACCGCGGTGGCGTAATTGATCAGCGCGTCGTACCAGACATAGAACACGTGGGACGGGTCCCAGGGCACGGGGACCCCCCAGTCGATCGAGGTGCGGGAAATGGAAATGTCCTGTAATCCCTGGCGGATCAGCCCGATCGCCTCGTTGCGCTTCGATTCCGGCGCCACCATGTCGGGGTGGGCGGCGTACCAGTCCAGGAGCGGCTGCTGGAAGGCGGACAGCTTGAAGAAGTAGTTGTCCTCCTTGAACAGTTCGACGGGCCGGCGGTGAATCGGGCACAGGTTGCCGGGCAGCAAATCGTCCTCGTTGTAATACGCCTCGCAGGACACGCAGTACAGGCCTTCGTAGGTGCCGAGCTCGATCCAGCCGTTGTCGTACACCGCCTGCAGCATTTTCTGAACCGCCTGGTAATGGCGCGGCTCGGTGGTGCGGATGAAATCGTCGTAGGAGATATTGAGCAGCCGCCACGCCTCCCGGAACCGGGCGCTGGTGCGGTCGGCGTGTTCCTGGGGTGACAGCCCCCGTTCCTGGGCGGCACGCTGGATTTTGAGGCCGTGCTCGTCGGTACCGGTGAGGAAGAAGACGTCATCGCCGATCAGGCGGTGCCACCGGGCCAGGGCGTCGGCGGTGATCGTCGTGTAGGCGTGGCCGATGTGGGGGACGTCGTTCACGTAGTAGATCGGGGTGGTGACGTAGAAGCGGGCCACGGTCCGCCCAGCCTACCGAGCGCCCTTTTCCTGGCCGTCGCCGTTCTTCAGCCGGACCGCCACGTCGTAGACCCGTCGGCGGGGCACCCCGAGGGCGGCGGTGACGGTGATCACCGCCGCCTTGCGGTCGCCGCCACCGTCGAGGAGGGGTCCCAGGGCGTCGGCAATGTCGCGATCGGAGACGGCGGCGGCCGCCGCCGCCGGCGCCGGACCCACCACGATCACGTACTCGCCGCGGGGCTCCACGGTCGCCCACAAGTCGACGGCGCCGGCCAGGGTGCCCCGCCACACCTCCTCGTGCAGTTTGGTCAGCTCCCGGGCGACGGCGACCCGACGCTCGCCGCCGCAGACCGAAACCAGATCCCCAATTGTGGCCCGCACCCGGTGGGGCGACTCGAACAGCACGACGGTGCGGTCGGAGGCGGCGATGGCCTGCAGGCGGGCGCTCCTTTCCCCACCCTTGCGGGGCAGGAAGCCGTCGAAGGAGAAGCGGTCCGTCGGGAGACCGGACACCACCAGGGCGGTGAGGCCGGCCGAGGGGCCGGGTACCACCTCGACGGCCACGCCGGCGCCGGTGGCGGCCGCCACCAGCCGGGCGCCGGGGTCCGACACGCCCGGCATGCCGGCGTCGGTCACCACCGCCACCACGCCACCGGCCGCCGCCTCGGCCACCAGCTGGTCGGATCCTGGGCCCTCGTTGTGGGCGTTGAGCGTCACCAGCCGCTTGCCGGTGATACCGGCGTGGGTCAGCAGCTTGCGTGTCACCCGGGTGTCCTCGCAGGCGATGACATCGGCGGCGGCCAGCGCCTGGACGGCACGGGGCGACAGGTCGCCCAGGTTGCCGATCGGCGTGCCGACCAGAACGATCCGGCCGTCAGCCGGCGCCGTTGCCACGGCCGCTGATCTCCAGCTCGTCGCCCACCGTCAGCCGCCAGCGCTCGAAGGCGCCGTCGGTCGCCACGACCAGCAGCTTGGCGCCGAGGCGGGGCCGGGCGACCCGAAACGGCGCCAGGCGGACCGTCTCGGTCACCGCCATGCGGCCGTCGGCCCCGTTCTCGAGGAACGCCACCTCCACGGCGTAGGGCAGGCCCACGGTGTGCAGCACGACCGGCGGTCGCAGGATCAGGGCGCCGAGGGGCGGGGGCCGGTGCCAGAGGCCGCGGAGGCGGTCGGGGACCGATGTGGCCTCGTCCACCGTTGCCAGCACGTCGCCGTCGCGGACCAGCCAGGTCATCGTCGGGTCAGACGTTGAAGCGGATCTCGAGGGTGTCGCCGTCTTGTACTTCGTACTCCTTGCCTTCCACTCGTATCCGCCCCGCCTCCTTGGCGGCCCCCCAGGACCCGAAGCCGAGCAGTTCGTCCCACCGGATGACCTCGGCCCGGATGAACCCGCGCTGAAGGTCCGAGTGGATGACGCCGGCGCATTCCGGCGCCTTGGCGCCCGCCCGGAACGTCCACGCCCGGCTCTCCTTGTCTCCGGTGGTGAGGAAGGTGCGCCGGCCCAGCAGGTGGTAGGCGGCCTGGGCCACCCGGGGTAGGGCGCCCTCGCCGAGGCCCAGGCCTTCCAGCATCTCGGCGCGTTCGCCCGGTTCGAGCTGGGCCATTTCGGCCTCCAGTTTGACGCTCACGCCGAGGACGTCGGCGGCGCCGGCCAGCTCGTCGACCACGGGCTTCAAGATGGTGTCGTCGCCGACCTGGTCCTCGCCCAGGTTCACCACCGCCAGGATCGGCTTGTTGGTGAGCAGAAAGAACGGGCGGAGGGCGGCGCGCACGTCGTCGGAGAGCGTTGAGCGATAGATCGGGGTGCCCGCCTGGAGGGCCGCCTGGGCCCCTTCCAGTGCCGCCACCTCGGCCAGGAGGGACTTGTCGCCTTTGGCGGCCCGGCGGCGCTTGTCGACCTGGCTGTCCACCGTGGCCAGGTCGGCCAGCACCAGTTCCAACTCCAGGACCTGAAGGTCCTCGAGGGGGTCGTGGTCGCCGGCCACGTTCTCGTCCTCGAAGGCCCGTAGGACCAGGCAGACGGCGTCGACTTCGCGGATGCCCGCCAGGAAGCGGTTGCCCAGACCCTCACCGCCGGCCGCGCCGGCGACCAGGCCGGCGATGTCGACGAACTCCACGGTGGCGGGCACGACCTTGCGACTCCTGCTCATCTCGGCCAGGGCGGTGAGACGGTGGTCGGGCACCTGGGCGATGCCCACGTGGGTCTCGGTGGTGGAGAACGGGTGGGCGGCCACCGGGGCGTTGCCGCCGGTCAGGGCGTTGAACAGGCTCGACTTGCCGGCGTTGGGCAGGCCGACGAGGCCGAGGCGTTCCATCGTTGCGAGGCTACTTCCGGCGTCGGACCAAGTAGGTTGTCCCGCCATGTCCAAGCGCACCAAGAAGGCCAAGGTCCGGGCCCACCGCAAGAAGGCCAACCACGGCCGCAAGCCCAACCGGGGTCGTTAGCCCAACCGGGGTCGCGCACGGCGCGTTCCGCTAGGGGCGCCAGCCCACCCCCCGGGCGCGCAGGACCTGGTCGAGGACGCTCGGCCGGTCGGTCATGATGCCGTCCACGCCGAGGTCGATCAGGCGTTCCATCTCCTCGGCGTCGTCGATCGTCCACACGTGGACCGCCACCCCGAGGTCATGGGCGGCGGTCACGAAGGGCTCGTCCACCACCACCACCTGGTCGAAGGTCGCGGGCACCTGGAGGGCGACGTGGTTGGTGGGCGGCGGCGCCTGGCGGCCCTGCACCGCCTGCCAGAACAGGACGGTGCCGGCGGAGGGATAGGAGGTCGGGATTTCCGGCGCGGCGGCGGTGAAGGCGGCCATGGCGGAATCCAGGAAGGAGGCCACGATGACGTCATCGGAGCGGTCGAATTCCCGCAGCAGCGACGCCAGGAGGTCCTCGTACGGCTCGACGGCGGGCGCGGTCTGCTTGATGTCGAGGTTCAGGAACACGCCGTCGAACTGCGTCAGGACGTCACGCAGCGGGGTCACCCGCAGCGACGTCTCCACCGCGGCCCGGCCCCGGTAGAGGTAGTCGGAGTCGTCTCGGCCCGGCGCGACCACTTCGCCGGGGACCCACCAGTAGGCGTTGTCGAGCTTCTCGAGGTCGGCGAGCGTCAGGTTGGCGATGGCGCCGGCGCCGTCGGTGGTGCGGTCGACAGTGGCGTCATGGCACACCACCAGCTGGCGGTCGGCGGTGGCGTGGACGTCAAGCTCGAGGGCGTGGGCGCCCGCCGCCACCGCCTGCCGCATGGCCAGCAGGGTGCTCGACGGCGCCTCCCGCGCCCCGCCCTGGTGGGCATAGTTCAGGACCCGCCGGCCCAGCCACGGGTTCGGGGCCATCGTGGCGAGGAGACGTCAGGCCAGCAGGCCGGCGTCGACGGCCAGCTGCCGGAGCGAGGTCTGGGGCCGGGCCCCGAGGTGGCCCAGGACCTCGGCCGCCGTCAGGCTGGCCAGTTCGGCGCAGGCGTCGACGTCGAGGTCGTTGATCAGCCCGTACAGGAAGCCGGAGGCGTACAGGTCGCCGGCGCCGGTGGTGTCCACGATGACGTCGGCGGGGTGGGCCTCGACTTCGATCACCTGGCCGCGGCTGGCGACCAGCGACCCCAACTTGCCCCGCGTGACCACCACGATGTCGCAGCGGTGGGCGAGTTCGGCCAGGGCGTCGTCCAAGCAGGCGCCGGTCATGGCCATGACCTCCTCTTCGTTGCCGAACAGGATGTCGACGTCGTCGAGCAGGGCACCCAGCGCCGCCGCCTTCAGGTCGACCCAGTACGGGTCGGACAGGGAGAGGGCGAAGCGGCCCCCTTTCAGGTGGCAGGCGGCCGCCGCCTTGCTCACCGTCCACTCCGTCTCCCGCAGCCCGACCAGGTAGCCCTCGACGTAGACGATCTTGGCCTCGATGCACCGGTTGGCGTCGACATCGTCGGGATAGAGGTGACCGCCCGCCCCCAGGTAGGTGGCCATGGTGCGCTGGGCGTCGGAGTGGACCATCACCATGCACAGCCCCGTCGCCGGCCCGTCGGCGGACGCCGGCACGTCGAAGGCCACGCCGGCGTTGCGGATGTCATGGGTGAAGACCTTGCCCAGCTGATCGTTTCGGACCTTGCCCATGAAGGCCACGGAACCGCCGAGGTTGGCGATGCCCGCGGCGGTGTTGGCCGCCGACCCCCCGGAGCTCTCGACCGCCGGCCCGATCACCCGGTAGAGCTCCTGGGCCCGCTGCTCGTCGACCAGCGTCATCGTCCCCTTCTCCATGCCGTACGCCGACGGCAGCTCGTCCGGGGATGGTGCCAGCACGTCCACGATGGCGTGACCGAGGGTGACGATGTCCACGGGACGATCCATGGTGACGACGGTAGTCGCCGTTCTCACCGCGGCCAGAAGACGGCAGCGACGGGCCGGCAGGTAGCATCGGCAGCCGTCCCGACCGAGCAATGAAACCCCGAGGAGCGATGGCGGTCACAGTCAGCGGGCCGGAGCTTCCCACCGCGATCTGCCGGCGGCGGCTGACGTCGACCCTCGGCCGCCTCGACCGACTCGACGGACTACCCCCGGTTCACTCCTCGCTCTCGTGGTTCGGCCCGGCGGCGGCCGCCTTCGGCGATCGGGCGACGGAGAGCACGATCCAGGCACGGTCGGGGCTGATGGCGGTTCACGGCTGGGATGCCGGCCGACCCCAGCGGCTGGGGCTGGAGGTGGCGTCGGCCGCGGCGGGGGTCCTGGCCAGCAGTGGGACCCTGGCGCTGCTGGTAGGTGCCCACCGTGGGGGGCAGGCCCGGGAGGTCGCGACCTCGGTGCTGCAGGGCGGTCTTCTCCTTGTCGCCCACCACCTGGCGGCGGCGACCGCCGACAGGGAACTGCTGCCGTCGCCGCCGGGACCTGAGCCCGGGCCTCCCTTTTGCAGCGCCGACGGCGAGTGGTTCGAGATCGAGGTGTTCGAGGCCGAGGCGTGGCGGTCGTTCTGGCGGGAAATGGGCGCGCCGGATGCGGTTCTGGGCCGGGCCTGGACGGCGTTCCGGTCCCGTTATTACCGGGGCATCTGCTCATTTCCGTCGGGCCTTCATCAGGCCGCGGCCAGGGCCACGTTGGCGGAGACGGTAACCCTCGCCGGGAAGTGGGGCGTGAGCGTGAGCCGCCTGCGCTCCTACGCCGAGGTCCTGGCCGAACCGGGATGGCAGGGGGGTCACCTGACCGAGATTGCGGCTGGCACCGGCCCGGCGCTGCCCGTTCTCGCAGGCGACAGCGCCCCGCTGGCCGGCATCCGGCTGGTGGAGGCCACGAACCGCATGCAGGGGCCGCTGGCCGGCTTGCTCCTGCAGATGCTGGGCGCCACCGTTGTCCGCGTCGAGCCGCCGGGAGGCGACGTTGGCCGCATGGTGCCCCCGTCGTGCGGCGACGTCGGCTCGTTCTTCCGCTGCTACAACCGGGGCAAGGAGACGGTCGAACTCGACCTGGCGACGGCGGCCGGCCGCGACGACCTGCGAGCCGTGCTGGCCGAATCCGACGCCTTCCTCCACAACTGGCGCCCGGGCCGGGCGGAGCGGTGGGGGCTGGACGCGCCGGGGTTGGCCAAGACCAACCGCCGCCTGGTGTACGCCGCGGCGTCGGGCTGGGGCGACGGCCCGGCCAACTCGGAGATCATCGGCACGGACTTCTTGGTCCAGGCCTACGCCGGCTTCGGCGAGGGACTGCACCCGCTGGGCGAGCCGCCACGAACGAGCCGGGCGCTGCTCACCGACTGCATGGGGGCACTGGTGACCTGCGAGGCGCTGCTCGCCGCACTGCTCCACCGGGCGCGGACCGGCCACGGCGTGGCGGTGGGCCCGTCGCTCCTCGAAGGGGCGATGGCGGCTCAGGCCCACGTCCTCGACGCCCTCGGCGGCGGGACCGCCCTGGGGGACCGGCGCAGTCCCGAAGGCCGGCCCATCTGGGGCCCGCTCGACCGGCCGATCGCCACCGACGACGGGTACCTGGCGGTCGGCGCCGACGAGCCGGCGGATCACCGCCGACTCCGCCAGGCGTGCCAGGTGGCCGGAGAGCACCGCTCGGCGGCGGCGGACGACGCCATCGCCGCTCGCCTGGCCGAGGGAACGGCGGAGCAGTGGGACAAGCTGTTGACCGAGGCCGGCGTTCCCGCGGCGGCAGTGATGACCGACCTGGCCGCCCTGGCCGTCGACGACCGCTTCTCATCGGTGGTCGAACCCCTCTCCGATACCTGCCGGGCCCCGGCCAACCCGTGGACACTCACGTCGTGACCGCCGTCGACCACCAGCTGCAGCCCAGCCTGTACGCCGCCTGCCAGCGGTGGCCCGACCGGCGGGCGGTAACGGCCGACGGCACGACGCTCAGCTACGGGGAGCTGTGGACGAAGGTGTCGTCGCTCGCCCGGGCCTACGTGGACCTCGGCGTGCGGCCCGGCGACCGCATCGTCTGCCAGTTGCGCAACTGTCTCGAGCATGTGATCGCCATCAACGCCGCCTGGGCCTGCGGCGCCATCCACGTAGGCACAGACAACGACCTGACGGGCAGCGAACTCTCCTGGCTGGTCGAGCGGACCGAGGCCCGGGCGCTGGTCTTCCAGCCTCCCGCTCGGTCGTCGGATCCCTTGGCCCCCTTGCGGGCAGTCCACGAGCTCCGGCCGGAAACGATCGTCGTCATCCATGACGGCCCCACCGACCTGGGACCGGCCCTCTCGCTCGACGCCATCCTCGCCGCCGGCCCCGACGAGCCGCCGTTCGTACCGGTCAGCAGGGCTCCCGAGGACACCGGTCTGCTGCTGCTGACCTCGGGGACGACGGGGCGGCCCAAGGCGGTCATGGAGACCCTGCCCGCCTGCTGGGCCAAGATGCAGTTCTTTGCCGACGCCTTCCGGCCCGGGCCCGACGACGTCCACATCCTGTTCCTGCCCATGGGGCATGTCTTCGGATTGCGATTGTCCCAGCTGGCCCTGCTGACCGGAGGACGGCTCGTCCCGCTCGAACGCTTCACTCCCGACGCCGCCCTGCGCGCCATCGCGGAACAACACGTGACGGTGCTGCCCGGCATGCCGGCCCATCTGACGCTTCTCCTCGCCGCCTTCGACCCGTCCCGCCATGACGTGTCCAGCCTGCGCTGGGTCCTGACGGCGGCCTCCAAGCTGCCCTCCGAACTGGCCGAGCAGATTTACCAAACCCTGCACACCGAGATCCTCTACGTCTACGGCTGCTCCGAGAACTTCACCATTCACACCACCGACCGGGGCGACATCCTGGCCGGATCCGTCGGCGCCCTGGTCTTCGCGGGACCCGACGGCGAGCCGCCCGACGGCACGGTGCGGGTCGTCGACCCCGAAGACCATTCTCAGCTCGCTCCCGGCGAGGTGGGCGAAATCGCCTTCGGCGCCCGCCGCCCCGTCCACTATTGGCGCGCCCCCGACTCGGCCACCGACGGGTGGTACTACACCGGCGACCTGGGCCGCGTCGACCCCGACGGCCGGGTCTATGTCCTCGGCCGCCTGAAGGAGCTGGTCAACCGGGGCGGCCTCAAGGTGTCCCCCAGCGAGATCGAGGCGGCGTTGGGCCGCCACCCGCTGGTGGGGGACGCGGCGATCGTGGGCACCGAGGACCCGGTACTGGGCGAAGCCATCTGCGCCTGCGTGGTGGCGGGCGATACTCGCCGGCCGACGTTGTCCGAACTTCGTGACTTTCTCAGCCAGTCGCTGGCGCGCCACAAGCTGCCCGACGAGGTGGCCTTCGTCGACGCCATCCCCAGGACGAAGATCGGCAAGGTCGACCGCCCCGCGCTCGTGGCGGCGGTGGCGGCGGCGGGCGGCGCCGACGAACGGGTGCGGCCCCGGTGACCGCCGACCCGGCCCCGACCGGAGTCCCCGCGACGGGCGCCACCACCGGGCCGGACGGCGTCTCGGTCGCCCAGCTTCGCGATGAGGCGAGCGAGCTAACCGGGCTCGGCGACTGGGGCAGCCCGACCTTCTTTCCGACCCTCGAACTGCTCCTGGAATCGTGCCGAGCGACGGCGGCGTTGACTCCCGCCGGCTGGGCGTTGGTACGCAAGGTGGCGCTGCGCCACCTCCGCAACCAGCTGTACCTGCAGTCGCACCTTTCCTCCGGTGGCGGCGCCGGCCCGGCCGTCACCGCGCCGGTCGTCATCACCGGCCTGCCGAGAACCGGGACGACGTTGCTCCACAATGTGCTGGCGCTCGACCCCGGTAACCGGGTCCTGCGCTTCTGGGAGGGGTTGCACCCCATCCCGGTTGACGAAGACGCCACCCGGGGCGCGCTGGTCGACCAGGCGCAACGGTGGCTCGATCGGCTCTACGCCCTGACGCCCGAATTCCGCCGCATCCACTTCTCGACCGCCGACGGCCCCGAAGAGTGCGACGCCCTGCTCCAGAACGCCTTCGCCAGCCAGCACTTCGACGACATGTTCCACGCCGCGGACTATTCGGCCTGGCTCAACGGCGCCGAGCTGACGGCGGAATACGGCTACTTTGCCCAGCAGCTGCAGGCGCTGAGCCGAGGGGCCGGGCCGCCGCCCCGCTGGGTCCTCAAGTCGCCGGGCCACCTGGGCTACCTGGACACCGTGCTGCGCACCTTCCCGGGCGCACTCATCGTGCACTGCCATCGCGACCCGTTGGAGGCGGTGGCCTCCTACGCCAGCCTGGTGCAGGCGGTACGGGCGCCCCACACCGAGCGGCTCTCGATGGAGGTAATCGGCCGACACGTCCTGGCCCGCAGCGCCAACGCGGTCGACCGGGCCATGACCGTTCGTGAGCAGCGCGACGGGCAGTTCTTCGATGTCGGCTACCGGTCGCTCGTCGAGGACCCCATGTCGGTGGTGCGGCGGCTGTACGACCGGATGGGCCGATGTTTGGATGCGGAAGCGGAGGCGACCATGGCGGTGTGGCTCCAGGAGAACCCCCAGCACAAGCACGGCCGCCACCACTACGAGCTGGCGCGATACGGCTTGACCGCCGAGGCGATAGAACGCCGCCTGGGCGCCTACCGGCGGAGCTTCGCCGCCCTTATGACGTGACGGTGATGGCGATGTGCATTCCCGCGGCGTAGTGGCCGGGATAGTGGCAGCCGACGAACAGGTGGCCGGGGTGGGAGAAGGTGTAAGTGAGCTCACCGGTGGCGCCGGGCTTCACGGTGATCTCGCCCGGGCCGTTCATGTTCATGCCGCTCATGTCGCCCGTGCCCATCTGGACCATCTCCAGCTCGTGGGCGTCCTGGGCCGCCTGGTCGCCGATGACGCCTTCGTGGGACATCTTGCCGGTGTTGGTGAACACGAATCGCACGGTGGTCCCGGCGGCGACGGTGATGGGATCGGATGGCCGGTAGCCGAGGTCGAACATGGTGATGTCGATGGTGCGCACCGCGCCCGCCGTGGTGGCGGCCGTGGTACCGGCGGCGGCCGGCGCCTTCGAGGCGGTGGAGCCACAACCGGCGGCGAGGACGGCCGAAACCACAGCGATGGCGACTCGACGGGCAGCGACGGGCATGTGGGCCACCTTTCTCCCGCGCCGCCATGCGATGGAGGGGCGGACTCCCAGGACGGTAGTGGGAACAGTGCGGACTGGTCACGGCGGGCACCTACATGCGCCCGACATCATGTTGTAACATCTCTCTGGGCAAAGTGCTCCTAACGGCAAAAGCGGCGTAGGGCACCTGCTGCGGTAGTGGAATCGGGCCAGCGACAGGGAGTAGGGGCGATGGCGGCAAAGGCAGAACTGATCGATCTGTTCATGGGGCTGCAGAACGAGGGGACCCCTCTCAGCACCTTCCAGCGGGTCCTGCTGATGACCGACGGCACGGTGACCGATGTTCTCGAAGTGTATGCCGGCGAGGCCATTCGGGTGGTCATCCTGGACCAGCGGTTCGAGGACCCCAGTTCCGATCCGCCCGAGCTCAACGCCGA
>DATARN010000163.1:0-18975 GCA_036264135.1 Acidimicrobiales bacterium
CCCAGCCAGTCGTGGAAGGTGATCGTCCCCTCGGTGGTGTCGGCGGTGAAGTCGGGGGCCTCGTCTCCGAGTTGCAGTGCCATGCGGTGGTCCTCCTGGAAGTCCGTTTCGTGATGTCCTGATCCACCCTACCGCCGATCCCCCCCGAATGTCGACCCAGCTACTCGGGAATAGGGGGTGCGAGGTAGGCTCGCCGGATGCTGCTCGCGGCGCCGTCCGCTTCCCCAGCAGGCGGCACCCTGACGTGGGCGGCCGGTGGCACCGCAGCGGCGCCGGCCGGGGGCACCGTGTACCAGTTCCTGGTCGACCACGGCGTCGCGTCCAGCACCGCCCACACCGTGCAGGCGCTTTCCGTCGGCCCGCTGCGCATCGCCGTCGTGGTGGTGACGGCCTACCTGGTCACCCGCCTCGTCCCCAGGGCAACCAGCCGGCTGGTGCGTTCCCTGCAGCTGCGCGCCCCGGCCCGGCTGACCTCGGTGCGGGCCAGCGAGCGGGCGGGCACGGTGGGGACGGTGCTCGGAAGCATCTTCCGCACCATCGTCTGGGTGGTCGCCTTCCTCACCATCCTCGGGATCATCGGGATCAACCTCGGCCCGTTCGTGGCCACCGCCACCGTGATCGGTGCCGCCGTCGGCTTCGGGGCCCAGTCGCTCGTCAAGGATTTCCTCTCCGGCCTCCTCATCCTCATCGAGGACCAGTACGGCGTGGGCGACACCATCTCGACCAACGACATCAGTGGCACCGTCGAAGGGCTCAACCTGCGCACCACCCGGGTGCGCACGGTCGACGGGACCGTCTGGTACGTCGCCAACGGCGAGATCCGCAAGGTCGGCAACAGCTCCGAGGGGTTCAGCCAGGCCGTCGTCGACATCGTGGTACCGCCGGGCACCGACCTCCACCGGGTCCAGGAACTGGCGGCGGCCGAGGCGGCGGAGTTCGCCGCCTCGGAGGAGTGGAAGGCCAAGGTCCTCGACCCGCCCGCGGTTCTCGGCGTCCAGGGCGTGGCGGCCGACGGGGTGACGATCCGGGTGGTGGCCAAGACGGCGCCGGGCGACAACTATCCGGTGGCCCGGGAGCTCCGGGGCCGCATCATCGAGCGCCTCCGGCGGGAGGAGGTGGCGTGGGTCAGCTCGGCCGCCGATTCGGCGTCCGGCTCAGGTGGAAGCGTGCAGTAGCAAGCTGTTACCGTTTCCCCTCGCCGATATGTCCCCATCGACCCGGTTTCGACCGGAAGGGGGGACGCTGGGGGGATTTGACCGTTGGACGACGACAGCCCGGTAGAGGAGCCGTACCCGCAGACGTCGCAATGGACCGTGCCCGGATTGCCGCGGGCCTGCGCCATCAGCGTCGTCGGGATGACCCTCACCGCGGTGGCCGCCATTTTCCTGCTGAGCGGTCCGGCGGCGGCCGGCCCCTCTCGCCAACTGGTCACCATGGCGCGGACCACGCCCCTCCCGGGTGCCGCCCAGGTGGTGCCGGCGTTCGTGACCAAGGGTCTGCTGGCCTCCGCCGCGGCCAACGGATCCGTCCCGGCCCTCCCTGTCACCACCGCCCCCGCTCCGCCGGCCGCCGCTGGGGGCCCGCCGGCGGCCGCGGCGGCCGCCGTCGTCGCTGCGCCGGTTTCACACGCGGCGACGGCGGCCGCGCTACACCTCCTGCCGGGACTGCGCGCCGGGGGCGCCGTCGCCGTTCCTCTCCCGCTGGCGTACCTGCGGGGCGGCTCGATTGACCAAGGGGTGGACTACACCGCCCCGGGAGGGACCCCGCTGTTCGCCATGGGCCCGGGTGTCATCATCGCCGAGGGCATCGCCGGCTTCGGGCCCAACACGCCGGTGCTGCTGATCACCGCCGGACCCCTGCGGGGCCGGACGGTGTACTACGGCCACGCCGGCCCCAACGTCGTCCCGGTGGGCGCCCACGTGACCGCCGGCCAGCAGATCGGTGTCGTCGGGTCCGGCATCGTGGGCATGTCCACCGGGCCGCACCTGGAAGTCGGCTTCTACCCCCTGACGGGAAACATGGGCGCCGGGGCGGCGATGATGGCCTTCCTCAACGCCTTGGTGGGCCACCCGACATGAGCCCGCCGCCTCGCCGGTCGTCGCGCCGAGGTCTCGCTTAACTGATCCGCGTGCCCACCGCGGCCCCGACGCCGTAGGTGACGCCGGCCGCGGCCACGGTGACCAGCAGCTGGCGGATGGAGCTGGCGACCGGAGAGCGGCCGGTGTAGCGGGCCAGGGCGACGCCGATCAGGATGGCGGCCACGGCGCCGAGCACCATCGACACCGCCACGGCCAGCGCCCCCTGGGTCAGGAACCAGGGAACCAGCGGGACCAGCGCCCCCAGGGCAAAACTGGCCGCCGACGCCCCCGCCGCCTGGTAGGGGTTGCCGAGGGAGTTGGGGTCGACGCCCAGTTCCTCCCGGGCATGGGTTTCCAGGGCCAGTTCGGGGGTGCGCATCATCTCGCCCGCCAATTCGCCGGCGGTGTCGGGATCGACGCCCCGGGACTCGTACAGCTGGGCCAGCTCGGCCCGCTCGGCGTCGGGGGCGCGGCGCAGCTCGATGGCTTCCATCTCCAGCTCCCGCTCGAGCAGCTCGGACTGGGCCTTCATGGACACGTACTCGCCGGCGGCCATCGAAAAGGCACCGGCCAAGAGGCCGGCCAGGCCGGCCAGGCGCACCGTGCCGACGCCTCCGGCGGTGTTGGCCCCGGCCACCCCGAGGATCAGGGAGACGTTGGTCACCAGGCCGTCGCTCACGCCCAGCACGGCGGCCCGGGCGGCGCCGCCCTGAATGTCGCGGTGATGCGACTCGGGGGGCGGGGGAAGCTTGTGGCGAGGCGCAGCGGTCGTCATCGAATGACTCCAATGATGGTGAGGGTGACAAACAGATTGAACAGCCCGTGGGCGATCATGCCCGGCCCGAGCCGACGATTCAGGTGGGCGGTGTAGCCGAGGACGACACCGATGGCCGCGGTGGCACAGAAGATGGAGACATTTCCGAGCCCGAGGCCGAACTGGTAGTGCGCCAGCCCGAAGAACCCGGCCTGGGCCCAGATGGCGCCCACGCCCAACCGGCTGGCCAGGCTGAGCCGAAGGAAGCCCCGAAAGAACAGCTCCTCGAAGATCGGGGCGCCGATCGACGCAATGACAGTAACAATCGCCACGCCAGTGGTGTTCCCCTGCTGGCTGGTGATGATGTTGGTGTTGCTGCCCGCAAACTGCGTGCCGTGGAATGCCGCCCCGACGAACCCGGCGGCGAACACGCAGGCCACGGCGGCGATCGGCCCGTAGGCCAGGTCAATGAGGCGGAACCGCAGTCCGAAGTCCCGCACCAGCGAGCCGGTGCCGAAGCGGCGGCTGGCCACCACACACGTCCCGCCGAGCCCGCACCACAGCCCGATCTCGCCCATCAGGATCTGGGCGGCGGTGCTGCCGGGAACGATCGCCGCCGCGATCACCTGCAGGATTCCGCTGGCGAGGAAGCCCACCACCGCCCCGGCCAGCCCGAACCATGCGGCCCGGGCCGGCAGCGGCCGCGGCTCGTCCCCGCGTCGCTCGGCGTCGCCGGCGGGCACGGGGGCGAGAGGGGGACCGGCTGGGGTCGGGGCCAGGGTGGTCGGTCCATACCGGGCGACGGCCGGGGTCCAGTTGCCGCCGTCCCACCACCGCGCCGCCGGCTGGCCGCCAGGATCGGGGTACCAACCGGGCGGAGGCAGCCTCTCCGGCGACCAGGTCATGGGTGGAACGTACCCCGCCCGGTCGTTCCCGCTTGCCCCCGATTTTCGACCATGCTCAAGGCGTGCACTCCGTTCGGGCCACGGCGGGCCGGCTCGACCGTCGCCACTGGTTCCTGCTGTGCCTGCTCGGTGCCGCCTCGTTCTTTCAGGGCTACGACCTCAACCTGGTGGCGGTGGCCCTCACCCAGATCCGCCACAGCTTCTCCTTGAACCAGTCGGAGGCCTCGCTGTGGCTGGGGGTGCTGTACCTGGGCGCCCTCCCCGCCATCTTCCTGACCCGCCAGGCCGACCAGCGGGGCCGGCGGACCATCCTGATGGTGTCGGTGCTCGGCTACACCCTGGCGACGGGGCTCACCGCGCTGGCCCCGAGCATCCTGGTGTTCGCCGCCTGCCAGTTCGGCGCCCGCGGGTTCCTTGGCTGCGAGCAGGCGGTGGCCTGGACCATGGTCGCCGAGGAACTGCCCGCCACGTCCCGGGGACTGGGGTTCGGCTTCCTGGCCACCGCCGCCGCCCTCGGTGTGGGCGCCAGCTCCATCCTCTACGGGCCGGTCGGGCTGTCGTGGCGCTGGCTGTACGCCATCGCCACGCCGCCCCTTCTCTTTGTGGCCGTGCTGCGCCGGCGGCTCCCGGAGAGCCGGCGGTTCGTCCAGGCGCGCCAGGAAGGATTGCTGGTGCAGCGCTGGCGGCAGATCCTGCAGCCGCCCAACCGCCGCTGGTTCGTGCTGCTCAGCGTGACCGCAATGCTGGGAGCGCTCACCACTCATGCGGTCGCCCTGGCGCCTGACTTCCTGCAGACGCAGCGCCACCTGCCGGCCAGCACCGTCGCCCTGCTCGTGACGGCCGGCGGGATACCGGCGGTGCTGGTGCAGCTGGTGGCCGGGCCCCTGTCGGACCGCTACGGTCGCAAACTGGTCGGATGCTCGTTCGCCGCCCTGGCGGTGGTGGGGGCGTTGCTGTTCTTCTTTGTCGCCCGTTCCGAGCTGGCCTTCGGTGGCGCCATCGCGTTGACCCTCAGCGGGACCCTGGGTGCCCGGCCGGCGCTGGGCGCCTTCAGCACGGAGCTGTTCACCACGCCCATGCGGGCCTTCGGCAGCGCCGCCGTCTCGGTGGCGATCGTGCTCGGTGAGGTGACCAGCCTGGGGGTCGGCGGCATCCTGCTGCGGGCCTTCGGCAATTTGCCCGATGTCGTGGCCGTCCTCATCCTCGGCCCCATCGCGGTGATCCTGATCACCGCCAAGTTCTTCCCCGAGACCAAAGGCCAGGAATTGGAGGACATCAACCGTCCGGTGGTCGCCTTTCCCGACACCGTGATTGTGGCACCCGACGCCTAGCCGACCGGGGCTAGCCGATCTTCCAGAGGGTGCCGATGTCGGCCAGGAGGACGGGGGTGACGAGGCCGGCGCCGGCGAGGGTGATGTGGATGCCGTCGGACTCCCGGACGGTGATCGACTTGCCGGCGGCGGCCAGATAGGTGGTGAAGCTGTTGCCCGGGCCGTCGATGAGGGGGCCGGTGTCCACGTAGGTCACGTTGGGATGGGTCGCGGCGGCGGCGCGGACGGCGGCGTTGATCAGGTCCTTGCTCTGGTTGAGGCGGGGCCGGCGCACCGCGGGTACGCCCAGCCAGAGAACCTGGCGGGTGCCGTCGGCGGTGGCGTCGAGGATCCGGTTCACCCGCCGGGCGTACTCGGCCTGCCATTCGGGGCTCTGGTTCGGGAAGCGGTGACCGTTGACGACCATGTCCTGGTCGTCGTTGGCGCCGAACACCAGGATGACCACGTCGGGATTGACGGTGGCCATCTCGTGGGCGATGGCGCCCGGCCAGTCGTAGACGTCGGGGCGGGCCAAGCCGGTGCCGATCCGGAAGTCCTGGGACGCCTTGATGAGCGGGTTGCCGGCGGTCTTGTCGATGAACGACTCGGCGATCGTCCCCATCAGCGAATCGCCGGCCAACCACACCTTCAAGGGCTGCTGGGCGGTCGGCACCCGGCGCGCGATGGTGGTGGTCGTGGTCGACGGCGGCGGACCGGTGACGGGAGCTCCGCTGGTGACCGGGGTCGTGGTGGTGGAAGAGGGACGGGGGCGGGTCGTGACCGCCGCCGCCGCCGATGGATGGGACACGAACGTGTCGTCGATGAGTTTGCGGGGCAGGTCGAGGCCGGTCCAGTGGCTGATCGTGCGGATGGGCCGGGCCACGGCCAGTTGCATTGAGCGGGAGCGGCCGAACGACTGGCCTTCGATCGATTGGACCAGCGAGTCGGCGTTCAGGAAGGCGGCCAGCAGCATGCCGACCAGGGCGACGGCGATGACCTGGCCGGCGGAGACGGTCCGCCGGCCGTCAACATCGTGCGGGGAGGGGCGGGTCGGCACGGCGCTCAGAACCGGAAGTAGATGAACGGGGCCACGCCGGCCGGTCCGAGCAGGTCGATCACCGTCAGCACGCCGGCGAGGAGCAGGGCCTGGTACCAGAGGTTGAGCCGGGAGAAGAGGACCTGCAGCCGCGGCCCGAAGCCCCGCGGTCCCAGCTGGAAGGCCAGGGCGCCGACGATCACCGCGACGACCTTCCAGTTGAGGTGCTGGTGGGGTCCGAAGCTGAAGATGCGGCCCAACACCTGGATGGCGTTGTGGAACGAGGTCGCCCGGAAGAAGATCCAGGCCAGGCACACCAGGTGGAAGGTGATCAGCCGGCCGATCCAGGCCCGGGCGCCAGGCGATAGGGCCGGCGGCCGGTTGTTGCTGGTCGGGCCGCTGGTTGTGGCCGGGGGATCGCTCTCCAGACGCCGGAACCCGGCACCCGGTGCCGGCCGGCCGGCGGGCACCCCGGCGGGATCGCCGGACGTGTTGCGCCGGGCGAAGTGGGCGCCGCCGCGTCGCCGCGTCGCGTCGGCGGGGAGGGGAGGTGGGTCGTTGGACCGGCTGGATACGGGAAGCGAGCGTCGGCGACTCAGTCCCGGCTCGCCCGCGGCGACCGCGGCCAGCGGATCCGCCGATCCGAGGTCGGCGGAGGCAACCGACCCGGCGCCCGCCACCACCGGCTGCTCGCTCGAGGCGGGGGCGGCCGCGGCGGCAACCGACCCGGCGCCGGCCACAACCGGCTGCTCACCGGAGCCGCCTGGGGCGGCGGCCACTCCGGCGGTGATCACCTCACCTCGGGCCAGGCTGATCACCTTGGGCCGCCGAGCGGTCGGGGCCGCAGCAGGAGAAGCCGGAGGCGGAGGAGCGGCGTCCGGTGCGGACGGGCCCCCTTTTCCCTCCGCTGGCAGTTTGTGCCGCTCGCCCCACCAGCGCTCCGCCGCCAAACCGGCGCCGTGCAGTCCGCCCCACGCCACGAACGTCCACGCCGCGCCGTGCCACAGGCCGCCGAGGAGCATCGTCAACATCAGGTTGACGTAGGTGCGCACCCGGCCGCGACGGTTGCCGCCCAGGGGGATGTAGACGTAGTCGCGCAGCCACCGCGACAGCGTCATGTGCCACCGCCGCCAGAAGTCCTGGAGGCTGGTGGCGGCATAAGGGGCGTTGAAGTTCTGCGGGAACTGGATGCCGAGCAGCAGGGCCAGCCCGATGGCAATGTCGGTGTACCCGCTGAAGTCGGCGTAGATCTGGATGGCGTAGGCGTAGACGCCAACCAGGGCCTCGGCGCCGGCGTGCTGGCGGGGGAAGCCGAACAATGGGTCGGCGGCGTAGGTGGCCAGGTAGCTGGCGATGACCACCTTCTTGAACAGGCCGAGGGAGATGAGCCAGAACGCCTTGCCGACGTCGACGTGGCGGGGGTCGATCTTCTCCTTGATCTGGGGCAGGAACTCCGTGGCCCGCACGATCGGGCCGGCGACGAGGTGGGGGAAGAACGACAGGTAAACGGCGAACTCGAGCAGCGAGGACGGCTGGATCTTGCCTCGCGAGGTGTCGATGACGTAGCTGAGGGCTTGGAAGGTGAAAAAGGAGATCCCGATGGGCAGGAGCACTTCGGGAAGTGGGACGTGGCCGTGGACCCCGAGGAAGTTCAGGGAGCTTTGCGCCGTCAGCGACAAGAAGCCGATGTACTTGAACCAGGCGAGGACTCCGAGGTTGGTCGCCACCGCGCCGATCGTCCAGTTCCGGCGCGCCGATCCCTCGGCGGCGTGGATCCGCTGGGCGAAGAACTGGTTGACGACCGTAGAGCCGGCGAGGAGGGGCACGAAGCGCCTGTCGGCCGCCCCGTAGAAGAACCAGCTCGCCCCCACCATGAACAGCCGCCAGCGGGTGCGGTGAGGCATCAGCAGCCAGCTGACCGGCAACACCACAGCAAAAAATGCGGCGAAGGAGAGTGTGGGGAAGAGCATGAGGTTTGTCGTGGTGGCGGAGGGCCCGCGGCGCCAGCAGCCGATTCTCAGACTCCCCAGCCGGTCGCTGGGTTGCTGATTTGGACCAATTACCGCCGTCGGGAGGTTACTCCGTGGCCGTCGAACCACGAGGGCATTAGGACCCGGGTCCGGGGGTACCCTCGACGTGGAATGACCAGGACAGGCGCAGTGCGGGCGCTGGTTGCGGGTGTGGCGTTGACGGCCCTGGTTGGCTGCGGTGGGTCCAGTTCGGCCGGAGTGTCCACGACGACCTCGACCAGCTCTTCCACCTCCTCCACGTCGACCACGTTGACCACGTTGTTGGCCCCGACCACCGCGACGACGGCGCCCCGCACCACCACGACGCACCCCTCCACCGCCACGACCCGGGCGCTCACCGCCACCACGGTGAACCTCACCGTGAGCGACGACGGCCGAACCGTTCCCGTGGCCCGGGGCAGCACCATCGTGGTGGTTTTCGATCAGACCCGGTGGACCTTCCCGCCGCCCGCGGGGACGGCGCTGCAGCAACAGGGAGTGGTCACCACCCCCGCCAGGTGCGTCCCGGGTGGGGTGTGCGGCACCACCACTGCGACCTACCGGGCGGTCGGGGACGGCACGGCGGTGATCACGGCGTCACGGACCGTATGCGGCGAGGCCATCACCTGCAACGGCCAGAAGGTGTCCTTTTCGGTGAATGTCGTCGTGACCGGTTGACCGACGCGACCGCCACTTCGGCGGCGTCGGTACAGTGGGAATCACAGGGAGTGCGATTCGCCAAACGGCGAGCAAGGCAGGTTGTGACGTGTCGGCTGAAGCCGGGAACGTAGTCGGGGTCATCGGGCGGGTGACGATTCCGATCCCGGCCAATGGTCCGGGTGAGGTCTTGCTCCCCGTCCGAGGGGGCACCGAGGCGTTCGCCGCTTGGGCCGACCAGCCAATCGCCAAGCACGAGCGGGTTCTCGTCGTTGAGGCCACCTCCGCTCGTTCGGTCATCGTCACTCCCTTTCCCTAGCCCGGGCCCGGGCCGACCCAAGGGGGTCCGTCATGTTTTTCTGGCATGTTCCCGCACCGAACGAAGCCCTGCTGATCTCAGGGTCGAAGCGGCAGTCACAAGACACCCAGTTCCGGATCGTCACCGGCCACGGGACCTTCGTGCTGCCCATCAAGCAGAAGGCCCGCATCCTCTCCCTCGCCCTTCGCGAGTCCGAGATCGTCGAGGAGTGCATCACCAGCCAGGGCATCCGGTTGAACGTCCGCGCCGTGGCGGTGTTCAAGGTGGGCGACGATCCGGTGTCGATCGCCAACGCCGCCCGGCGTTTCCTGGCCGAGCAGAACCGGGTTGAGGAGTTGGTGGGACGCATCTTCGCCGGCCACCTCCGGTCCATCGTCGGCGGCCTGACCGTCGAGCAGATCATCCGTGAACGCGACCGGGTGGCCCAGGAGATCAAGGACGGCAGCCACGCCGAGATGGAGAAGCTGGGCCTGGTGGTCGACGCCCTGCAGATCCAGGAGATCGAAGACGCCACCAACTACATCACCAACCTGGCCGCCCCCCACGCCGCCGCCGTGGCCAGCCAGGCCCGGATCGCCCAGGCCAAGGCCGACCAGGAGGCGGCGGAGCGCGAACAGGAAGCGATGGCCCTGAAGGCCCAGTACGAGCGGGACGTGGCCATCAAGACGGCCGGGTTCACCGCGGAAACCGAGCAGGCCAAGGCCCAGGCGGCGCAGTCAGGGCCGCTGGCCGCGGCCAAGGCGACGCAGGATGTCATCGCCGAGCAGACCCGGCTGGCCGAGCGCCAGGCGGAGTTGGCGGCCCAACGCCTCGAGGCCGAGGTTCGCCGCCCCGCCGACGCCGAGGCCTACCGCCAGCGCACGCTGGCCGAGGCCCAGCGCGACCAGGCCAAGTTTGCCGCCGACGGCGCCGCGTACACCGAGCGCATCACCGCCGAGGCAGAAGCCGAAGCGAACCATGCCCGGGCCGATTCGTTGCGCCAGGGCAACCAGGAGCTCATCGCCGCCATGCGGATCGTGGAGAACCTGCCGGCGCTGGTCCAGGCGGCCGCCCGAGGGCTGGCCGGCTCCAACCTGACGGTGCTCAATGGCACCGACGGCGTCAACGAGGTGCTGACCGGTTTGGTCGGGCAGGGCTTCTCGATCCTCGACGCCCTGAAGAAGGGCATCGGGCCGGCCTCCTCCGGGGTCGCGACCAACGGGTCGGCGCCGGCGCCGGCTTCCGCCAGCCCAGTCGGCGCGTCCTAGACCGGTCGGGGCCGGCGGGGCCGGCGCCTCCGAGGTGGGGTCGACCCGAGCTCTTGATGAGTAGTGGGTCTCCAGGACCCACTACTCATCAGGAGCGGACCGAAACGGAGGAGCGCCGGCGGGCTTGGTGGGCCGCCGGTTCGGTCGGCCAGGCCGCGCGGTCGGCCAGGCCGCGCGGGCGGCCGGGTCAGTGGGCGCCGGTCAGCCGGAGTCGGAGTCGGCGCCGTCGCGGCCGACGCGGAGGACGAGGGCGGCCATGTCGTCGGCCAGTTCGCCGCCCACGTGGTCCATCACCGCATCCTGGAGCCGCTCGACGGTCGCTCGGGCGGTGCCGCCCGCTTGGGCGTCGGACAGCTGAGCACGTACGCCGGCGGCGTCGAACATGCGGCCCGCCTTGTCGCGGGCCTCGATGACGCCGTCGGTGTACAGCACGAGCCGGTCGCCCGGGCCAAGGGTGCGATGGACCACGACGACTTCGGGCTCGGTGAAGATTCCGAGCAGGGTCCCCCCGAGGACCACTTCCTCGACAGAGCCGTCAGCGCGGCGGATGAAGGGATACGGATGGCCGCCGCTCGCCAGGACGACCTCGAGGCGATCCCCGTGCGATCGCACCGTGCCGAAGATGACGGTGCAGAACCGTTCGCCCTTGATCCCCTCGGCATTGGACGTCAACAGCGCATGGTTGAGGCGCTCCATGGTGGGGCCGACGTCGGCGTCGAGCAGCGTGAGGGCCCGCAGGGAATACCTCACCCGAGCCGTGAAGGCCGCCGCCTCCGGGCCGGTGCCGGCGACGTCGCCCACGGCGATGGCGTAGAAGTTGTCGTCGAGCTTCCACAGGTCGTAGAAGTCCCCACCGACGTCGACACCATCGCCCAGGGGGTGGTAAAACGCCGCCGCTTCGACGCCGGGGATGGCAAGGATGGTGGGCGGAAGCAGGCTTCGTTGCAGCCGGCGGCTGATGTCGATCCGGCTGTGCTGCAGTTGGGCGCGCTCCAAGGCCTGGGCGCTCTGGGCCGCCAGGGTAAGAACGAATCGACGTTCGTCCTCATCGAAAAGGCGAGGCTCATTGAAACTGAACCGCAGGGCGCCCAGCCGTCGCCCCTGCACTTCGAGAGGTACGGCGCACACCGACACCGTCGCCGGTTCCAACTCGACCAGTTCGGGGTAGCGCATGTCCCGCTCCAGGCGCGACTCGATCCAGACCGACTCACCGGTTCGCAGGACCACGGCCGCGGGGAGGTCGGCGTCGCGGGACTCCGATCGCAGCCTGGCCACCACCGCCTCGTCGTAGCCGACCGTGCGGGGCACGATGAGGCGGTCGGCATTGGAGGCGAGGACCAGTCCGCCCCCGGACGCCCCCAGGGCGGCGGCGCCCTGGTCGAGCACGGCGTCGGCTACCGCCTCGGGGCTGTCGGCCCCGGCCAACGCGCTGGCGACCTCGAAGAGACGAGCGGACCGCTCGGCGATGCGTTGGGCCGCCGCCACCCGGTCGATTTCCTGCAGCAATCGATCTTCGAAGGACTGGGGCGGCCGGGGCGTCTCGCCAGAAGCCAACGCGCGGACCTGCACGATCAGCTCCTCCACGTACCAACGGCGGAAAACCCGGTGCTGCGGTGGCGTTTCCAGAGTCAGGAGGCGAGCCGCCCGGCAATAGCCGTCGACCGTGTCGAGGGCGACGAGGTAGTCCTCCCCGGCATCGGCGGTCTGGGCGTCGAGCTCCAGTTCGAGCCGGGTGTGGGAGGCGCCACGCCGGGCGGCCGTCAGCGCCTGCCGCTTGATCGACTCCCGGGCCTCGGAGAAGCGGTAGGCCACGGTGTTGATCAACGACTGCAAATGCGGGGGCACGGTCGCGGTGATACCGGTCGATGCCCCAGTGGCAGCCAGGGCGAACTCCCTCACCACGTCGTCGACGTGGTACTTGGCGGCCAGCAGCAGGTCGGTCGGGACCTCGCCCAGCACCACGTGAAAACGCTTCCGGGTCGTGCCGGCGGGGCGGTCATTCCCTCCCGAGACCAGGTCGGCCGCGCTCGGCGCGGCGCCGTCCGGCAGCGGCTGGCCCACCTCGGCCCAGACGACCTTGCCGTCAAGCCTCGACTCGACGCCCCACCGGCGGGCCAGCTGCCCGACCAGGCGCAGTCCCCGCCCGGTCATGGCGTCCTGTGATCCCATCCCCACCACCGGAGCAGTCCGCGAGCGATCGGCCACCTCGATGCGGGCCCCACCCTCGACCCCCTCGACCTCGACCCCCGTGCACCCGGAGCCGTGAAGCACGGCGTTGGCCACCAGTTCGCTGGCGACCAGCTCGCCATCGTCAATGAGGTCGGACAGGCCCAAGGCGCGCAGGCGCTCACGGACCAGC
Organism: Acidimicrobiales bacterium; assembly: GCA_036264135.1. Taxonomy (GTDB): domain Bacteria; phylum Actinomycetota; class Acidimicrobiia; order Acidimicrobiales; family Palsa-688; genus DATARN01. Next base: position 12,675 of record DATARN010000163.1, read on the forward strand.
GTCCGCGCCTGCCTAGTGTCCAGGAGACTGAATGTGTCGGGCGCGACCATGTGCGCGCCGGCGTTGGTTGAGATGTCCACTTCTTACCGCGATGTCGCCACTTGAAACCGTTGGTTGGCGCCGGCGGCCCGCCGGGTCATGCCTTTCGTTGTCGTGGCCCCACCCCGGCCGGCGGGGCCGGCGGGACCGGCAGGGCCGGCGGGGTCAGCCGAGGTTGCGGCGCGAAAGGTGGCGGTGGACGGCATCTTGTCGCCACAAGGTGGGCTACAGCGGCTGCAAACCGTCACGGGCTGGCCCGGCCGAACGACGTTGTGGCGAGAAAGGGCGGCGCGGCCGCGCTCTTCTCGCCACAAGCTTCCCTCGGGAACCTTCCCCTCGAGGTGGTCGGGCTAGGGCGGCTAACTCGACTCCTCGTCATCATCCATTTCCGTAAGGAACTGGTCCGCCTGCTCGGGGGTGCGCCCGGCGGCGATCAGCCGTTCCCGTAGCAGCGCCCGCAGCTCCTCCGGGGAAGGATCGCTGTCCCCAAAGCGCTCCCGGACGATCGACATTGTCTCTTCGAAGAGGGCGTCCATCTGGGCGTCTTCGGCGGCGTGATCATGCGGCGGCCCTTCGGCGGCGTGATCATGGGGCGGCCCTGACGACAGGTCGGCGGTGACCACCTGGCCGATAAGGCGACCGTCGGAACTGGTAACGAGAACGCGTTCGGCTTCTGAGCTCACGAGCGACGATACCTCCACGCTGGGCCGCACCGTGCTGGGAACGACGGCCATGACGTCAAGGACCTGATCCTCGCCGGGGCCCGCCAAAGCCTCCGGGCTCAGCAAGCCCAGCACCAAGCCGGTCGCGTCAACGACGACTACCGCGTCTCGCGTGGCGCCCACCGTGGCGCGGACCTGGGCGACCGTTTCTTCGACTCGACAGGTCGCGGCGGCGGTGACGACTCCACCCGCGAATGGACCGCTTTGACCCTCTACCGGGAGGCCGTAGGCCATCCAATCTGACTTGCCGTCGACGTAGTCGTACACCTGGGTAAACCCGTACAGATCGAGCAGACACGCTGCTCGGGGACTCAGGTCTCAGGCGGTGTCGAAGCAGTACACCACGACCGGTCGCGACGAGTCGAGTTCGCCGGCCCGGGCCCGGCTGAGCTCCCAGGCGGGAATGTGGATCGCGCCGGGCAGATGCGCCTGGCGGTACTGGTTCTCCTCCAACACCTCCACGACCTGGGCCCCCCCATCGAGCAGTTTGCGAGCCTGCTCCCGACCGATGCTTTGGAACATTCGTACCTCCGTGCCAACTTGCTTCGACTGCCTAACCTGGCGGGTCTACCCGCGTGCCCGTCGCGGGGCCGCACACTGACAACGTAGGCCGGATGTCGAGCGTCGGTCGTACAAGCTTCGCCACCTATTGCCGCGTCGGACGGTCATTCGCGGTACTCCTCGCGAACCGGCTGCACCTCTGCCGGGATGGCGTCCGCGGTGCATGAGTGCTCGTCAACGGTGAAGGACCCGCGGTAGCCAAACAACGGGCCGAGCAACTTGTTCTCGACGCGCACGTCGATGCGGAAGCATCCGGCGGCCCCGTCCCACCATTCCCGGACATCGGCGACGCCCGAGAAGAGCAGCGGGAACCGGAACGCAATGACGCCTTCGTAGAAGCGCTGCTCGCCGCTACGGATGCACATCGCCCCTTCGTCGTCGACCCAGCAATCGAGGTCGACGGCGAGGTGCTGATGGGTGCCGAGGTAGTCGACGATCGTTTGGCGGCTCTTGCTGTAGATCATTGTGGCGTCGAAGGCGCGTGTCCGCGGGCGGAAGTGGAACCGACGAGACCAGGTGACGGTCTCGCGCCCGGACCGGTCGATGTAGGCGTAGTTGGCGATGGTGAACTTGACGTTCTTGCCGCGGCTCGGAAAGAGGACGCGCCGCGTCGAGCCGAGCAGGAGAAATGGCAGCGTCCACCATGGTCCGCGCCACACCTCGTCCATGACGCCCGTGCCAATCTGACAGGTCTCATCTGCGGACGAGAACCCGAAGCGCCACTGCATCTTCGGATGCAGCCGGGCGAAGTCGTCGCCGAGCGCCTCCCGGTAGATGGAGCTCATGACAGCTCTTCCACGTCCGGTTGACCGTCCGGGGCGTGCCGTAGGGGGCGGCGGCCGCTGGGACGTCCATCGTTGGTCGCGAGCGCGACGCCGGCGAGTGCGACCACCGCAACTCCGAGTGATCCGGGATTGAAGGCCTTGGTGAGGATCGAGCGATCGGCTTTGGCCGCACCGACCGCAAGGGTCGGCATGGCGGCCAGCGCGATGACGAATGGCCAGCGCTGGTGTGACCGGGCGACGGTGGCGACGGCGAAGCCGGCCTCAACTGCGCCGACGACGCGTACCAGGCGCGCGGGCGCGGTGATGTGGCAGCCCGAGGCCTTCCCAGATGGCGACCTCGCCGCCGTCGACCTTCCACACCTTGGGTACCAGGCCTTGGTAGCCGAACACGCCGGCGAGTCCGGCGACTGCCGCGGCGTGGGCGATCGATTGGTTGCGCGCCACCTCCGGCGGTATGCCCTCGTCAAGCCACAGCCGGAGTCGATCGAAGCTCCACGCGGTGGCCCACCCGAACAATGGCCGGAACGCCAACCGATCAATGATCTCGCCGAAGCGTCCCCAGCGGGGCCGGTAGTCGTAGCGGGTGAGAAAGCGCACGCCGCGCTCGGTTGGGATGTAACGCCAGTAGCCCGCGCCTCGTTCGATGATCGAGCGGCGGTCGGGCGCCCAGAACCTCAATCCGGACCAGCGCGTTCCGTCGGCGCGGTCCCGGTCGCCCAGCGACTCGCCGGTCCCGGCGATCGTGATGCCGGGCGCCACCGTTGTCGCGTAGGTGAACCGTTGTGACTCACCGTGGCTGCGAGGGAGGTAGGTGATCGTCCCGAAGCGAGCGTCCCAACGCCGGTGCTGCTCGGGTTGCTGTGTCGCTTCCCACAGTCGATTGAGCGGCGCCTTGATGCGCGACTCGACGTAGATCGGTCGACGCGTCCGAATCTTCATGGTCTTCATGGCTGGATCAGCTGGCCGAGGCGTTCCCGGCCGAGACGGGCGACGCTGCTGTCAAGGGCGGCCGCGAGAACTTGGCGAGCCGTCGATTGCAGCCGTGCGAGCGTGGCGGCCAACTCGCCGGCCTTGTCCGTGTCGAGGTTCCGTTGCCAGTCCTTGGGAGCCAGGTAGGTCTCGAACAAGGCGACGAACTGGCTGGCGATGTCGTCGGTGTGGGCGACGAGTGCCTCCCACTCGTCGAGGATCACGTCAAGCGGGATGCCGAGGTGGGCGAGCGATGCTCCGCTCTCGATGAAACGACGGTCGCGCACCCGGATTTTGCCGTCGTCAGTGGGCTCGACAAGGCCAAGGGATGTCGCCCGTTGTAGGACTTCAGCTGTCATCGATCCCTCGGGGAAGCGAGTCAGCAACTCGAGCGGGTCGACGACGGCGGCGTGCACGTCACCGATGAGGGCGTCGAGTTCGGCTTCGACGCCCATGACTGCGTCGAGGCCCCGACCCTGCTCCCACTGCTCGAGCAGGTTGGCGATCCCGGCGAGGGAATACCCCTCGCCTTGCAAACGGGCGATCAGCCGCAGTCGGCTCAGATGCGAGTCGTCGTACCAGCCGGTCCGACCTTCTAGTCGGGGCGGCGCCAGCAGACCCTTCGTCTGGTAGAGCCGCACGGTGGTCGACGCCACGCCTGCTCGCCGGGCGATCTCGTCCAACCGGTACTCGCTTTCCATGCGTCCCTCGATCCGCTAGCATTTGATCCGTGAGTATATGGTAGCGTAACAATCATGAGTGCACAAGAGTCCAGCCACCGGGGATCGGTCCAAGGGACCATCCGCCGTCGCCTACTGGTGAACGCGGTTGTCGATCCCGATGAAGCGTCTCGCCACCTGCCAGCCGGGCTACGCCCGCACAGCACGGACGGCGGGACAGTGATCGGCTGCTGCCTGCTCGACGTCATTGACTTGCGCCCGCCCCCGTTGCCGTCGGAGGTAGGGACACGGCTCCGAGCCGCGGCGCATCGCATCTCTGTCGAATGGACCGACGAGTTCGGCCAGGCGAACGTCGGCGTCTTCGTGCCCGCCAGGCACACCGATTCACGGGTCGCAAGGGTTATCGGCGGTCGCCTGTTCCCCGGCGTCCACCAGGCCGCGATCGTAGAGATCGCAGATGACGGCCACCTGCTCGAATGGGCTGTGTGCCCCCGGGATCGGGGTAGCCCGTATGCCGTCCGAGTTCGGGCGTCGCTGCCGGCGTCTGCGGCCAGCGCTCCGTGCGAGCCGATTGGCGGCACCTGTCTGGCGGCGACCATTGGAATCTCGCCCGCCCACCGCGATGGGCTCGAGACCGCGTACATGGAGCCGGAGCATCGGTGCGCAGTGCCGGCCGTTATCGAAGAGCTCGACAGCGCGTTCATCGCAAGCTTCGCGAGCGCGATTGCGGCGCCTTCTTACCTCATGCGGGATGTGCCGGTCACCTGGAGGCGCGCGCCCGCGCTCGATGCGAACACAATCGCGGTGACGACGTGAAAGTCGTCATCGCCGGTGGCACCGGATGGCTCGGCCAACGCCTAGCCGACAACTTCCACACACGCGGCGACGATGTGGTGATCCTCACCCGTCGTCGACGCAATGAGATCCGTCATCGGCAGGTCGAGTGGGACGGTCGCACCGTCGGACAATGGTCAGCCGAACTCGCAGGCGCGATCGTCGTGAACCTCGCCGGCGAACTCGTCGACCGGCCACCCTCACCGAAGAATGTGGAGCTGCTCCGCCAGTCTCGGGTTGAGCCGACACGAGCGCTCGTCCAAGCAGCGGCGCGACTGCACCATCAACCGGTGCTGTGGCTGCAGATGAGCACCCTGGCGATCTACGGAGACGCGGGCCAGCGGATCGTCGATGAGCAGAGCCCGGTCGCCGACGGGCCTCCGCAGATGCCTGGTGTGGCCCGGCCGTGGGAAGCAGCCGTCGAGGGCGCGGCGACCGACCGCCTCGTGATTCTGCGCACTGGCATTGTGCTCGACCATGGCACTCCCGCGTTCGAGCGGCTCGTTCGCATCACCAAGCTCGGCCTCGGAGGTCGTATCGGCGACGGCGAGCAATGGATTAGCTGGGTCCACGCTGACGACTTCGTCGAGGCGGTCCTGTTCCTCCGCGAACGGGAGCTTGATGGCGTCGTTCACGTCACCGCTCCGAACCCCATCCAGAACCGCGACATGATGGGAGCACTTCGCGGCGCGCTACGACGCCGGTGGTCGCCACCTACTCCGAAGCCGCTCGTGCAACTCGGCGCAATGCTGATGCGCACCGACCCGGCTTTGGCTCTCACCGGCCGGCGCTGCGTCCCGCAGCGTCTGCTCGAGGCTGGTTTCTCCTTCCAACACCCAATGTTCGCGGCAGCGCTCGACGACATCCTCGAATCCCGACCGGTGGAAATCTCGCCGGGAGCTGCGTCCTAAGCCCCTTGTAGCTTTGTTCACGATGTCGCAGGACATCGGTGGAGACGATGGGACTCGAACCCACGACCCCCTGCGTGCAAAGCAGGTGCTCTAGCCACTGAGCTACGTCCCCTGGACTGCGGGCTGCCTCGAAACCCTTCCTCCAAACCTCGATTCCGGCCCAGCTCGCGTTGGGTCGGCGCACGAATCTACCGCCCGAGGGGGGCGGCGCGAAGCCGCGCCTCGGCGCGCTCCCGGACGCCTTCGTCAGAGCAGTAGCCCGTCCCGTCCCGCTTGAGGCACAGCAACCCGAGCAGCCGGCCGGCGCCGTCGACGACCGCCAGCCGGCGCCGGCCCTGGCGGAGCAGCCGGGCGGTCACGCCGGCCACGGGTTGCCACGGCGCCACGGTGCGGTCGATCAGCGTGCCCCACTCGGCGACCGGCGCCGGGGGTGGCGGGGCGGCGGCCACGTCGGCGGCCTCGATGGTCGTCACGAGCCGCCCGTCGGCCGCCACGATGAGGGCCATGTGGACGTGGTCGTCCCCGAAGAGGGCGCGGATCTCGTCGGGCGGGCACTCGGGGCGGTGCGTCTTCGGGCAGGTGACCATCACGTCAACCACGCAAAGCTCGGGTGGCACCTCAGCAACGATACGCGCCGGTACGGCCGGCAAGACACCTGCCCCAACCAACTGGCGGTACAGTCCCGCGGTGCGCCTCTTGGCCGGTCGGCTCGTGCTGGCGACGGGCCTGCTCGCCTCCGCCGGCCTCGTGGCTGCCGTCGGTGGCCGGTGGGGTGTCGCCGTCGCCCTGGCCCAGATGGC
>DATARN010000159.1:0-7257 GCA_036264135.1 Acidimicrobiales bacterium
CCAGGCGTCCAGCGCCGCCTGGGCCTCGGCCAAGGTGGCGAAGCGGTAATCGTTCGGGGTGAAAAACCCCGCCCGCAGCGTCTTGTGGAACCGCTCCACCTTGCCCGTCGTGGTGGGCGAATACGGCGCCGTCAACAAATGTCTGATGCCGTTGTCGGTGCACATCCGGTCGAAACGCACCGGCCCCGGCCCCGGCCCGAACCGGGCCGTGAACACCTTGCCGTTATCGGTCAGGATCTGATCGGGCACCCCATGGGCGGCCAGCGCCCGGGCCAGGGCCTGGCACACCGGCGCCGCCGTGGCCCGAGCCACCAGCGCCGCGCACACACAAAAACGGCTGTGGTCATCGATGCCCGACACCATCGACAACTCGGTCCCATCCGCCAGATGGAAGCGGCCCACCACGTCCATCTGCCACAACTCCATCGCCCTCGACCGCTCCCACCGCTTGTAATCCTCCCGGCGCCGCTTTCGCCTGGCCGGCTCGATCAGCCGGTGGCGGACCAGGGCCCGATACACCGACGACCGCCCCGGCAACGGCTCCACCCCCTGGGCCGCCAGGCGGTGCAAGATCGACGCCGGCCCCCACGACGGATGTGCCCGGCGCAACTCCACCACCGCCGCCTCCACCACCGCCGACATCTGATGGGGACACGAATCCGGCCGCGATCCCTTATCCGCCAACCCCGCCAGACCGTGCGCCGCATAGCGGCGCAGCCACTCGTGCACCGTCTGGCGGGCCACCTTGTTACGCCGGGCGACATCGATCACCGTGGCGCCGTCCAACACCTCCAACACCGCCTGATAGCGCTGCTCCACCAACCCCAACTCCACCAACACGACGACGGCCTCCTCCGGATCTGCGGGCGCGAACGACCACAGCGAAGAAGGTGGCAACAGCCAACCGGTGGACCCTCAACCAGACGCCACTGTCAGCCAGGTACCGGAACCACTGTCGCCCAGGTACCGGAACCGCGTCTTGAAAGTGTCAGGCAGCTACCGGAGCCACAGTGTCCAGTATCTACCGGTCTCGCACAGTGGGGGACGTTTGACAGGCGTTTGACACGGCGCGGATGACGCCCAAGACAAGACGAAGCCCTGGTCCGCTTAACACTGTGACCAGGGCTTCTTTAGTGGCGGGGGCTGGATTTGAACCAGCGACCTTCGGGTTATGAGCCCGATTGCGAACTGTTTGCCATTGTGGCTCAAGGCGGGGACAATGGGATCACCCTAGCGTCCGGACGTTGTCCGGACGATGGTATCCTTTCCGTGCATGAGTGAGCCCGCCGTGACGCCGTCCCGCCGCCACCGGTTGGAGGTGCGCGTGACGCCAGACCAGGATGCCCTCATCCGCCAGGCCGCCGATCTCGAGGACACGACCGTCACCGCCTTCGTGCTCGAGTCGGTGACCTCGAAGGCGAGGCGGGTGGTCAAGCAACACCGGGACTTGGTCCTGTCGAATGACAACTTCGATCGATTCATCACGGAGCTCGACAAGCCGGCTAAGCCCGTGCCGGAGCTCGTCGAGCTGTTCGAGAAGCACCCCAAGCTTCGCGAAGCGTGAGCCCCGCGGCTTGGCTGCGACTGGAGCGACTCGACACCCACCACGACCTGTCCGAGTTCGACTCGGGCAACGACGAACTCGATGGATGGCTAGACCGCCACGCGCTCGCCGCGCAGCAGATGGACTCGGCCCGAACGTTCGTCCTCACGCGCAACGCACTCGTCGTCGGCTACTTCAGCCTGACAATGGGCTCGGTACTGCGCGCCGACGCCCCAGCCAAGCTCGTGCGAGGTCTGCCTGCCTATCCGGTCGGCATGGTGCTGCTTGCGCGCCTCGCCGTGGATCACCGAGAACAGGGCAAGGGAATGGGTGCGCTACTGCTCGCTGAGGCCCTCCGCAAGTCGGTCGCCGCGGGTGAGGCCGTCGCCGCTCGGCTCGTTGTCGTCGACGCGATCGACGATGCCGCCGTACGCTTCTATGAGAGGTTCGGCTTCATCGCCGCACCGGGCCATCCCGATCGGCTCTACCGGCGCATGAAGGACATCAGCGCCAGCCTTGAACACGTATAGCGCGGGATCGACAGCCGGAGGGTTTGAACCGGTTTGACACCGAGGTGACCGACGCGGACCATAGGAAAGCCCTGGCCGGATTGTGGTCTGACCAGGGCTTTTAGTGGCGGGGGCTGGATTTGAACCAGCGACCTTCGGGTTATGAGCCCGACGAGCTACCAGACTGCTCCACCCCGCGGCGGTCCGGGCAGCTTACCACCAGCACTTCGACAACCGGCTGGCGACAACCGAAGCGGCCTAGGCGTGGGGGGCAGTGGTCGTGGTGGCCGGAGCCACCGTGGTGGCCGTGGGCGGCCCCGTGGTGGTGGTCGTCGAGGACGTGCCGGAAAGCTGCTGGGCCCGGGTGATGTCCGCCTCCGCCTGGGCCACCTCCGACTGGTAAACACCGAGGTTGGGCGGCTGCTGCTTCAGGGCGTTGTCGGCGTTCTGGAAGTGCATGGAGGCATCGGCGAGGAGCTGCTGGATCGTCGCCGCCCCCGGCACCGTCGTAGTGGTACCGCCCGGCGGGGCGGTGGTGGTCGGCGTCGTCCCGCCGTTGGTGGTGCCGCCGTTGGTGTTGCCGTTCGGGGGCGGCGCGGTCCCGCCGTTCAGGGAGCAGAACGACGACCCGAACGGGCTCGAGCACAGCGCCGAGTACAGGGTCCCGCCGTGGTAGGCGGCGCCGTTGTAGACCACGATCACGTCGTCGAGGCGGGGCACGGGATTGCCCTGGGCCTGCACGTACAGCGGCTGTACGTAGATGATCGACTGGTTGACCGGGACCGTGACAACATTCCCCAGCTCCACCTGGCTGCCGTTGGTGTTCAGGAGGGTGATCTCCTTGGAGATGTCGGGATTGGCGTTGATGGCGGCGTTGATCAGCGCTGGCCCATCAACTTGCTGCCCGGCGGGCGTCACGAACACGTCCAGGCTGCCGTAGTTGCCGGGATCCCCCTTGGCGGTCATGAACGCCGTCAGGTTCTGTTGCTTGTCCGACGCAGAAACGGGGACGAACGGCTGCAGGATGGTGAAGGCCTGATCCTGCTGCCCCGGCAGGGTGAGCAGCTCGTACACCGGCTGCATCCGGTTCCTGCGGGTGCTGACCACCTGGCCGGCGGCGTTGAGGGCGGTGCTGTTCTGGGTGATGTTTGACGGCGGCCCCGAACCGGGATCCTGCGAGATGGTCCAGGCGTTGGCTTGGGTGTAGAAGTCGTTGGGGTTGGTCAGGTGGTAGCGGCCGTACATGTTCGTCTGGACCCGGAACAGGTCCTCCGGGTACCGGATATGGGCCTTCAACGCCGGATCCATTTTGCTGCCGGGCGTAAACAACTCCGGGAATGCCTTCTCGTACGTCTGGATGATCGGGTCGGTCTGGTCCATGACGTAGAACTTCATGGAGCCGTTGTAGGCGTCGATGACCACCTTCACCGAGTTGCGGACGTAGTTGAAGTCGGTGTTGAGCCCGCTGGCAGGCAGCAGTCGCCCGGTGTCGGCCGTCTGCGCGTACGGGTATCGCGACGTGACGGTGTAGGCGTCCTGGATCCAGTAGATCTTGCCGTTGACCACGGTCGCGTAGGGATCCGAGTCGTACTTCAGGAACGGGGCGGCCTTGCGGACCCGGTCGCCGATGGCCCGCACGTACAGGATGCGGGAGTTCGAGGTGACCAGGCCGGAGATCACGGGGTTCGGGTCGCCGAAGCGGAGGGCGAAGGCCAGCCGCCGGAAGATCGACCCCATAGGCACCCCGCCGGTGCCGGTGTACTTGCTGAGCACGTTGGCCCCGGTGACCTTGTCCTGGTAGTCGAGCTCCGGCTGGGCGGAGTCGACGATGACGTAGTTGCCCTGGTTCTCGCCGTAGTACACCTTGGCCCCGTTGGGGTCGAGGACCGGGGCTCCCCCCGTCGACTGCGGCGGGACGTCGGACATCACGAAGTTGGGTGTCCCGTCGGTCGGGTTCACGCCGCTCTGGTTGGCCGGCGACATGGCGGCACCCAATCCGTGGGTGTACAGCAGGTGCTGGTTGACGAAGCCGCTCGGCACGTCGGCGGAATTGATTTCCCGCACCGCGGTCAGGGTCTGTGTCAGCGCGGGGACGGCACCGCCCAGTGTGTAGCGGTCCACGTCGAGGTCATTGAACTGGTAATACGACCGGATTTCCTGCAGCTTGTTGAACGCGTCCTTGATGAAGGCGGGGTCGAGCAGCCGCACATTCGTCAAGTTCACCGTGTTCGACGAAGTGGGGGTGAAGTCCGCCGCGGTCAGATTTCCCACGCCCGAGAACTGCTGCTGATGGACGTTGTTCAGGCTGTAGGCCGTCCGGGTGGCCACGATGTTGCGCTGGATATACGGCTTCTCCCGGACGATTTCCGCCGGGCTGACCCGCAACGCCTGGATGACTGCCGGGTAGATGCCCCCGACGAGGACCCACACCAGCCCCCAGAGGCCGACGGCGATGATGGGCAGCGTCCATCCCTTTTGATAGATGTTGTAGATGAAGAGGGCGGCGGCGAACACGGCGATGACGATCAGCAGCGTTTTGGCCGGCAGGTCGGCGTGGACGCTGGTGTAGGTCGCCCCTTCCACCACATGCTTGGTCGAAAGCGTGAGCTCGAAGCGCTCGAACCAGTAGCCCACCGCCTTGACCAGCGCCAACGCGCCGAGCAACACCGAGATGTGCGCTTTGACCTGCGGCGTGACGCGCTGGACGGGCGACTGCACCCGGATCCCACCGTTTAGGTAGTGGAATACCAAGGTGACGATCAGGGTGATGATGATGGCCACGAAGAGCCAGTCGACGAAGAACTTGATAAACGGCAACTGGAATACGTAAAAGCCGACGTCGCGGCCGAATTGCGGGTCTTTCACGTGGAACGACGTGGCGTTGCGGAAAAGAATCCAATTGTTCCATTGCGAGCGCGTGCCAATGCCGGTGAACAACGCGAAGACGACGGCGACGACAATGCGCACCGCACTGGCATGCGGACCGACCGCCTCCCGGTAGCGCTGCACCAACTCGTCTTCCGGGCCGGCGGGACGGAAACGCGGCGCTATCCGGTCGGCGATGATCAAGTTGCCCAGCAACAGGGCAAAAAAGAGCACGCAAAATACCACCGCCAGCAACACCTGCACGACCAGCACGCCACGGAACACGCTGGTGAACTTCAGCTCCTGGAACCACAGGTAATCCGTGTAGAAGCTGGCGATACTGCGCAGGGAGGTGATCAGGACAAAGACCACGATCACCGCGATGATGATGATCCGCCCCCGGGTGGCCCGGCGGGACCGCTTCGGGAAGTCGGCAGGCGCTTTCATGTTCGGCGCAGCCTAGGGCATCGCCGCAGGATGAAGACCTCGCGTCAACCGAGGTGGGGCACCAGCAGGCAGCGGCAGCCCGGATGCGCGGGCGGGTGACGCTGACCGGTCGGGAAGGCCTCGCCCTTCGGTTGGCCCCCGGCGAGGACGTTGTCGTCGCAGTCAGGGCACGGGCCGCCGACGTCCTCGACCAGCCACCGCAGCGTCGCCGCCGCCGGTGTGGCGGCGTAGGCGCCCCGCGAGAAGGCGGCCACCACGTGGTCGGCGCCGACCACCTCGACCCGTTTGGTTTTCCACTCCCGGTACGCCGCCCCGACCGCCTCGGCCAAGATGACGGCGTCATCCCCCTCCCCGTCCGTGAGGACGCTATCCAGCCGCCGGCGCAGCGGCTCCACGATGGCCTGGGCCAGTTCCTCGGCGGCGGCGTCCACCCCGGCGCGGTGGTCGAACGACCGCACGCTCGGCGTCAACGAGGCGGTGAATGCCACCCCGGCGTCGACTGCCTCGGCGAGGAACGGCCGGGCCACCTCCCGGAACCGGGCGGCATGGGCTTCCCGTCCCGGCAGGACAGCGGCCGGCCGCTGGCTCGCCCGCACGTGGCGAAGCCGGTCCAGCAGGTCGTTCTGGTCGTCCTGCAGCGCCCGCTTCAGCCGCCGCGTCAGCCCCGCCTCGATGGGCTCCATCGCGACGTCGCGCCGCTGCAAGAGCGCCTCGTCGGCGTCGGGAACGACCTCTTTTCGAATCCGCTGAAAGAGGTCATCCGTCGAGGGCGTCCGGTCAACCGCCTCGGTGACTACTTCCGGGGGTAAAGGAGGCTGCTGTTGCTCCGGCGGCGTCTCGGGTTCGGGCGCCCCCACGACCGACAGTGGCGGTACCGGTTCGGGCGGCTCAGCACGAGGCGCTGGAGGCGCGTCATCCCGTTGTGGCGCCGACACAGGCCCTGCGGTTCCCCCCGCCGGGCGCCGTGGAACCGGCCCGGAGGCTGGACCCTTCTTAGCGAGTGAGTCTGATGGAGTCGTCGCGGCAGCCGAGGACGCGGCGGCATCAGTGGGGCGGGAGCCGACCACCGGCGGGGTGAAGGCCGACGCCGCGGCAGCGGCGGCAGACGGGGCGGCTGGCGGCGGAGCGGCGGCAGCGGGCGCATCGACGGGAGGCGCAGCCGGCGGGGCGGTGACCGGAGGGGCAGCCGGCGAGGCGGGGACGGCAGCCGCGGCCAGCGGAGCAGCCGCAGCGGAGGGGGCGGCAGCGGGGGCGGCAGCCCGCGGGGGCGCCGAACTCGTGGCGGGACGGAGGCGCTTCTGGATGATCGGGAGGGTCGGGTTGGTCGGGGGGTCGAACTCGTCGAGGCCGTCGGGCTCGTCGAGGCTGAGCGGCCGGTGACGAACGGCGTCGGCGGCGGCTCGGGCCTCGGTCTCGGCCCGGGCCAGCTCGACGGTGGCCTGGTCAAGGGAGAGGCGGACCACCTGGTAGGCCTCGAGGAGGCGCTCCCGGCCGGCGCGGAGCGCCTCCACCTGGGCCACGGCCACGTTGCGCTTCTTGGACAAGGCGCTCAGGATCTTCTCCCTGGTCGCCTGGGCGCCCTCGATCATGGCGTTGCGCTCCGCCTCGGATTGCGCCCGGATGGCCTTGGCCTGCTGGCGGGTCTGGTCGAGCAGACGCTCGGCTTCGGACTTGGCCGCCTCGCGTATGCGCGCCGCCTGGACTTCGGCCTCCTCGGTCCGGCGGGCCAGCACGGTTTCCGCCTCGCCTCGTAACGTCTCGGCCTGCTGATGGGCCTCCTTCAAGATCCGGGAAGCGTTCTCCTGGGCCTTGGCCTTGATGTCCGCCGCCGCCTCGTGGGCGATCTTCAAGATGTGGGCCGTTTCTTCCCCGACCGCCCCGAACAGCGTCTCC
>DATARN010000160.1:0-14712 GCA_036264135.1 Acidimicrobiales bacterium
AGTGCTTCTTCAGGTCGGCGGCGCGCTCGGCGTCGGCGTACAGGTCGATGAGCGTGCCGCCGTGGGCGGCTACCAGGTGATCGGGCACGATTCCCGATCCTATCGGTCAGATTTGGGGGCGACGGGCGGGGCCGCCCGCCCGACCATCCCGGGGCCCCTGCCCTACTCCTCCAGCCGCAACGCCTGGATGAATGCTTCCTGGGGGACCTCGACGCGGCCGATGTTCTTCATCCGTTTCTTGCCCTCCTTCTGCTTCTCGAGGAGCTTGCGCTTGCGGGTGATGTCGCCGCCGTAGCACTTGGCCAGCACGTCCTTGCGCTTGGCCTTCACCGTCTCCCGGGCGACCACCTTGCCGCCGACGGCCGCCTGGATGGGGACGTCGAACATCTGGCGGGGAATCAGCTGGCGCAGCCGTTCCGCCATGCGGCGGCCGTACTGCGCCGCGTCGCGGCGGTGCACGATGGCCGAGAAGGCGTCGACGGGAACCCCGTTGAGGAGGATGTCGATCTTGGCCAAATCGGAGCTCTCGTAGCCGGCGGGTTCGTAGTCGAGGCTGGCGTAGCCCTTGGTGCGGCTCTTGAGGGCGTCGAAGAAGTCGACGACCACCTCGGCCAGCGGGATGCGGTACACCAGCTCCAGGCGCTCGGGCGAGAGGTACTCCATCCGCGTCTGCTCGCCCCGCCGGCTCTGGCACAGCTCCATGACCGTGCCCGTGTACTCCGCCGGCAGGATGATGGTGACGTTGAGGAACGGCTCCTCCAGCTTGTCGATGTGGTTGGACGCCGGCATGGCCGACGGGTTGTCGACCGTGACCACCTGGCCATCGGTGAGGTGGGCGATGTACTCCACGCTCGGGGCGGTGGCGATGAGCTCCAGGTCGAATTCCCGCTCCAGCCGCTCCCGCACGATCTCCATGTGCAGCAGCCCGAGGAACCCGCAGCGAAAGCCGAAGCCGAGGGCGCCCGACGTCTCCGGCTCGTAGGTGACGCTGGCGTCGTTGAGCTTCAGCTTCTCCAGGGCGTCGCGCAGGTCGGCGAAGTCGTCGCCCTCGACGGGGAACAGCCCGCAGAACACCATGGGTTTGGGGTCCCGATAGCCCCGCACCGCCTCGGCGGCCGGCCGGGCGGCGTCGGTCACCGTCTCACCGCTGCGGGCCTCGCCCACGTCCTTGATGCCGGCGATCAGGTAACCGACCTCCCCCGCCGCCAGGGTGGCGACCGGCGTCGCCGTCGGTGTGCGGACCCCTATCTCTTCCACATCGTGGGTGGCTTTGGCCTGGAGAAAACGGAGCCGCTCGCCCGCCGAGAGGGTCCCGTTGACCACGCGCACGGCACTCACGACTCCCCGGTACTGGTCATAGTAGGAATCGAAAATCAGGCCTTGCAGCGCAGCGTCGGGATCGCCCTTGGGCGGGGGGATGCGCTCGCAAATGGCGTCGAGCAGGGCGCCCACACCCTCCCCCGTCTTGGCCGACAACCGGAGGATCTGGTCGGCGGGAATGCCCAGCAGGTTCTCGATCTCGCCGGCGTAGCGGTCGGGGTCGGCGGCCGGCAGGTCGATCTTGTTCAGGGCGGCCACGATCTCAAGGTCGTTGTCCAGGGCCAGGTAACAGTTCGCCAGCGTCTGGGCCTCGATCCCCTGGGCGGCGTCGACCAGCAGCACCACGCCCTCGCACGCCGCCAGGCTGCGGCTGACCTCGTAGCCGAAGTCGACGTGCCCCGGCGTGTCGATCAGGTGGATGGTGTAGCCCTTCCAGTTGACCCGCACGTTCTGGGCCTTGATGGTGATGCCCCGTTCCCGTTCGATGTCCATGGAGTCGAGGTACTGCTCGCGCATGTCGCGGGGGTCGACGGCGCCGGTGAGCTCGAGGATCCGATCCGAGAGGGTGGACTTCCCATGATCGACATGGGCCACGATGGCCAGGTTGCGGATGCGCGTTTGGTCGGTCACGTTCTCAAATCCGAGGGGGTCGCGGGTGAGAGTACCGGGTCCCCCCTGCTACCCTGACCGGGTTCCCCCTGCACGTGGAGTTGTGACGACGCCGTGGCCAACATCAAGAGTCAGATCAAACGCAACCGGACGAATGAGAAGGCCCGCCTGCGCAACAAGTCCGCCAAGTCGGAGATGAAGACCCGTATCAAGCGAGCGCTGCGGGCCGCCGACGTCGACCCGGCGGCCCCCGAGACGGCGGAAAGCGTCCGGGCGGCGGTGAAGCGCCTGGACAAGGCGGCCTCGCAGGGGATCATCCACAAGAACCAGGCGGCCAACCGCAAGTCCGCCCTCATGCATCGCGTCGCCGTCCTCGAGGCGGCGGCTTCCGAAGAGTCCGCCTGACGCGCGGGTAGCCCCCGCATGATTGGGCCGGCCGGGTTCGGCCGGCGGTGGTGTTCCGCGGCGGGGGCCGGCGGGGTTGGGCGGTCGGGCTAGCGCCGGCGCGAGCTTGTGGCGGGGCGGGAGGCGGCGCTGCGAGGCACGATGCGGCACAGCCGGCCCACCAGAACCTCGAGGACCGCTTCGGGCGGCCAGGTGGAGTCGCCCCGGAGGTCGAGGTCGGCGTCGGCAATCAGTTGCAGGGCCCGAGCGGCGCCGTCGGAGCCCCAATGGCGCAGCGTCGCCATCGCCTTCTTGGCGGGGAAGGTGCTGCGCCCCGGCTCGATCCCCAGGGCGTCGGCGGCCGCCCGTTCGCTCGTGACGCCGGCGCCGTCCAAGGTCACGACCGACTGGACGTGACGGTGCAGCACGGCGAGGATGACAAGCGGGTGGCGGTCCCCGGCACCCAGCAGGCGGTGCAGGGCGGTGAGGGCGGTGTCGGCATCGCCGCGCTCGATGGCGTCGGTGAGGTCCCACGGCTGCACCGAGCCGGCCTCCCCGAGATAGGGCAGCAGGTCGTCCAGGCCGATGGCCGCGCCCTCGCCGTGGGCGGCGATGAGCGTGTCGACCAGCGTCGGCAGGCGGCCAACGTCCTGGCCCAGATGCTCGGTCACCGCGGCCCGCGCCGCCGAGTCGACCCGGAGCGGGGCCTCCTTCAGGCGATGTTCGATCCAGCCCCGGGTGTCGCGGCCGGCGCCGGTCGAGATGACGTGGCCCACCCGCTTCACCGCCGCCACCAGCTTGGTCGCCAGCCGGCCACCGCCGGCCCCGATCACCAGCGCCGTCGTGGCCATGGGGTTCTCGAGGTAGGCCAGCAGGGGGCCGAGCTCCTCGGTCGAGAACCGGCCGCCGTCCCGCAGGACGACCACCCGCCGGGGGACCAGGAAGGGCGGGGTCACGCACGCGTTGGTCACCGCGTCGAGGTCGACTTCCTCGCCCCAGAAGTCCTCCACCGAAAGGTCGGGGTGGTCGCCGGCCAACTCCTGTACCAGGCGGCGCACCTCGTTGGCGACCAACGTGGCGTCGTCGCCTTCGACCAGCCAGGCGACCGGCTCAGCCACGGTGTCCCGCCGGCTCCCGCGCCCCGCCGGTGATGGCGGCCAGCACGTCGCGCACCCTCCGTGTCCCCTTCACGTCGTGAGCGCGGACGATGCGGCAGCCGCCGATGATGCCGATGGCGGCGGCGGCCAGCGACGCCTCGCCCCGCCGGTCGATGTCCAGGTCGAGGATCTTCCCGAGGAACGTCTTGTTGGATGCCGACAGCAGGAGCGGATAGCCGAGCGCACCCAGCCGGTCAGACGCCCCGAGCAGGGTGACCGACTGCTCGGCGGTCTTGCCGAGATCGAGTCCGGCGTCGAGCACGATGCGATCGGCGGCGACTCCTGCCGCCCGGGCCCGGGCCGCCCGCTCGGCGAGAAAGGCGCACACCTCGGCCACGACGTCGTCGTAGACGGGGTGGGGATCGGCGACGCGGGGAGCCAGGCGGATGTGGGTGGCGACCACGGTGGCGCCGGCCTCGGCCGCCGCCGGCAAGTACTCGGGGTCGGCGAAGCCGCTGATGTCATTGCCCATCACCGCCCCGACCCGGTAGGCGGCACGAGCCACCGACGCCCGCCAGGTATCGACCGACAGCGGGATGGCGAAGCGCTGGTGGAGGGCGTCGATGGCCCCGACGACCCGGTCGAGCTCCTCGGCCTCGCCCACGTCGGGACCGGGACCGGCCTTCACCCCGCCAACGTCGAGAACGTCGGCCCCCTCGTCAACCAATTGCTCGGCCCGGTGGAAGAAGGCATCGAGGTCCCAGTAGGCGCCGTGGTCGTAGAAGGAGTCGGGCGTCCGGTTGAGGATGCCCATCACCAGGGCGCGGTGGGTCAGGTCGTAGTGCTGGTCCCCGAGGCGCACCGCCGAGGGATCAGAAGAGCCGGGCGGCCAGCGCCTTGCGGTACTGCGAGGTACGGGGGTCGTCGGGGCCGAGAACCTCGAGGAGGTCGAGGAACTCCTGGTGGGCCGCCTCGTCGGTCTTGACCCGCTCAAGGAGGGCGTCGAGTCGTTTGGCCAGATCGTCGCTGTCCTCGGCGGCCTCGTCCCCCACCCGGGCCAGGGCGGCAATGCGGCGCACTTCCCCGGTCTCGGGGATGCGAGCCAGCAGGCCGAGCGCCTCTTCCCGATCGCCTTCGCCGCCCCGGTCGACCAGGAAGGTCGCCAGGGCCACGACCGCCTCCTCGCTGGCCGGCGCCAGCGCCAGGGCGGCTCGCAACGAGTCCTCGTCGCCCTTTTCGATGAGCTGCTCGGCCTCGCTCGGCGGGACAACCAGCGACGCCACGAACTCCCGGACGGTCGACTCGGACAGGGCGCCGATGAAGCGGTCGACGACCTTGCGATCCTTCAGGGCGAACACCGCCGGGATGGACGACACCTGGAAGGTCGCCGCCACCCGGGGGTTGGTGTCCACGTCCACCTTGGCCAATTCCACCTGGCCGCCCGTCTCGTCGATCACCTTCTCGAGGATGGGCCCGAGGGTCCGGCACGGTCCGCACCACGACGCCCAGAGGTCGACGACGACCGGTACGTGGTCAGAGCGGTCCAGGACCTCGGCCTCGAACGTGGCATCGGTGACGTCCATCATCAGTCTTCTTTCTCCCTGAATCGATTACGGCGGAAACGTTGATGCACCACGCCGTGCCGTGTATGCAACACGGCCGCGGCCCAGCTTCTTCCGACCGTCTCGCGCCCGACCGGCGCTACCGTGACTCTATGGCCGACGGCGACAACGAGCTTCTCCGGGTCGAGAACTGGCCCGAACTGCATCGGCCTGTGCTGATCGTCGCCCTGGAAGGCTGGATCGACGCCGGCCTCGGTGCCGGGGGTGCCCTGGCGACGCTGCTGCAAGGCGTCGAGGCCGAGACCTTCGCCACCTTCGACAGCGACGAGCTGATCGACCAGCGAGCCCGGCGACCGCTGCTGCGCATCGTCGATGGCGTCAACGTCAGCCTGACGTGGCCCGAGACCACGCTGCGGGTGGGCGAGAGCGGTGGTCGCAGCGTCGTGGTGCTGAGCGGGCCGGAACCCGATATGCGATGGAAGCGGTTCACCCGTGAAGTGATCGTCGCCGCTCAGCGCATGGGAATCGAACTGGTCGTCGGGTTGGGGGCCTTCCCCGCCCCGGTGCCCCATACCCGTCCGGTGCGCCTGGTCGCGACCGCGACGACCGCCGAGCTGGCCAAGTCGGTCGGCTACCTCCCGGCGAGCATCGAAGTTCCCGCCGGTATCAGCGCCAGCCTGGAGCGGGCCTTCGCCGATGTGGGACTTCCGGCGGTGGGCATCTGGGCGCGGGTCCCCCACTACGCCGCGGGGATGCCCTACCCGAGCGCCAGCGAGGCCCTGCTCGCCAAGCTGAGCGAGATCACCGGTATCACGGTCGACACCGGGGGCCTCCACGCGGCCGCGTTGACGACGCTTTCCCAGCTCGACCAGCTCATCGCGGGAAGCGTCGAGCACACCGCCATGGTCCGCCAGCTGGAGATGCAGGACGACGACGAAACCCATACCCAGACGAGCTTTGACCTCTCCGATTTGCCGTCGGGCGACGAGATCGCCGCCGAGTTGGAGCGCTTCCTGCGCGGCGACGAGCAGGTCTGACCTTCCAGGCCCCCGCCGCCATTCGGAAAGGGGGCTACCAACGCTCCCGGTGGACGACCTCGTCAAAGGGGCGCCGGTTGGGGTGGCGGAGGGGCGTGAGGGGCCGGTCGGCGGGATAGCCGAGGGCGATCAGGTAGGCCAGGTAGTGGTCGTCGGGAAAGCCCAGCAGCTGGCGGGCCAGGTCCTGGTCTTGTACCGCCGAGTGTCCCGAGCCGACGCCAAGGTCGACCGCGGCCAGCATGATGTTCATGGTGGCCTGACCGAGGTCATAGGGCAGCCACTCGCGCTGGGAGTCGTCCTGGAGAATGGGGGCGACCATGGCGATCGTCGCCGCCGACTGCGCGACGTGCCTCGCTCCCCTCCAGACACCGGAGAGTTGTTCCAGCCCCGATCGGGTCGTGACCACGACGAAGTCCCACGGCTGCCAGTTTGCTGCCGACGGGGCACGCCGGCCGGCCTCGAGGATCCGGTCGAGGTGCTCGGGGGGGATGGGGCGGTCCTGGTACTGGCGGACGTTGCGCCGGGCTCTGATGGCGTCCCAAGTTTCCATGGCGACCGGTCTACGCGGCCGCCACCGTTACACCGGCGTGAGGGCCGACTCCAGGTAGCGGGCCCGGCACAACGAGCGCTGCAGTTTTCCCGACGATGTCTTGGGCAAGCTGCCGGGGGGCACCAGGATCACTTCCTCGGGGGGGAGGCCGACGGCGTCGAGGACCCGAGCGACGACCGCTTTGCGGATTGGTTGCGGGTCCTCGGCGCGGGTTTCGGCGACCACGACGACCGCTTCCTTGCCCCGCCGGCCGGCGACGCCGAATGCGATGACGTTGCCCGCCCGCACCCCCTCCACGGAGGCGGCGGCCCGCTCGACGTCCTCAGGAAAGACGTTGCGACCGCCCACGATGATCACGTCCTTGATCCGGCCGCAGACCACCAGCTCGCCGTCGACGAGATAGGCGAGGTCGCCGCTTTTCAGCCACTCGCCGGCGAACGCCGCGGCGGTGGCGTCGGGATGCTTGTAGTAGCCGGAGGTGACCGAGGTGCCGCGGATCTGCAGCTCCCCTACCTCCCGCTCCCCCATCGGTCTTCCTGACTGGGGGTCGCAGATGCGGATCTGCAGATCACCGACGGGCCGGCCGAGGAGGGCCAACGCCCGGGTGCCCGGCCCCTCCAGGCTGGGTGCGGCGTACCGGTCCGCCTCGAGCACGCGCCGGTCCACCACGTCGGTTACCAACCCTCGGCCGGGTTCGGGGAACGTCCCGGCGATGGTGACCTCGGCCATCCCGAAGGCGGGAAAGGCGGCCCCGGGGTTGAGCCCATGCGCCGCGCCCGCCTGGCAGAACGCCTCCACGGTGGCGGGATCCACCGGCTCGGCACCGTTGAGAGCGATGCGCCACGACGACAGGTCCAGGCCGGTGAGCCGGCGCATGGCCCGGGCCGACAGGGCGTAGGAGAAGTTGGGCCCGGCGGTGCAGGTGCCCCGGTAGCGGCTGATCCACTCAACCCAGCGGGCCGGGGCGGACATGAAGTCCTGCGGGCCGGCGAGCACCATGTCGGCGCCGGTGATCATCGGGATGGTGAGCAGGCCCAGCAGGCCCATGTCGTGATACAGCGGCAACCAGGACACCACCACGTCGGCGTCGACGTCGAAGTGGGCGGCCGCGATCGTCCCGTCCAGGTTGGCCAGGATGTTGCGGTTGGTGAGCATGACGCCCTTGGGATCCGACGTCGATCCGCTGGTGAACTGGACGACCGCCAGTCGGTCGGCGTCCGACGCCGGCGTGACGTAATCGTCGCCCCGGCCCGTCAGCTCCGAGAGCAGCACCCGGGGTGCGTCGGCCGGGTCAGGCTCGAGGAACGCCGCCAGGTCGTTGTCGATGACAACGAGCGAGGCGTCGGCGTTCGCGACCCGGGCGCGGGTCTGGCCGACGAACTCTTCGAAACTGCCCAGGCGCATGGGCAGGGGCAGCACGACCACCGTCGCCCCGGCCAACCAGGTCGCCTGGATGGCGGTGACGAGACCCCGCGACGTCGGCCCCAGCAGGGCGACGTGGTCGCCGGGCTGGACGCCGCGGCGCTGCAGCGCCGCCGCCATCGCCCGGGCGTCGTCGTGCAACTGCGACCAGGGCAGCGCCTCGGCGGCGCTCGGATCGGACCCGACGAAGGTGATCGTGCCCGACCGGCGGGCGGCTACTGCGGCGATGCGCTCGGCAAGAGTCGCGGCCACTGGAGTGCTCATGCCACTCCGACCGTCCGGATGTGACGTCGGTTACAGGCGCGGGGAAGGGGGCCCGGCTCACACCACGATGTTGACCAACCGGGGCGGCCGGGCCACCACGCGCCGGGGTGGCCGGCCGGCCAGCTGCTCCTGAACCTTGGGCGACGCCAGCGCGGCGGCGGTGGCGCCCGCCTCGTCGACGTCGGCCGCCACCGTGATCCGGTCGCGCAGTTTCCCGTTGACCTGGACGACCAGCGTTTCGGTGTCGACCCGCACCATCTCGGGGTCGGCGACGGGCCAGGGCTGGTTGTGCACCGTCGTGCCCGCTCCGTGGCGCAGCTCCCACAACTCGGCGGTGATGTGCGGGGTCATCGGCGCCATCAGCTTCAGCAGGGTGTCGACGGCGAAGGCGGCCGTCTCGGTGCGTCCGCCCTCCTCCGACTGGGCGTAGCGATAGATGTCGTTGACAAACTCCATGCACGCCGCCACCGCGGTGTTGTAGGACCACCGGTCGAAATCCCGGCTGACCCGGTCGATTAGCCGATGGGCCCCTTTTTCCACCTCTTCGTCGGTGGGCGTGAAAGGTCGGTCGACCAGATGCAGCCGCTCGCCGCTGCCGGCGGCCAGCCGCCACACCCGGCCGAGGAACCGGTGCATCCCGTCGATGACCTCGTCGGTCTGTTCACTCCAGTCGAAATCATCGGTGGGAGGTCCGACAAAAAGATGGAAAAGGCGCAGTGAGTCGGCGCCGACCGTCTCGTAGTACTTGGCCGGCGCGATCAGGTTGCCCTTGGACTTCGACATCTTCGAGCCGCCCATCCTGATCATGCCTTGCGTGAACAGGCGCTCGAACGGCTCGCGAAGATGCTTGGGGGCGAAACCCAGGTCGGCCAGGGCGCGGGTATAGAAGCGGGCGTACAGCAGGTGCAGGATGGCGTGCTCGATGCCGCCGATGTATTGGTCGACGGGCATCCAGTGCTCCGCCGCCTCCTGGCTAAAGGGGACGCCCGGCGTCCAGGGATCGCAGAACCGCAGGAAGTACCAGGACGAGTCCACGAAGGTGTCCATGGTGTCGGTCTCGCGCTCCGCCGGCCCGCCGCAGATCGGGCAGGTGGTATTGAGGAACTCGGCGTTGTACCGCAGCGGCGACTCGCCGGTGGGGCGGAACTCGACGTCGTCGGGCGCCACGACCGGCAACTGGTCCTCGGGCACGGGAACGATGTTGTGCACCGGGCAATAGACCACCGGGATGGGGCAGCCCCAGAAACGCTGGCGGCTCACCAGCCAGTCCCGCAAACGGTAGTTGACCTTGCGCCGGCCGATCCCCTGCGCCTCCAGCCAGTCGATGGCGGCCACCTTGGCGGCGCGCACGTCCGGGATACCGTTGAGCCAGGCGCTGTTGATCACCGGCCCGTCACCCAGGTACGCCTCGCCGGTCCAATCGGGCGGGGGCTGCACCGTGCGGATGATGGGCAGGTCGTACTGGGTCGCGAACTCCCAGTCCCGCTGATCCTGCCCGGGGACGGCCATGATGGCGCCCGTGCCATACGTCATCAGCACGTAGTCGGCCAGGTAAATCGGGACCTCGGCTCCGTTGAAGGGGTTGACGGCATAGGCACCGGTGAAGACGCCGCGCTTGTCCAGGCCGGGATCGGTCGACTGGCGTTCGATGTCCGTCTCCCCCGCCACCCGCTCGACGAATGCCGCCACCTCGTCCCGGCGATCCGGGGTCGTGATTTGGTCCACCAGGGGATGCTCCGGCGCCAGCACCACGAAGGTCATGCCGAAACTGGTGTCCGGGCGAGTGGTGTACACCCGCACCGTGGTCTCTGGTCCCGCCCCGGCGACCCGCAACTCGAACTCGGCCCCCTCGGAACGGCCGATCCAGTTGCGCTGCATGGTCTTGACCCGCTCCGGCCATTCCAGATCGTCGAGCGCGGCCAACAGCTCATCGGCGTAGTCGGTGATCTTGAAAAACCATTGCTCGAGGTCACGCTTGACGACCAGGTCGCCGCTGCGCTCGCACGTGCCGTCGGGAAGGACCTGCTCGTTGGCGAGGACCGTCTGGCAACCCGGGCACCAGTTGACGGGCGCCTTCTTTCGGTAGGCAAGCCCCGCCTCCAGGAACCGCTCGAAAATCACCTGGTTCCAGCGCATGTACTCCGGGTCGTGGCTGCGGATCTCTCGCCGCCAGTCGTAGACCGCGCCCAGGCGGCGCAGCGACGCCTTCAACTCCTCGATGCGAGCGTCGGTGAAGGTCCGGGGATGGGTGCCGGTGCGTATGGCCGCGTTCTCCGCGGGCAGGCCGAAGGAGTCGAACCCGAGCGGCGACAAGACGCCGTAGCCCTGCATGGTGGCCTTGCGGACCAGCAGGTCGCCGAAGGTGTAGTTGCGGACGTGCCCCTGGTGCGCCGGGCCGCTCGGGTAGGGGTACATGCACAGCACGTAGTACGGCGGCCGCGGATCGTCGTTGTCGACCTGGTAGGTGCCGTCGGCCGCCCAGCGCTCCTGCCACTTGACCTCGATGGCCTGCGGGTTGTACGTGGCTGCGGTGCCGTCCATAAGTGTCACCAGCGTACCGAGGGGGTGGGACGACGCCCGTGGGATTGCTGGGCGTCAGCGGCCGATCGGCGCCCCGGCCAGGGCGGCGACGGCGCCGGCGGCCGCGGCGAGGACCAGGGCGACGGGAACCCCGCGTCGCAAGCCCAAGATCCAGACGCCGGCGACCGCCAGGACGCCGACCTGCCAGAGGTGCTGAAGGGGGGCGGCGAGCGGGACCGAGGCCGCGGCGATGGCACCGATCGACGCCGGCCCGGCGCCGGACAGAAACGCCTGGGCGACGCGGTTGGAGCGCAGGCGGCCGAAGTGACGGCCCCCGCCGAGGACGAACCCGAAGGACGGGGCGAACGCCACCCCCGCCGCCAACAGGCCCCCGGCCACCCCGGCCGCGGCGTACCCCACGACCGCGACCGTCTGCACGACCGGCCCCGGCGTTATCTGGCCGAGGGCAACGGCGCTCAAGAACTGCGTCGCCGTCATCCAGTGATAGCGACTGACGGCGTCGTGCTGCATGAGCGGGATGATGACGAAACCGCCGCCGTACGACAGCGCGCCGACCTTGAACGCCACCCAGGCCACGGCGCCGAGCCCGCCGGCGGCGGCCGTGGCGGCGAGCACGGGCCCGGATGCCACCCGTAGTGGGAGGACCGCCAGCGGGTGCTCCGGGTGGAGAAGGCCGCGGGCAGCAACCTCGGCGAGGCCGCAGAGCACCAAGGCGACGACCACCCACGCCCCGGCCAGGGCGCCCACCAGCACCCCGACGGCGAGGTAGCCACCCCACCGCCAGGCGCTTCCCGCCCCCGAGGCGGCACGGGCATGGCTGGCGGGCATCAGCCCAATGGCAGCGCCGACCGCGACCGCGGGCACGGCGGCGCCGGCACCGGCGGCGGCGCCCAGCACCCAATCGGGGGCGCGGGCGGTGAGAAAGAGGGCCGCCAGGCACAGGATGACCACCAGTCCGGGAACGATGAAACAGCATCCGCCGACCACCGCACCGAGCCGGCCGCGCAGGCGCCAGGCGCACCAGATGGCCAACTGGGTGGACGCCGGTCCCGGCAACAGCTGCGTGGCGGCAATGGCATCCTCGAACTCGACCTCCGACAGCCAGCCCCGGTCGGTAACGCACAACTGACGGAGCAGCGAAATGTGCGCCGGGGGCCCGCCGAAGCCGATGCACCCGATGCGGGTCCACGCCGCGGCGATGGCCCACAGGTCGACTCGACCAGGCCCTTCCTGGCCCAAAGTGGGCTATCCCCGCACGGCGAGACGGCGGGTCGCCGCCAGCCCGGCGAGCACACCTCCGGCGGCGATGACGAAGGCGACGGCGATGCCCGCGCCGAGCGATCGTCCCAGGCTGGCGCTGGCGGCGACGGCGGCGCCCCCAAAGCCGACGCCCAAGGCGGTGCCGAGCACGTCGGACAGGTTCAGGGATGCCGCCGCCCAGCCCTCCCGCCCCGCCGGTGCCTCGCGGAGCATGATGAGCGACAGCGGGGAGTAGGCCAGCCCCATACCGAAGCCCGCCACCGCCCACGACGCGATGGCTACGGTCCACGGGACGGCCGCCAAAAGGGCGCTGCCCATTCCCGCGATGCCCGAAAGGATGATCAAGAGGCCGACCCGGACGAGTCGGCGGCCCTCCCACCGATCGATGAGGCGGGCTTGGGCCCAGGAGCCGGCGGCCCAGGTCAAGCTGGCGGCGGTCACCACGATGCTCGCGGCGCTCGGGCTGCGATGGCGGACCGAGGTCACCGCCAAGGTGACGAAGGCGTCGCATCCGAAGAATCCGAAGGTCAGCAGGCCGCGACTGAGAATCGTCGCCGGCAGCCCGACGCGAGCCACCAGGGTGCCGGCGGGGAGCAGCCGGCGCAGCCCCGGTAGGCCGATCAGCACGCCGACCCCGACAAGAAGCACCGCTTCGAACAGGTTCGGGGCGATGAGACCCGCCAGAAGCAGACCGGCGCCGGCGGCGGTGCGAACGGCGTGGTCGAGGCGGTGCTCGTCGCCCGCTCTGCCCGGCTCTGCTGTGCCGCCGGGCGCCCGGCCGAGGCGCACGAGGGCGGGCAGGGCCAGCGGGCCGGCGCTCAGGACCAGGGGGATCAGGCCGAGGAACACCCAGCGCCAGCTGAACTGGCGGGCCACCTCAGCGCTGATGACCGGCCCGAACAATGCCGGCAGAACCCAGGCGGTCGACATGAGTGCCAGCATGCGGGGCCGGAGCCGCTCGGGCACGCCGCGGCCGATGGCGACGTAGGCGACGGCCGGTACCGCGCCCGCCCCGAGGCCCTGAAGCGTCCGGCCGAGCACCAGCACCGGCATTGACGGCGCCAGGCCGGACACGGCCAGCCCGGCGGCAAAGAGCAGCAGGCCGGCGCTATAGGGCTGCGCCGGCCCGCGCCGGTCCGCCTGCCGGCCGGCGGCGACGATGCCGACAAGGCTGGCCAGCATGAAAGAGCTGAAGACCCAGCCGTAGAACCGCAAGCCCCCGAGATCGCGCGCCACGATCGGCATGATCGTGATCACGGATAGGGACTCCGAGGCGATGATCGTGATCGTCACCACCAGGCCAACCGCCAATGCCCGCAGAGATGGGGCCCACAACCCGTCGGCGGTTGTCAGGTCGGACACCCGGCCATTCTGCCCACCAGCGTCGTCGGCTGTGCTGAACCCGGCTGCGCCTTGCTAGGCTGGATCGTCCCACGGGGGCGTAGCTCAGTTGGTAGAGCGCTTGCATGGCATGCAAGAGGTTCGTGGGTTCGATTCCCATCGCCTCCACACAAAACCCCAGGTAAGGAAGGGGTGTCGGCGGGACACCACCAAAGGATCCACCCCGACGTAGCCACTTTGAGCGTAGCCTTTCGGGTGGTTGGCTGTGTGCGAGTCCGGTAGATACTGGACACTGTGGTTCCGGTACCTGCCTGACACTTTCAAGACGCGGTTCCGGTACCTGGGCGACAGCGGTTCCGGTACCTGGCTGACACTGGCCCCGGTACCTGGGTGACAGTGGCGTCTGGCTGAGGGTCCACCGGCTGGCCGTTGCCACCTTCTTCGCTGTGGTCGTTCGCGCCCGCAGACCGGAGGAGGCCGTCGTCGTGTTGGTGGAGTTGGGGCTGGTGGAGCAGCGCTATCAGGCGGTGTTGGAGGTGTTGGACGGCGCCACGGTGATCGATGTCGCCCGGCGCAACAAGGTGGCCCGCCAGACGGTGCACGAGTGGCTGCGCCGCTACGCGGCGCACGGTCTGGCGGGGTTGGCGGATAAGGGATCGCGGCCGGATTCGTGTCCCCATCAGATGTCGGCGGTGGTGGAGGCGGCGGTGGTGGAGGTGCGCCGGGCGCATCCGTCGTGGGGGCCGGCGTCGATCTTGCACCGTCTGGCGGCCCAGGGGGTGGAGCCGTTGCCGGGGCGGTCGTCGGTGTATCGGGCCCTGGTCCGCCACCGGCTGATCGAGCCGGCCAGGCGAAAGCGGCGCCGGGAGGATTACAAGCGCTGGGAGCGGTCGAGGGCGATGGAGTTGTGGCAGATGGACGTGGTGGGCCGCTTCCATCTGG
Source organism: Acidimicrobiales bacterium (assembly GCA_036264135.1). Lineage (GTDB taxonomy): Bacteria > Actinomycetota > Acidimicrobiia > Acidimicrobiales > Palsa-688 > DATARN01. The sequence continues at coordinate 14,330 of DATARN010000160.1, forward strand.
CGGATGGGACGGAGTTGTCGATGGTGTCGGGCATCGATGACCACAGCCGTTTTTGTGTGTGCGCGGCGCTGGTGGCTCGGGCCACGGCGGCGCCGGTGTGCCAGGCCCTGGCCCGGGCGCTGGCGGCCTATGGGGTGCCCGATCAGGTCCTGACCGATAACGGCAAGGTGTTCACGGCCCGTTTCGGGCCGGGGCCGGGGCCGGTGCGTTTCGACCGGATGTGCAGCGACAACGGCATCAGGCATTTGTTGACGGCGCCGTATTCGCCCACCACGACGGGCAAGGTGGAGCGGTTCCACAAGACGCTGCGGGCGGGGTTTTTCACCCCGAACGATTACCGCTTCGCCACCTTGGCCGAGGCCCAGGCGGCGCTGGACGCCTGG
>DATARN010000017.1:0-26210 GCA_036264135.1 Acidimicrobiales bacterium
ATGCTCAATCAGCACGCACCGGCACAGGACGCCGGCGTCTCGCACTTCCTGCGTCCACGGTCCGTGCAGCTCCTGGCGGAGCCGGGCCCGCCAGGACGACAGCCCGCTGGGCGGCAGGTCCCGGGCGAACTCCCGGGAGTAGGTGAGGATATGCGCCGCCACGATCTCGGCGCCGGTTAGGCCGGCATAGCGCGCCGCCCACCCCAGCGCCCGTTGCGCGCCGGCCGTGCCGTCGACTCCCACCAGCACTCTCGTACGCGCCTCATCCAACTGCGCCGCCTCGCTTTCTCCAATACGGCACACCTACCCCGCGCCGAGATACTTGTAACACAGCAAGTACTGTTCAGATACAATGACTATGGGTTACGGTGGGCCGGTGGACGCGGGCGAGAACACCGCGGTTGCTTCCGAGACCGACGAGCAGCTCCATGAGCCGATCTTGGAGGGCATCCGGGCCCTTGTGGGCGTTGCCGGCCGATCGATGGCCGCCATCACCAATGACGTCAGCCTGCCCCAGTACCGGATACTCGTGGTCATCGGCCGCCACGGACCTCAAACAATGAGCGTCCTCGCTGAGCGCCTCGGCCTCGACCCGTCCACTCTCACCCGCAGTTGTGACCGCCTCGTCGAGAAGAAGCTGATCCGCCGGACCACCGACGAAAACGACCGCCGCATCGTGGTGGTGGACCTGACGGCGCGCAGCCGGCGGCTGATCGACCAGGTCACCCGGCGGCGGATCGCGGAGATCGACCGGATCCTCGGCCGCATGACGCCAGCGGCCCGTCGCCGGCTGGCTGTCGCCCTGGGCGAGCTGGCGGCAGCGGCGGAAGGGTTCGCCGACGCCGCCTGGACGCTGGGCTGGAGCGACGCTCCCTAGAAAGGCCAAGCCGGGCCCGCCAATTACTTCGAGCCTGACTTCGACCCTGACTTGGCCCGCCGGCGGCGCCGTAGAGCGAAGGCGATGGCCGCCGCCAGGCCGACCGTTTTCCCCGCACGGCGCGCCAGGCGGGACGGGTGCTCCGGTTCGTCGGTCCTGGCGGGCTCCGGCGGCTCTTCCGAACCCCGGGCCTCGGGGTCCTCGAAGCGCTGATCCTCTTCCTCCTGCTTGTCGCGGCCGATCAGGTCGTGGCACCACTTCCAGGCGATCACGGCGACCAGCACGGGGAGCACGAACAGCAGGATCCGGAACCAGCGGTTGACCTCGGTGATCTCGGCGTGCAGGTGCTGGGCGACGATGTCCTGGGAGCCGGCGACGAAGAGCACGATGTAGAACGTCAGCACGCCCATCCCGATGGCGGTGCGGATCGGGCGCCGGTGCGGGCGATCGAGCAGTTCGTGGTCGCGGTGGTCCCCGCTCACCTTGGCTTCGATGAACGGCCACAGGTAGAGCAGACCGAACGTGAGGCCGGGTAGGACAACGGCGGGCAGGAACAGCTCCGGGATGGTGTGGTGGAAGACGTGGATTCGCCACGGGGGGAAGGTGCGCAGGGCGCCCTCCAGCCACCCCATGTACCAGTCGGGCTGGGCGGCGGTGCTCACCGCCCCAGTACGGTTGGGCCCGTAGAGCCAAATGGGGTTGATCTGGGCTAGGCCGCCCAGCGCCGCCACCACCGCGAACACGGCCGCGAACAGGCCTATCGACTTGGCCGTATAGGTGGGCCACAGCCGGGATCCGACCACGTTGCGCTCGGTTCGGCCCGGGCCCGGGTACTGGGTGTGCTTCTGGCGCCAGATGATCGCCAGATGGGCGCCGAGGAGCACCGCGATAAGCCCGGGCAGCAAGAGCACGTGAATGATGTACAGCCGCCCCGTGGTTGCGGTGCCGGGATAGGTCCCCCCGAAGAACAGCGACGCCAGCCAGGTCCCGATCACGGGGATCGAGATGACCACCGAATAGGCGATGCGCAGCCCAGTCGCCGAGAGCAGGTCGTCGGGGAGCGAGTAGCCGGCAAAGCCATTGACGATCACCAGGATGAACATGGTGAGCCCGATGATCCAGTTGATCTCCCGGGGCCGGCGGAACGCCCCGGTGAAGAAGATGCGGCACAGGTGCAAGATGAGGGCGGCGGCGAAGAGGTCGGCGGACCAGTGATGAATCTGGCGAACGACGAGCCCGGCGCGCACGTCGAAGCTGAGTTGGAGCGTGGAGGAGTAGGCATCCGACATGTGCAGCCCCTGCAGGGGGACATACCTGCCGTGGTAGACGACGTCGGCGCTGCTCGGGTGGAAGAAGAACGTCAGGTAGGTGCCAGTGATCACCAGGATCACGAAGCAGTACATGGCGACCTCGCCCAGCATGAACGACCAGTTGTCGGGGAACACGTGGTTGAGGACGCTGTCCAGAAAGTGGGCCAGGCCGAGGCGGGTGTCGAGCCAGCGACCGGTGCGGGTCGCTTCCCGCTCGGCGGCCCGCTCCAAGCGGTTGGCGGTCACTGGGCCACCGCCGCCGGCGCCGGCGGCGGCGCAACGACCGTCTCGGCGGCCTCGGCGCGCCGCAGCCAAGAGAGAAAGAGGGCTGCACCGACGATGACCGTCGCCATCCCGCCGAAGGCCCACATGATGACGCCGGCCACCTGCTGGTCGACCAGGGCCGCCGTCCGGCTGCCGTGGAGGTAGAGCGGGTACCAGGGATTGGGGGCCACCACCATGGCGGAACCCAGCACGATGCCGGGCACCGACCCCAAGAGGGCGGCAACGGCCGCCGCCCCCCGCCGGGAGCGCCGGCCCGTCACCACGGACCACCAGGCGGCGGTGGCGGCAAGGAGAAAGCTCAGGTGCTCCGCCGCGTGGAGGGCGGGGTTCCGCACTGCCGCCTGGTAGGCGTCGGGCAGGTGCCAGGCCCACATGACCGCCGCCTGGACCGCGAGCAGGGTGATGACCCAGCTTGGGAAGTGGGCGTCGTGGTGGGCCAGCGCTCGTCGCCGCAGGGCCAGGGCCCGACTGCGCCAGTGGGGCGGGAGAACCCATAGCAGCGTGGGCAACGGCCAGCCCAGCGCCAGCAGCGGCGCGGCCACCGCCAGCAGGAGCACGTGCTGCACCATGTGGGCCCACAGCGTCCGGTCGACCGCGGCGTCGAGGGGCGACGCCACCGCGATGGCGGTCACGGCGAGGCCGGCGGCGAAGAAGGCGGCCGCACTGGGGCGCATTACGGATCGGCCGGTCGCTCGCGCCCAGCGCGCCGACCCGGCCCAGTAGGCGATGCCCGTGCCTCCTACGGCAGAGAGTGCCGCCGGGTCGGTGACCGGGCTCACCGGTCGCGTCCCGGCTCAGGTGTGGGGCAGGAACCAGACATAGCTGCCCTCCAGCAGAATCAGGGCCAGGTTGATCGCCCCGACCAGCAACCCGAGCGTCCCGGTGAACTTCATCTGGGCGGCGTCGTCGGCGCCGCTATCGGTGGCGTTGCCCGCCACCCGGAACAGCCGCCACGCCAGCGCCATGGCGACCACCGTGGCCAGCGCCGTCACGGCGGTGCAGGCGTTGAGCGTCCAACTCCACTGGTGCTCGATGTGGGTCCAGTGCTCGGCCGCCGCCAGGTACACCAGGTGAACGGTCCACGCCCCCACCCCGCCGAAGGTCGCAAACCACACCTCGATCCCCCGGCGCAACACCGGCGCCGTCTCGATCTCCTGGACCGCGGTCTCGCTCATCGCAGCGCCTCGGAGAGGAAAAGCGACGCGAACACGAAGATCCACACCACGTCCACGAAGTGCCAGTAGAGGCCGAACACCTCGACGGTGGTGTGCCGGGCGGCGCTGAACTTGCCCTGCCACGCCTTGATCTGGACGATTACGTTCATGCACAAGCCGATGAAGACGTGGAGGGCGTGCAGGCCCACGATGGTGTAGACGATCGACCCGTAGGCGTTGTCGCGCCACCCGAAGGTCAAAGCGTTGAAGTCATAGCGGGTGTAGGCCAAGAAGGCGGCGCCCATGACAGCGCTCAGCATCAGCCCGGCCCGCAGGCCGCGCTGCGAGTCACGGCGGATCGAGGACTCGGCGAAGAACACGGGGACGCTGCTGCCCCAGAGCACGAAGCTGAAAGGCGTCGAAAGACGCAGCTCCGGCGGCTTGATCCCCCCCAGGGGCCAATGTGGGGCCGACGCCCGCAGGAAGAAGTAGCTGCCGAGCAGGATCACGAACACCATCGATTCGGTGCCGATCAGGGTGACCATGCCCCACCAGGCCGTGGAGTACGTCGGCTTGGTCGTGGGCTGGGCGAACGAGCCTCCCGCGGCCGGGGACATGACCGACATCGTCTTCCCCCCTACGTCCGGTCCACGTCGGTGCGCCACACCCACCGCAAGAGGGCCACCACGAAGAAGGCGACGCCGAGCACCCCGACGACCGAGGCGTTGATCAGCAGGCCCACGAAGAACACGGCGACGCCGAACGCGACCGCCAGGGGGACGGCTGTCTCCTGGGGCACCTCGAGCACCTCCGACGCCCGGGTGTCGCGCCCGCTGGTGATGGGTGAGGTCTTCTCCAGGCCTCCTTCGACGCCCATCGAGCGCACCGCGTCGTCGCTTTCGGGCCCGGCGTGGACGAGGACGGGAGCCACTCCTCCCTCCCACAGGGGATGGCGGCTGTGCACCACGGGCGTCTCGGCGAAGTTCCAGTCCGGGGGCGGCGACGAGGTAGCCCACTCCAGGGTGTCCGCCTTCCACGGGTCAGCCGGCGCCGGTTTGCTCCGCCGCATGCTGATGACCCAGTTGAGCAGGGTGATCCCGGTGCCGATTCCGAAAAACACCGCGCTGACGCTGATGAGCAGATTCATGCTGTCCCAGCCGAGACCGTTGCTGTAGGTCCACACCCGACGGGGCATGCCCATCATCCCGAGGACGTGCATCGGGAAGAACGTCAGGTTGAAGGCGACGAACATCACCCAGAAGCTGATCTTCCCCAGCCGCTCGTCGAGCGTCTTGCCGGTGATTTTGGGGGCCCAGAAATACAGCGCCCCGAAGATGGGGAACACGACCGCGCCGTTGAGCACGTAGTGCAGGTGGGCGACGATGAAGTAGGTGTCGGTGACGGCCCAGTCGAAGGGCAGCATGGAGACCATGACGCCGGTGATGCCGCCCAACAGGAAGATCAGCAGGAACCCGACGGTGAACAGCATGGGCACTGTCAGCTGGACCTTGCCTTTCCAGATGGTGGCGATCCAGGCGAAGAACTGCACGCCGCTCGGGATGGTGATGAGGAGGCTGGCGGCGGAGAAGAAGGCGAGCGCCAGCGGGGGCAGGCCAGTGGCGAACATGTGGTGGACCCAGACGCCGAAGCTGATGAAGCCCACCGCAACCAGGGCGGTGACGATCCACACGTAGCCCGCGATCCGCCGGCGGGAGAACACCGAGACCATCATGGAAACCATCCCGGTCGCGGGGACGAAGAGGATGTACACCTCGGGGTGGCCCCAGAACCAGAACAGGTGCTGGTACAGCAAGGTGCTCCCCCCGGCGGTCGGCACGTAAAAGGCGGTCCCGAACAGCCGGTCGAGTTCGTTCAGCATGGCGGCGATGGTCACCGCGGGGACGGCGAAGATGACCATGAACGAGAACACCAGCATCGACCACACGTAAATGGGCATGCGGTTGAATGTCATGCCTGGGCAGCGCATCTTGAAAATGGTGACGATGAAGTTGACCGCGCCGACGGTCGTGGAAATCCCGACGAAGGTGATGCCGAGGCCCCAGAAGTCGATGTTGATGCCCGGCGAGAACTGCTTGCCGGTAAGTGGGACATAGGCGAACCACCCCCCGTCTGGAATGTGGCCGACGAGCACGCTCGAGTAGAGGAACAGGCCCGCGAACAGGAAGATCCAGTAGCTGAAGGCGTTGAGCCGGGGGAAGGCCATATCCCGGGCGCCGATTTGGAGGGGGATGAGAAAATTCCCGAATCCTGCCAGCACGGGCGTGTTGAACAGGAAGATCATCGTCGTGCCGTGCAGGGTGAACAGCTCGTTGTACGTCTCTGGCGCCAGGATGTTGTTGTTCGACGAGGCCAGCTGGTCGCGCATGACGAGAGCCGCCAGACCGGCCAGGAAGAAGAAGACGAACGAGGTGTAGATGTACCGGCGACCGATCCGTTTGTGGTCGACGGTGGTGAAAAATCCGGGGATGCCGGGCGCGTCGCGCCAGCGCCGCTCGAGTCGCTCCTCGGTTTTCTCGTCGGGTGCCCCCAGGACGGGGCGATCGAGAATGGCCACTATTTCAACCCCTCCAGGTAGGCGACGACGTTGTTGAGATCGGTCGGGCTGAGTGGGATGGGCGGCATCAGCGCCCCCGGCTTGTACCGCTGGGCGTCGGAGATCCAGTTGGCCAGGTTGCTCGGCGTGTTGAGCAAGGTGTCCCCCGCCAGGGTGCGGCGGCCTCCGACGTTGGTCAGGTCCGGACCGACGAGCCCCTGCGCCTGAGTGCCGCGGATGGTGTGGCAGCCCGCGCACGGCTCGCGCATAAACACTTGCTCGCCGAGCGCCGCGGCATCGCTGTCCGGGGCTGACGGCGCCTGGGCATGGTTGGCGATCCAGGTGGCGAACTGCGTCGGCGGTTCGACGATGACGAGGAAGCCCATCCGGGCGTGTTCCACCCCGCAGAACTCGGCGCACTCCCCGCGGTACACCCCGACCGTCTCGGGTGTGAAGCGCAGCACGTTGTGCTGGCCGGGGACGACGTCGAGCTTGCCGGCCAGCTGCGGCACCCAGAAGCTATGGATCACGTTGTCGGAGTCGAGGCCGATCTCGACGGGCTGGCCCGCCGGGAGGTGGATCTCGTTGGAGGTGGTCACCCCGCTGGCGCTGTACTTGACGTACCACCACCAGTCCTTGGCGACCACCTCGAGCTTGAGGGCGTTGGGTTGGGGCTTGCGCAGCTGGGACGTCACCCTCACCGTCGCCACCGCGAGCACCGCCAGGATCACCATCGGCACTCCGATGCCTCCCCACACGATCCAGGCGTCGTCGCTGACGGGCCCCTCACCGCTCCCCCGGCGGCCTCGCAGCAGGGCCCAGACGATGAAGCCGGCGACTACCAGGTAGACGCCGGCGCCGAGGGCGAAGATGAGCCACCACAGCCCGGCGATGCTGCTCGCTTCCGAGCCCTTGGTGTGCAGCATGCTCGGGGCTTTGGCGTTGCAGCCTGCCAAGAGGGCACCCGTCACGGGGGCGCCGAGGAGGAGGACGGCGCGGCGGCGGGTGCGCCGGGTCATTGGCGGCGGTTCCAGAACGATGGGCCGGGGGGTTCGCTGAAGTTGCCGGTGGCCCGGATGACGCCGTCGGCGTCGATGGCGAGAGGGAGCTGCGGGAGGGGCGCGGCGGCCGGCCCGAAGATCGGCTTGGCCCCGCGTAACACGTCGAAGGTCGACTGGTGACAGGGGCACAGCAGCTGGTTGGTGCTCGCCTCGTACAGCCCTACCGGGCAGCCGGCATGGGTACAGAGTTTCGAGTAGGCGATAAAACCCTGGGGTGACCAACTCTCCCGGCCGGGGAGGGGCCGCACCAGGCTGGGGTCCACTCGCACCAGGACGGCCTGGCCCGTCTCCGAGTCGAGCGCTCCATCGGGGAAGACGGTCACCAAGCCGTTCACCGGCACCTCGTAAGCCAGCACCGGCATCCCATCGGTGCTGACCAGCCGCTTGCCGGGCGTCCACGGCGAGTCGTTGAGCTCGGCGTCGCTCGGCCGTGGCCCGAGGGAGCGCAGGGGGAAGAGGAGGGCGGCACCGAAGGCGGCGGCCGAGGCGCCGAGGCTGCGCAGGATCAGCCGCCGGCGGGAGATGGCCCCGCCTCGCGACAGGTCGGACTCCAAGGTGCTCTCGTCGCCCGAGCCGGCTTCGTCGGTGAAGACCTGCCGGCCCTCCACTTCGGGCCCCTTGGGCAGGAGCCGGTGGGCCCAGGTGACCATGCCGGCCGCCAGGCCGGCCGCCCCAACCGCGAGGAGCAGGCCCTCGAGCTGCGGCTGGCCGCCCCGCCAGTAGACGATTCCCAGACCGATGGCGGCCAGGGCCGCCACCCAGAAACCGACGGACACGACGATCTCGTCGCGCCGCTCGTGGCTCTGCTCGCCCAGGGGAGCCTCCGGTGGGGTCACGACCGGTCACCGATCCAACGGCTGACGAGGACGACCGCCCCGAGCCCGACGAGGATGGTGACGGCCCCCTCGGCCACCGGGCCGATGTACCACAACGGGTTTCCACCACGGTTGTCTGGATGGCCCAGGTACTCGACGTAGCCCGCCACGTTGCTCACCTGGTCGGCAGGCACGGCGGGAGGCCCGAACTTGGGCATCTGGCCCGGACCCACGATCATCGCCTCCGCCACCTGGGTAGGCGTGACGCCGTGCAGTCCCGGCGCCTCCCGCTGGTACAGCGCGCCCCCAACCCCCGCCCATTCGTGGCAGGCGGCGCATTGCAACCGGTACAGCTCACCGCCTGTCGCCAGGTCGGCTTGCGCCAGGTCGACCTGGGGAATGTCGGGGCCGCCGGGAGCGATGGAGGCGATGTAGTCCTCCAGAGCGGCGATCAGCGCCGGCGGGTAGGCCGGCGGCCTCTGGCGCGACGCCGCCGAGGGGGCGGGGAGGACCTGGCCAAGCGGCGGCTGGTTCTCGGGTGAACGGGCGGTTCGGAAGTTGGGCAGCAGCGGCATGCGGCCCGTCGTCAGCTCGTAGTCCACCGCCGCCCGGCCCACCCCTTGCAGTGATGGACCGCGACTGGTGCCGGTGGCATCGGCGCCGTGGCAGACGGCGCAGTCACGCTGGAAGGTGGCGCGAGCGGCATCGGGCGTGGGCGGTGTTGGCGGGGCCAGCTGGGCGACGCTGGTCGGCGGGCGGAACACGGTCACGCCGAGCAATGCGGCGATCGCCACGAGCAGCGGCGGCACTGCGCGCCACCAGCGTCGCCCGGGGTCTCGCCGGCCCTGCCCAGCCATCGACCGACGCCCGACCCGCAGCACAACCGACACCTCCGCTACAGCGCGCTCGCTGAATCGGCTGACTGCGCAACCGCGGCACATCTACCCATTCGCAACGAACCCGAACCGCGGCCCCACGGGCGGTGTACGGCCTTCAGTGTGCGGAAAGGCCCCACCGGCCGATAGTCCTCCGCCGGGCGGGTTTGCGAGTTGCCTACCGCGGAACGTATTTCCAGGGAGTAATGGCGACGACTTTGTATCTTAATCCTCCGACAGCTTGGTCCGCGGCGTGGGGCAGCCCTAACTCTCACGGCGTGCCTTCAGCACCTCACAACGATCATGTTCTAAAAACGGGAGGGCCCACGTGAATAGTTGCTTTTATAGGCGGTCGATATTGGTGGCATGCACGATGATCTTCCTTTCGTCGTGTCGATCAACCGGAGGGCCATCTGCCGGGAGCGCGTCGATTGCATCTTCTATCAACCCGACTACCCCAACGTCAATCAGCCCGGAGGCGAAATCGAAGGTACCGATAACCCTCCCGTCCAGTTGTGCGTCCCCAAGGCCCGCAGCAGCACCAACGCTCGTCAAGGTCGTACAATCGCCCGGCAACAGACAACTCATCAACGCGACATTCGTGTTCGACGCAGTCGTATCGGGCTATGAGGTGACCGCATACTCGGGTCAAGACGCCGACACCCTCAAGCCGACTATCCTGTATCGCGTCCCAGGAATCGATCTGTGCGCTCACGAGCAATCAAAGGAAGATCTGCTCGATCTGCCGGGGCCAAACGGAGTCGCTACCTTCTCGGGAATGAACGGCACAACGCTCCGCTATTCGACTAGCTCGGGCAGCGCCGGCATATTCGACTACGTGACGGAACGGATTTCCTGATCGTCACCCGGGCCCCAGCGTCCGATGGATCGCTCCAGTTGACCTTGCTCTGTGGTGAAACCCTAAGCGAAGTCACCTTTTGGGCAGGAGGAAGCCGGCGGAGGTCTCGGCGGAGCAGCAGGCCGCGACTGGGCTGGTGCGCCTGGCCCCGTGAGCAGCGGTTGTCGTTGACCGGCCCTGACGGGCTGTGTCAAGCAGGTAACCAAGTCGGTGATCGAAACGGCGTTGGCCGAGGAGATGACCAAACATGGCCCCTGACCTGTGTTTCGTTGTGGGCGCTGAGGGACTCGAACCCCCGACATCTGCCTTGTAAGGGCAGCGCTCTAACCAACTGAGCTAAGCGCCCGAACAGGCCATGCTAGTGAGGGACCCCGAGATCCTCCTCCGAGACGACCTCCAAGCCGGCGGCCCGCAGGGCGGCGGCGGCCACACCCTCACCCTCTCGCCGGCTCCGCGAGAAGGTCCCGTCGTACACCTGGTGGCACCCACACGAAGGCGAGCGGGCCTTGAGGACCGCCCGGGTGGCTCCGGTCGCCGTGGCCAGGGCGACGGCGTGGGCCGCGCCCCGACGGTAGAAATCGGTCACGTCGTCGCGGCCGGCGGTGAGCACCCGGCCGTCGGGTTGGATCTCCGCCGCCGTCCGGGGGGTGGGCAGTCCGCCGGCCACCTCGGGACAGACCGGCACCAGCCGGGCCAAGCCGCGCAGCTCTTCGACGGCGGCCGTCGGGCTGGCCAGGCCCCGATGATTGCATTCGACGCCCAGCAGGCAGGCCGAAACGATGATGACAGGCTGGTCGGCCACAACGGCAGGCTACGCCCCTACGCGCCCAGGGGACCCGACCCGCGTGGGCGGAGACGGCCCCCTTTTCCCCCTGTGGTTTTCAGGCGCTCAGCTCGATGTCCGGCCGGGGGTTCTTGGGCGGCCGACCACGCTTGCGCTTCTGGGCCAGGATGTGGCCGTTCAGGAACAGCTGGCCACCCCACACGCCCCACGGCTCCCGCCGCTCCAGCGCCCCGTCGAGGCACTCGTCGATCAGCGGGCACTTGGTACAGATCGCCTTGGCTCGGGCGATGTCATCGATCTGCTCGGAGAAGAACAGGGCGGTCATCGTTCCCGCGCCATCACGACAGCGAGCGTCGGTCCACGACACGCGAAGACCGGCCTGGTCGATCAGTTCGTTGAGCAGTTGGTTTCCGAACATCTCGCACGTTCCCCTCTCATTGGTCTTCGCAAGTCAGGCAAAACAGGCAAAACAAAAGGCCACCGGGATTTCCCGGCGGCCTCTGGGCCCTTCTGCGGAAGCTTGACTGGCTGTTACACAGTCGAACCTTCCGGCAGACCCTTCGGCCGCCCGTTGGTACCGGTGTGACGCATCTGCACTCGGGATGCAGCGCCAAAGCCGGCCCACGGTGAAATAGCGAGAGCGCCCGCGACCGCGCCGCGGTAGCCGTCGCCCATCGGCTTCATGGCGTAGGTACGCAGCTTCACGACGACTCCTCTCGCGTTCGCAGGGGGTCCGGGGGCCTTCCCCAAGGACTCCCCTATCGCAGCAGATAGAAAAGAAGGCGTCAAGCTATTTTCACAATTGGGCGCGAACTGCCACGAGTTGCGCCTGGAGCCGCTCCGTCGCCCCGGCAACGGGGGTGCGGCGGTCACCGTGGCCCCGCACGACGAGGTCGCGCCCGTGGGCGTCGGCGACCACCGCGCCCGCCTCCTCGCATACCAGCAGGCCGCCGAGATAGTCCCACGGTCCGTGGGCGTCGACGCTGCAGTCGAGGTAGCCGTCGAATCCGCCGCACGCCACCTCGCACAGGTCAAGGGCGGCGGCGCCGTAGGCACGGAACTGCTTCCACCCGAGATAGCGGTCGGGGAGGCCGGACAGGGCGATGAGCGACTCGTCGAGCGACGTCGCCCCCGACGGCCGGATGGCGTCGCCGTCGCGGCGGGCGCCGCCACCCCTGATGGCGTCGAAGGAGGTGCCGGTTGCCTGGTTCACGACCAGGGCGGCCACCGCGCCCTCGGCGTCCAGGGCGCACAGGCTGGTCGCCCACCACGGCAGGCCGCGGGAGGCATTGGTGGAACCGTCGACGGGGTCGAGGACGACCAGAACTTCTCGCTCGGGATGATGAAGGCCCGACTCCTCGGAAAGGGTGCCGAGTCCCGCCCTCTCGAGGATCTCGAGCGCCGCGGCGTCGGCCACGAGGTCGCTGCGGTATTGGCCCTCGCGCGTCCCCGCAAGACCCCAGTCGCCCAGCCCGGCGAGCGACCGGTTGATAGAGGCGGCCACCTCCCGAAATATCTCAACCAGGCTCTCGGCGTTGACCGTCACGGCGAGCGACCCTAGCGGCCGTCCTCTCCCCCGGTTTCTGTCACCGGCCACCGATAGCCTGAGCGACGTGGCTGTTATCGACGTCGCCGGGTACGTGGCGGAACTGAAGGACCACGCGGTTGACCACGGATTCCACGTCCACGACGAGCGCCACTTCGTCGAGACCTACTCGCTACGTCAGGCGTGGGAGGTCGATCTTCACCCCGAGGAGGGCTGCGGGGGACCCTTGGACCTGCACCTGAGCTTGGAGGTAGACCCCCGAACCCTTTTGGCCTTTGAGGACACGGTGGTCGTGCTGCCCGAGGAGGCCGATCCGCCCGACGAGTTCAACTTCCCCCTGACCTTCACCTGGGCCCTCCCGCCCCTGCCGAACGGGCCCGACCTGCTGCGCCTGGCCATCGATCTGGCCGGCGTCGGTGGCATCGACCTCCCCCTCGAGGTATCGGCCATCGATTCCTTCGCCTCGGCCACCGATGCCGCCGAACGCCGCCTCACCGTGGTGGCCCGCCAGCAGATCTCTCTGGCGCGCATCCTCGGAGGCGAGGAATTGCTGTGCGAAGTGTTCGACCGCTGCCTGGCGGTCAGCCGCTACCTGCTCGACGCCGCCCCTGCCTGGCTGGGCGACAGCTAACCCAGCCAGGCAGGCACGGGTGGTTCAAACCTCTCGCAGCTTCCCGGTCTCGACCTCGTAGACAAATCCCCGAACGCGGTCCTTGCGGGGGATGAACGGGTTGGCTTGGATCCGCCGGATCGACTGCGTCACGTCGGCATCGGCGTCGGGGAAAGCCTCAAGGGCGAAGGAAGGGCGGATACCAGTGTCGGCCTCGATGGCATCTTTGACCGCCCCGTCGGTGAAGGTGACCATGCCGCAATCGGTGTGGTGGAGGAGGATGATCTCCTCGGTGCCAAGCAGCCGCTGGCTGATCACGAGCGACCGGATGGCATCCTCGCTGACGACGCCGCCGGCGTTGCGAATGACATGGGCGTCGCCCTCCTGCAGCCCCAGCACCCGGGCGGGATCGAGACGGGCATCCATGCACGCCAGGACGGCGACCTTCTTGGCCGGGGGCAAGGGCAAGTCGCCCTTGTCGAACGCCGCGGCGTACGCATCGTTATGGGCCAGCAGTTCGTCGGTCACGGCCATGGTGGAGTTCTCCTGTTCCTATGAGCCTTGGCTAATCCGTTCATACTCTACTAAAAAGATCGGATTAGTCAACTTTGAGCCTCCGGAGGCGTGAGGTGCGACACCTGCGCCGCGACGATCCGCCAGCCGTCATCGGTCCGGACCCAGGACTGCTGCTGGCGGCCGGTCCGCCCGGACGCCAGCCGACGGAACTCCGCCGACGCCACGGCGAAGTCACGGCCGAAGGTCACGATCTCGACCCGCAGCAGCTGCCGGCCCAGGTCGGTCGCCGGCCGCCGGCTCCGAAACTCCGAGATGGCCTGGTGACCGTAAAGGTTCTCCCCCGCCCCGAAGCGGACTGCCACCGGGCTGGCCCAGAACAACTCGTCGAGCACCGCCACGTCGTTGGTCACAAAGGCCGTCTCGTAGCGGTCGAACGCCGACCGCACCTCGGCGACGACCTCGGGATGGTTTACCTCCACGAGTGGACGGCGGGCTCGGGGACGACCGCGACGCCCCGCCGCTCGAGCTCGGCCGCGACCCGCACCAGCGCCGCCTCCCGGTAAGGGGCGGCGACCAGCTGCACCCCGAGCGGCAGGCCGCTGTCGGCCTCTGCCCCGCGGGCGGCGGCCACGGGGATGCTCAGCACGGGCAGGCCGATGAACGACAGGGGCTGGGTGAAGCAGCCCAGATAGGGCTGGGTCTGGACCGTCTGGCCGTCCACGACCGCCTCTCGCTGGCCGATAAGCGGGGCGGGAAAAGGAGTGGTCGGCGCCACCACGACATCCACCGACGCCAGGACGCGGCTGACCTCGTTCCGGAACCAGCGGCGGAAACGCTGGGCAGTGACATACGCCCCTGCCGGCACCAGGGCCCCGGCCAGGAACCGGTCGCGGGTCATGGGATCGAACTCGCCGGGGCGCGTCCGCAGGTCGGCGCGGTGCAGTTCCGCGCCCTCGCAGGCGGTGATGATCATGGCGGCCGACCGGGCCCGGGCGGCCTCGGCGAAGCCGACCTCGCGGTCGATGCCGAGCGCCGCGGCCACCGTCGCCACCGCGGCCAGGGACACGTCGCTCGCTCCCCGGGCGAAGTAGTCGCCCAGCACGGCCAGGCGCAGCCCGTCGACGCCCTCGCCGAGGGCCGGTGTCACAGCCGCGGGGCTCCGCCCGATGGTCGCCGGGTCGGCAGGATCGGGACCGTGGAGGACGTCGTAGCTGGCCGCCAGGTCCCGGACCGATCTCGCTAACACGCCGACGTGATCCAGGCTGGGGCAGAACGGGTACATCCCGCTCCGGGAAATGCGGCCGTAGGTGGGCTTCAGCCCGAACACGCCGCACAGGGCGGCGGGCACCCGAACCGAGCCGTTGGTGTCCGAGCCGAGGCTGATGGGAACGAACCCGGCCGCCACCGCCGCCCCGGAGCCGCCCGACGACCCGCCGGCGACGCGGCCCAGGTCATGGGGGTTGCGGCACGGGCCATAGTGCGAGTTCTCGGTGGTGAAGCCGTAGGCGTATTCGTCCATGTTGAGCGAGCCGACGAGTACCGCCCCGGCCTGGCACATCCGGGCCACCGCCACGGCGTCGGCGGTCGCCGGTGGGTCG
Organism: Acidimicrobiales bacterium; assembly: GCA_036264135.1. Lineage (GTDB taxonomy): Bacteria > Actinomycetota > Acidimicrobiia > Acidimicrobiales > Palsa-688 > DATARN01. The sequence continues at coordinate 14,845 of DATARN010000017.1, forward strand.
TCACGGCTTATCCGGGAGCCGGCGACCGTGACCCGTCCGGCCACGTCGAACAGGTTCTTGACGGCGAAGGGGACTCCGGCCAACGGGCCCGGGTCGTGACCGGCCCCGACCAGGGCGTCGACGCGGGCGGCGTCGCTGCGGGCCCGGACGTGGAGCACCGCCGTGAAGCTGTTCACCTTGTCGTCGGCCGCTTCGATCATGGCCAGGGCGTGTTCGGCCGCCGCGGCCGCAGTGGTCACCCCGGCACGAACCAGCTCGGCGATCGCCAATCCGTCCCCCCCTGAGGAGGTCACGGCTGGAAGACCGCAGCACTGTCGTCGGGCAGCTCGATGGGAAAGGCTTCGAGAGACGCGGCCCGCGACAGCATGACCTCGAGATGGCGCGTCACGCCGCCCCACCAGGCGTCATCTATTGCCAGCCCGAGGGCCGCCGCCGCCGCCCGGGCGTAGGCCTCGACGTCGGGGGCGGGGACATCTCCGTCGGGCACAGGCGACATCTTGCCCGACACCACATTTCGAGGTTGTTTCGCCGGCCCCTTCGACTTCGGGGGGGATTTGCATCCCGTATGGACTGACCGGCCGAATCTCGAGTTCGTCGCCGGGCCGATGGACCGGCGGCAGATTCTTACTTTCGCCCGGAACTCTGTGGATCGGGCAGCAGGCACCGCTCGACGGTGGTGCGGGCCACCACTCGCCCGGCGTGGACCACGATGCGCCGCTCCCCCGCTCCCGCCATGGCGTCGGCGAGCGAGGCGCCCTCGACGGCGAGCAGCTCCGCCGGCGACCCGGCCGCGACCGTCACCGGAGGCAGGCCCAACGCCGCCCGAGCGCCACTAGTGCAGGCTGCCCACGCCTCGGCCGGCGAGAGGTGGGCGGTCATCACCAGCAAGGCGGCGGTTTCCAGGGCGTCCATGCGGCCCATCGAGCAGAACGGGTCGCGCACATTGTCGGCGCCCGCCGCCACGGTCACGCCGGCATCGAGCAGCGCCCGGACAGCGGTCAGCCCCCGCGGCGGCGCCACCCGGTGCTGCCGGCCCTGCAGGTAGAGATTGGTCTGGGGCAGCACCACGACGGCCACGCCGGCGTCTGCCAGCACCGCGGCGGTGGCCGCCTGCTCGTCCTCGGTCTGCACCCCGAGGCTGACGCAGTGGCTGGCGGTGACGGTGCCGCCGAGGCCGCGTTCGACGCTCATACGGGCCAAGCGGCGGACATCTGCCACCTGGGGATCGAGGGTCTCGTCGCAGTGCAGGTCGACCGCGGCGCCGTACCGGCCGGCGACGTCGACGGCCAGCCGGGTGCACGCCTCCGGGTCGGGATCGCGGTACGGCACGCCACCCACCACCTCGACGCCCAGATCAAGCGCCTCGTCCAGCAGCCGGCGGTGCTCGGCGCCTCCGCTGCCGCTGAGGGGACTGGCGACCAAGGCGACGAGCTGGATGTCGGCCACGCCCCGGCGCCGCATTTCGTCGCGGACTTCGATCAGGGCCCGCACCGCCCGTAGCCCCAACGCCTCGCCCACGTCGACGTGGCTGCGGATGGTCGTCGTCCCCCGCAGCACCATGGTCTCCACAGCCGTCGTGGCCCGGGCCACCAGATCGTCGTGACGAAGGTCCGGCCAGTGGGCGTGCCAGGCGGCGATGGCCCCTTCCAGATCGCCTGCCGGGTTGGGCGCGGCCAGGCCCGAGAGCGCCTTGTCGAGATGGGCATGCGGCTCCACCGGGGCCGCCAGGATCACCATGCCCGTGCAGTCGACGACGTCGCCCGCGGCGGCAAGGTCTTCCCCGGTAGCGGTGATCGTTCCGGTCGCCGGATCGACGGCGACGTCCCGCCGGGTCCCGCCGGCGTCTCGGCCGCCCCGAAGCAGTATCGACATCGCCGCACTGTACGCCGGGCGGTGATTTGGGTAGGGACCTCCTTGTGCTCGACGGAAGCCCCGAACATGTGGCCTCAGCGATCGCCCGCCAGCGATCCTGGTACAGCCGGCTGGCGGCGCGCATCACCCACTGGTCAGGGTCGGCCTGGGCGGCGACCGGGGTCATGGTCGCCCTGCTGGTGTGGGTGGCGACCGGCTGGCTGGCCGGATTCCCGCGGTGGTGGGAGCTGTGCGCGACCATCGGGCTGTCGTTCGTCACCCTGCTGATGCTGGTGCTCATCCAGCACACCCAGAACCACGACGATCAGGCGGTGCAGCTCAAGCTGGACGAGCTCATCCGGGCCAACATCAACGCGGCCAACGCCATGATGCGCCTCGAGGACGCCGGCCAGGCGGACATGGCCCGGATCCGCCAGGCCTTCAACGAGGAGGTATCAGGCCGGTGAGGTCCCGCCTTGCAGCACCACGCCGGCGTCGGCCATCGCCTGCTGCGCCCGTTCCCCATCACCGGGGGCCAGATCGACGGCCCGGATGGCATCGGTGAGGACCACCGTCGTGAACCCTTTGGCCACCGCGTCGAGTGCCGTTTCGCGCACGCAGTAGTCAGTGGCCAGTCCGGCGATGACAACGGTTGTCACCTGGGCGGCCCGTAGCCGCTCCTCTAGGTCAGTCCCATGACGCTGCCCGGTGCGCGTGTCGCGCACGGTGAAGCCGGAGTACCCGTCCTCGCCGTCGACTCCCTTGAAGACCGTAGGGCCGGCGACCCGCAGGTCGGGATGAAGTTCCGCCCCCCAGGTATGGGCCACGCAGTGGACGGGCCAGATGCCGCCGTCCTTCTGGAAGTGGGGCGTCACCGGCGGGTGCCAGTCCTGGGTGTAGACCACCGCGGCGCCGGCTGCCACGGCCGCCGCGATCTCGGCGTTGACCAGCGCCGGCACCGCCTCACCACCGCGGACGTACAGGCTGCCGACGGGATCGGCGAAATCGTTCTGCACGTCGACGACGATCAGGGCCGTCGACCCGTCGTAGTGGTACGGAATCCGGCAACGGTACCGTGCATCGGGTAATCGACCGGCGCCGGCCCTTCGTCGCCGGACTCGTCCTCGCCCTGGTCGGGGCCCTGCTCGGAGGCTGCGGCGGATCCTCGGTGTCCCGGTCGCATTCGGCGGCGTCGACCACGTCTCCCAGCGTGAGCGGGGAGACCGGTACCCCGGCCACCACAGCCCCGGCGGCAGGGCCGGCCACCAGCGGGACGGCGACCAGCGGGGCTGCAAGCACAGAGCCGGGGAGCAATGGGGCGGCGGCCACCGGCGGGGCCACCGGCGGGGCGGTCACGACCTCACCGGCCACGTGCACCGTGGCCGCCCAGTCGCCGCCGGCAGGCACGATCAGCGCCAACTTCCCCACCGCCCTGGCGTTCGCGCCCGACGGGCGACTCTTCTTCACCGAGCGGGGGGGAACCGTCCGCGTCGTCCAGGGCGGCCAGCCGAAGGTATTCGCCACCGTGGCCACGGTGACCACCGAGGCCGGCGGCGGCTACAGCGAGCGCGGCCTGCTCGGCGTGGCCATCGATCCCGGCTTCACCCAGAACCACTACGTGTACGCCTTCTATTCGGACCCGAACCGCACCCAGCAGCACGTCATCCGGTGGACCGACTGCGCCGGTGTCGGCACCCGGGCGACCGTCCTGCTCACCTTCCCCTCCGGTTCGGACTGCTGCCACAAGGGGGGCCGCCTGGCGTTCGGCCCCGACGGCAAGTTGTACGTGACCTTGGGCGACGAGCACACCGCCGGCGGCACGGTCGCCCAGAACACCCAGGACGTCCGCGGCAAGGTGCTGCGCTACAACACCGATGGCACGGTGCCGACCGACAACCCTTTCGGCGCCGGCGACCCGGTGTGGGTCTACGGGCTACGGAACCCCTTCGGCATCGCCTTCTCCCCCGGCGGGCAGCTGGCGATCACCAACAACGGTCCCACTGGCGAGATCCCCGGCGGCCCGGGCACCGGGTATGACACGGTGATCTTCGCCGCCCCCCGCGGCGCGGGCTACCAGTGGCCCGGCTGCTACGGCTACGGCCATCCCAACCCCGGAGGGTCCTGCGCCGGCCTCCTGCCGCCGGACTGGAGCAGCGAAACGACGACCGTTGTGCCCACCGGCGCCACCTTCGTGGACGCCGCCGGCCCGGCGGGCTACGCCAACCACCTGGTCGCCTGCAGCCACACCGGCGGCATGCTCGTCTTCACCCCCGGGGCGCCGCACGGCAACGAGACCGCCGGGCCGAGCACCTGCTTGCTGGACGTGAAGGAGGGGCCTAATCACGCCCTCTACTTCTCCTCGGACACCGCGATCTACCGCCTTGGCTAGCGCCGAGAGGGGGGTGTCACGGATTTTGGGTGTGTACACACCCAAAATCCATGACACCCCCTCGCGCCCCCGGCCCCGCCGCACCGGTACGCCCCGTAGGACCCGGAACTGTGAGCATTCGTGGTTCTCGGAATCCTTTCTAACCACATACGGTCACCACGGTGCTGAGAACGCTGAACGTTCACAGTTCCGGCCGCCGCGACGGGCTGGGCCGTCCTCCAGATGTCGTAATCGTGCCGGTGGAATGCGAGGCCGCTGGCGGCCCGGCGGCGGCGCCAGTCCCCGCCGGTTGGCGCGAGTCCCCCGAACGGCTAGGAACCCGGACGGCCAGGACCGGCCGGCTACGGACCCGGACGGCTAAGACACCAGGGCGCGGCAGCGGTCCTCGAGGTGGGCCACAAGGATCCAGAAGTCGGCGAAGGCGGGATTGGTGGTCTGACGGTGGAAGTAGCGGTAGTAGATCTGCTGCATGATGACGGCCAACCGAAAGAGTCCGAACACCTGGTAGAACGCCCAGTTGGGCACGACCAAGCCCGTCTGGGCGCAATAGTGGTCAGCCAGCTCGGCTCGGGTGGGCATGCCGGGGTGGTCACTCGGCTGTCGCCGGAACTGCTGGAAGATCTCGTCGTCGTCGGCCTGGACCCAGTACGCGAGCGCCCCGCCCACGTCCATCAGCGGGTCGCCCAGCGTGGCCATCTCCCAGTCCAAGACGCCGAGGACGTTCAGGTCGGCGGAGAGGACCAGGTTGTCCAGGCGGAAGTCGTTGTGGATTAGGCAGGTGGCGACGTCCGCCGGCCGGTGGTCGTCGAGCCACGCCATGAGCCATTCGTACTCGGGGACGTTCGGGGTCCGCGCTCTGCGGTAGCGCTCGGCCCAGCCGGCCACCTGCCGGGCCACGTACCCGGCACCGCGCCCCAGGTCGGACAGCCCCGCCGCCGCCGGGTCGATCCGGTGCAGCTCCACCAGGCAGTCAACGATGCGCAGCCCGAGGGCGTGGGCGTCCGCCGGCGCCACCGCCACCGGGATGGTTCGCCGGAGGATCATCCCTTCCACCCGGGCCATGACGTAGAAGACCGAGCCGATGACGGCCGGGTCGTCGCAGAGCGCCAGCACGTCGGGGACGTAGCGGTACCAGCCCTTGAGCTGGCGTTGCACCCGGAATTCCCGGCCCATGTCGTGCGCCGACGCCGCCTTGTGGCCCGCCGGCGGTCGGCGCAGCACCAGGTCCCGGGCCGGGTAGCGCAGCAGGTAGGTGAGATTCGAGGCGCCGCCCGGAAACTGCTGAACCGCCGGCGGGGGGAGAGTGGCCAGCCCGTCGACGTGGGCGGCCAGCCAGGCGTGGGCGGCGGCCACATCGAAGGCGTCCTCCGGCCGCACCGCGGCGGGGTGATCGAAGGCGTCCTCCGGCCGGACCGCGGCGGGGTCATCAAAGGCATCCTCCGGGCGGACCGGGGCGGCCCGGTCGAAGGCGTCTGTCACGGTTGCCACTGGCGCAGCTCCCGGCGGGCCACCACACCCTGGTGGACCTCGTCGGGGCCGTCGGCCAGGCGCAGGGCGCTGACGTGGGCGTACATCCAGGCCAGCGGGAAATCGTCGCCGATACCGGCCGCCCCGTGTGCCTGTATGGCGTGGTCCAGGACCCGCAACGCCATGCGGGGCGCCGCCACTTTGATGCCCGACACCGCGGTGCGCGCCGCCTGGTTACCCTCGGTGTCCATCAGCCAGGCGGCGTGAAGGGTGTACAACCGGGCCTGGTCGATCTCGATGCGGGCGTCGGCGATCCACTGCTGGACGACCCCCTGCTCGGCGAGTGGTTTGCCGAAGGCCGTGCGCCGGTGGACCCGTTGGCACATCAGCTCCAGGGCTCGTTCCGCCACCCCGATCACCCGCATGCAGTGATGGACGCGGCCCGGGCCGAGGCGGGCCTGGGCCATGGCAAAGCCGCCGCCCTCCTCGCCGAGGATGCTCGTCGCCGGGACCCGTACCTCCTCGAACACCACCTCGCAGTGCCCTTCTCGGTCGGCATAGCCGAAGACCGGCAGGCTGCGCACGATCGTGACGCCCGGCGTGTCGGCGGGCACGAGGACCATTGACTGCTGGCGGTAGGGGTGGGCGCCGGGGTCGGTCTTGCCCATGACGATGAACACCGCGCACCGGCGAGACGCAGCACCGGAGATCCACCACTTCCGCCCGTTGACGACGTACTCGTCGCCGTGGCGCTCGATGCGGCAGGCGATGTTCCGGGCGTCCGAGGAGGCGACGTCCGGTTCGGTCATGGCGAACGCCGAACGGATCCGGCCGTCGAGGAGCGGTTCGAGCCACCGATCCTTCTGCTCCGGCGTGGCGAACAGCGAGAGCAGTTCCATATTGCCGGTGTCGGGCGCCGAGCAGTTGCAGGCCTCGGGGGCCAACAACGACCGTCCCATGATCTCGGCCAGCGGGGCGTAGTCAACGTTGCTCAGCACGCCCGGCAGGAACAGGTTCCACAGTCCCCGCCTGCGGGCCTCGGCCGTCAGGGCGGCGATGACTGGCGGATCCCCGTGGGGGTCGCCGAGGGCGAGCATCTGCTGGCGGTACACGGCCTCGGCGGGATACACCTGCTCGTCCATGAACGCCAGCAGGCGCTCGCGGCACGCGGCGGCGGTGGCGGAAAGTCCGAACTCCACCGCCTCACGGTAGTGGGGTCAGGTTCGGCGGGTCCGGTTGGCCACCGTCCACCAGGCGAGGATCACCACCAGGGCGACGGCGAACAGCCCGGCGAAGGCCCACGCCCACGGGGTGGCGGGCGCGACCGGATCGCTGATCGGATCCAACGCCACGACCCTCGGCTGCGGTGCGGTAGCGGCGGTGAAGAACCCCGCTTGGACCGCCGAGGGATGGCTGGCGCCGGTGGTGTCGATGGCCAGGTCGTGGCGGACCTGAGCGGCCGTGCTGTTGATCGTGATGTACGTCAACCACGCCGAGTCCGGCACCCAGCTGCTGTTCTTGTCCGAGCGCAGGTCACTCAACAGGCGCGCCGTCGCCGGCTCGCCGGCGGTGACATTGACGCCGGGGTCGAGTCCGAGCAGGGCCGGCGAATGGTCGGTCAGCAGGAAGACGTCAGCCTGGATGGGGGCGGCGGGGATCTTGGCCAGCGTCAGGATGTGCAGGGGAACCCACGGGTTGGGCGTCGGGATGGTGATCTGGATGGGCGTGCCGTCGCCCGCCTGCTGCTGGAGGGCGGCGGCGCGTGACGCGTCGAAACGGGCCGCCAAAAAGATCGGGCTGCGCTGGGCGTAGAAGTCCAGCATCGCCGGGGCGTCGTCGGAGATGAAGTAGCCGTGGTCCTTGATCCACTGCAGGACATCGGCCCCGCCGCCCTTCAGCACCGTGATATCGAGAGCGTCCACCGTCGTCTGGAAGAGGACCGTGGCCGACCCTGGGCTGGCGCTTGCCGTGGCGACGGCGAGGGCCCCCAGCGGCAAGGGGTGGACCTCCTGCTCTAGGCGCTGCAGTGTCCAGCTGCCGGCGCGAGAGACGTCGGAGGGAACGCCCGGCAGGGGGATGATCGAGCCGAAGTTGGCACTGCCGCCGGCGTACTGGAACGAGGTGACGTAGTGCTCGACGCCCGCGTGGTACGCCGCCAGGGTGGTCGTGCGGTTCAGGCGCACCGCGCCGTTGGGCGCAACCAGTCCGCCGCAGGCGCCGGCGGGCGCGGCGCTGGCGAACAACAAGCCGCCGGCCAGGAGAGGGACCAGCAAGGACAGGTTGCGGCGCATGGGCGGACACTCCGATCGTTCCGACGACAGGAAACGCCGGTAGGACGACGGGGCGCCGAGTTTTGGTTCCCGGAGCAACATTTTCCGTGGCGACGGATGACGGCGCCAGGTGGCCGTCCTCGAGCGGTCAGATGTTGGCGCCCTCGGCGTCGGTGATCACTTCGCCGTTCGACGAGGCGGGCGAGCGTGGCGCCGGGCCGGTGGCGCCCGTCGGCGCGGCGGCGGCGCCCGTCGGCGCGGCGGCGGCGCCCGTCGGTGGGGCGGCGGGCGTCGCCTGCGCTGGCTGCGCGACCGGGGGCGCCCCCTGCTGCTGCTCCTTGCGGGTGCGGAGCACGGCGGTGGCGCAGTACCCGGTGAGACCGGCCGTCCCCAGGAAGAACAGGCGGATGAGGCCTTTGGGCAGCCGAATGCGGAACAGGCGATCGAGGCTGTAGCCGCCCGGACCCGTGGCCGCCAGGGCGGTGACCGCGGCCAGGTCGACCGCGGGTAGCTCGTAGCCGCCCTTCTGGCCCATGGGACCCTTGTCCAGGTGGGTCGTGGCCGCGACGGTCATTGCCCCGGCGATGGCCAGCGGGCCCACCGGGCCACCGAGTCCCGCGGCGGTCAGCACGCCGCCGACGAACTCCGAACCGCCGGCTAGGGCGGCCATCGGTTTGCCCGGACGCAGGCCCAGACGCTCGAAGAAGCCGCCGGCGCGATCCAGGCCGGGGCCGTCGAAGGCGCCGAACAGCTTCTGGGCGCCGTGCACCGCCATGTAACCGCCGACGGTTACGCGGAGGGCGAGCGTTCCAAGGTCACGCTTCACGCGGTTCTCCTTTACGAAAGGGATGTAGCTATTTCTAGTCTAGTAGCTAATCTTTTTCAAGTGCTATGCTAAGGAGCGGTGCCGAACAACCAGCCGGAGCCGACGAGCTGCCAGGCGCTGACACCGGTATTCGCGCTGCTGGGCAAGCGTTGGACGGGGCTGATCATCGTCACCCTGCTTCACGGCCCGACCCGCTTCGCCGAGTTGCGCCGGGCCATCCCAGGGGTCAGCGAGCGAATGGTTTCCGGCCGGCTCAACGAGCTGATCTCGGCGGGCCTGGTCGAGCGGCGCGTGCTCGACGGGCCTCCCGTCGGCGTGGAGTATCGCCTCACACCCTGCGGTGAGGCCCTGCGTCCCGCCCTGACCGAGCTGGGCCGCTGGGCGGCCGGCCATCTGACGCCTACCTCGCCCGGCCGAGGCGCTTAACGCACGGCAACGGCGGGAACACGACCTCCATGCGATTGTCGAGGTTGACCGATTGGCTGGAGCACCAGAAGAACATCGATCGGGTTGGCCAACCACTCAACCAGGTGGCCAGGCGGACGATCCCGTCCGGAGCGCTAAAGGACGTCCTCAGCGGCACCTGGTTGGGGCACCCGGTGCATCCCATCGCGGTGATGGTGCCGATCGGGTCGTGGACCAGCGCGTCGGTGCTCGACCTGATGGGAGGGGTTTCCTCGGGGCCCGCCGCCCGGCGCCTGGTGGGCCTCGGGGTGCTGACCGCCCTGCCGGCGGCACTGTGCGGACTGGCCGACTGGTCGGACACCGACGGCGCCGAGCAACGCGTCGGCGCGACCCACGCCACGCTCAACTCCGTCGCCGTGGCCTTGTACGGGGCGTCGTGGTGGGCTCGTCGTCGCCCGGGGCGAGCGGGAACCGTCCTGGCCCTGGCGGGCATGGCGGTGGCGACCGGCGCCGGCTACCTGGGCGGCCACCTGGCCTACGTCGAAGGGGTGGGGGTCGACACCAATTCCTTCCATTCGGGACCGGGCGATTGGGCGACGGTCGCCGCCTTGGACGACCTACCCGACAAGGGCGGGATGACGGTGACCGCCGGCCGCGCCAACCTGTTCCTTGTCCGCCTCGACGGCGAGATCTGTGCCATCGAGAACCGCTGCAGCCACCGTGGCGGCCCGCTGGCCGACGGTGAGATGGAGGGAGGTTGCGTGCGTTGCCCGTGGCACGGCAGCCGTTTCGACCTGGCGACGGGCGAGGTGGTCAACGGACCCGCCACCGTGAACCAACCCGTCTACCAGGCCCGAGTCCAGGACGGGCAGATCCAGGTGCGCCGTCAGGAAGAACGGGCCCTACGGGTGAACTCCGTCGGCCTGGATTGACGCCGGAGAAGTCAAGGCGGACTGACGCCGGAGAAGGCGCAGCAGCGGCGGCCATCCGCCGGCGCCGGGCCAACTGTGAAGCCTCCGGGCGCACCGGTACGCCCGGAGTCCACACAGAATCTCGAAGGCACCCCGGCCCACCCCGGCCAGACAAACGGCCCACCCTCGCCCGCCGGCCCGGCCGGCCCCCGCCGACGCCCGGAGGCCGGGGCTAGGCGCCCAGCAGGCCCCGGGCGTACGCCGCCTGGCCCAGGTGCTGGAGGCTGTCGTCGGCGATGCTGGCCAGCCGCACGCCGAGGGTTACGGGAGGATCCCACCGCCGGTCCACGATCCAGTCGAGGTCGTCGGGAACGAGGGCGCCGATGACGGGCCTCAGAACGCGGTGCACGGCGTCGAGATAGGCCAACAGGTCGTCGCCCGTCTTGGGCCGGACCGCCAGCACGTCCTCGGAACCGTGCCCGTATCCGGTGTTCGACGGGTCGGCGGCCAACCCGAAACGGTCGGGCCAGTCGCCCCGCACCCACACCTGGGGGGCCCCGGTGATGCCGGCCAGGTGGTGGTCCTCGACCCGGGCCACGTGCCAGACCAGCCAGGCGATGGTGTTGGCGCCCGGCGCCGGCGGCTGCACCAGCTGGTCGGGGTCAAGGCCGTCCACCGCCCCTTCGGCCAGCGGCGGGATGCGACCGTACAGTTCGAGAAGGAACGATGAGACGTCCATAGGTCCAATTCGACCACGTATCCAGAGTTAGGTGGCCCGCCGGCATCGGCCCCGGCCCGGCGGCCCGCCTCCGGCCCCGCCCGCCCGCCCGCCCGCTACGCCACCGCCAGGGCCACGACCGTCACGACCAGTCCCACCACCAAGTAGGCGGCGTAGTCGTTCACCGAGCCGGTCTGCACCGAGCGGATGGCGCCCACCACGCCGCCGTCCAAGTCGGCCGTCTGGGCCCATCGGAACACCGCCGCGGCCAGGACCAGCGTCACGGCCACGATGGCCAACTCCACCCCGCTGAAGTAGGAGAACGTCACCGCCGGCACCGGCAAGGACGCCCCGGCGTGGAGGCCGCCGGCGAGGAGGTTGTGGCCGTACCGGGCGCCGCCCGCCAGGGCACCGGCGGCCGGCGCCGCCACGTGGGCCAGCACCGCCTCGGGGAGGACCCCGAAGCCAACACAGCCGGCCATCAGGACGACCAGGGCCGTGACCATGCCGGGATGCAGCTTCTCATTGC